>CALIEI010000106.1 GCA_938022165.1 uncultured Saprospiraceae bacterium | reverse complement strand
AAATTTAATAGCCACAAGGTGGCTAAATATAAGAGCCCGGTGCTTCAGCCCTGGGTAAATTTAGCGAAACATCCCATTTGGCGCGATTTTTCTTTTTTAAAAATCGTGACAAATGGCCTCCAAGAATGAACTTTCCAATTTCGTAACAGCCTCGCGATAAGGATAGGAAGCAGAGGCGCCTTTTTGCGCCTAGTCCTTTTCGGACCGGAGTGAAACGGAGTGCTGGAGAGCCTGACCCCGAGTATGGGACGGCATTGCGAGACGGGCATACTCGGGGGATCGCCCAAAAAACACTTCTAAAATGGGCGAGACTGAAATAATTGGCTATAAATGAGTCTAGTGGAAAAATATGCGTTAAACAGTTAACTATTCTCCTACAATGCAGTTTAAAATAGTACAGTACACTGTGTAAAAGCGTATATTTGCGGCTTATGAAGAACATGAGAAATTTTTGTGTGATTGCCCATATTGACCATGGGAAGAGTACCTTATCGGATCGTCTGCTTGAATTTACCCAAACGATAAATGAGCGTGCTATGAAGGATCAGGCGCTGGATGATATGGATATTGAGAGAGAAAGGGGAATTACGATCAAGAGTCATGCGATTCAAATGCACTATAAGCATACGGATGGAACTGATTTTACTTTTAATCTTATCGATACACCGGGTCACGTGGATTTTTCATATGAGGTGTCTCGTTCTATCGCGGCATGTGAAGGGGCATTGCTACTAGTGGATGCTTCGCAAGGGATACAAGCACAAACCATCTCAAACTTATACTTAGCAATAGAAAATGACTTGGAGATCATACCTGTGATCAACAAAATAGATATGGAGTCTGCAGATGTTGAAGCGGTAAGTGATCAAATCATAGATCTGATAGGTTGTGAAAAAGAAGATATCGTGCTCGCTTCGGGTAAAACGGGTATTGGGATACAAGATGTAATGACTGCGATCGTAGAAAGAGTCCCAGCTCCTGAAGGAGATACGGAGGCACCATTGCAGGCCTTGATTTTTGATTCTGTATTTAA
Organism: uncultured Saprospiraceae bacterium; assembly: GCA_938022165.1. Lineage (GTDB taxonomy): Bacteria > Bacteroidota > Bacteroidia > Chitinophagales > Saprospiraceae > JALZVN01. Next base: position 29,011 of record CALIEI010000106.1, on the reverse strand, counting down.
CCCATATAGAGGGGTGATTGCTTACTTCCGTATCTATAATGGGAGTATGAAAAAAGGAGATCTTGTTCGTTTTGTAAATACAGAAAGAGAATACCATGCTGATGAAATCGGTATCCTGCAAATGGATATGGTGCCACAAAAAAGTGTAGGTGCTGGAAATGTGGGTTATATCATCACGGGTATCAAAACGAGTAGTGAAATAAAAGTGGGTGATACGATGACGCTGGCGGATAATCCGTGTGAAGCGGCTATCGATGGTTTTGAGGATGTGAAGCCAATGGTATTTGCTGGTATATTCCCGCTAGATAATGATGACTTTGAAGATCTACGTGATAGTTTGGAGAAGCTACAATTGAATGATGCTTCATTGGTTTTTGAACCAGAGTCCTCTGCGGCGCTTGGATTTGGATTTAGATGTGGCTTCCTCGGAATGCTTCATCTAGAAATAATACAGGAGCGACTGTCTAGAGAATTCAATCAGGAAGTGATCACTACTATTCCTAACGTATCCTACTTTGCCTATACTACCAAAGGGGAAAAGCTACTAGTCAATACACCTACAGAACTTCCTGAAGGTAGTGTACTAGACTATGTAACTGAGCCATACATCATAGCACAAATAATAACTAAGCCTGACTACATCGGCCCTATCATGAAACTGACCATGGAAAAACGTGGTATCATGACCAAGCAACACTACCTCACTCCAGAGCGGGTCGAAATGACTTTTGAGTTGCCATTGGCCGAAATCGTGTTTGACTTTTATGATAGATTGAAATCCATCTCTAGAGGCTATGCTTCATTTGATTATGCTCCGCTAGAATATAGACAATCCGAAATCGTAAAGATGGATATGCTACTGAACGGAAATCCAGTGGATGCCTTGTCTGCCCTAGTTCATAAGGATAATGCTTTTGCTTTTGGCAAGAAGATCTGTAATAAGTTGAAAACTTTATTACCTAGACAACAGTTCATGATCGCCATACAAGCATCAATAGGGGCCAAAATCATAGCAAGGGAATCGATCTCTGCTATGAGAAAAGATGTAACCGCAAAATGCTATGGTGGAGATATTTCTCGTAAGCGTAAACTACTCGAAAAGCAAAAGAAGGGTAAGAAGAAAATGCGTAACATCGGAAATGTAGAAGTTCCACAAAAGGCATTTCTTGACGTTCTCAAGCTTGATTAAGCGTACTTATAGCTAAAATTTTATTGGCATTTATTTTTGTCTGCTACTGGACAAATTAAAACAATGTTTAAACATCGAGTTTAAAGGCGGTGTTATATGAGCATTACATAATTAAAAAAAAATAAAAAAATGAAATTAATCAGTTTACTATTCACTACAATGACCTTGGCATTTTTTACTACAGTAGAAACTATGAAAGTTGATATTGACAAGAGTACAGTAGAATGGAAAGCAACTAAGGTTACAGGAAAACATAATGGAACTATTAACCTATCAGATGGTGAATTAACTTTCGAAAATGAGCAGCTCAGCGGAGGATCATTTACCATAGATATGTCAACAATAAAAGTTACTGATATACAAGGTCAAGGAGCAGGTAAGCTAGAAGGACACTTGAAGTCAGCAGACTTCTTTGGTGTAGAAGCACATCCTAAAGCTACTTTCAATATCACTAAGGTAGCGCCTAGAGGAATGGATGGTGAGTATAGGGTAACAGGTGATATAACTATAAAAGGAATGACAAAAGAGGTGAAATTTAATACCACAGCTAAAGATGGTGTTGCTAACGCAACTATCACTCTAGACCGTACGGACTTTGATGTAAGGTATGGCTCTGGTTCTTTCTTCTCGAATCTTGGAGACAAGACAATAGATGACGAATTCACTTTAGAGGTTAGTCTATCTTACAGCAAATAATAAAATTCGATTCATAATTTATAATAGGCTTAGCAAAATTGAAAAGCGATCATCAGATAGATGGTCGCTTTTTTTTATTTTTTCATAATAAGTACATATAATTAATTTCAATTATATTATATTTGACCGTCTGATGAGGTACAAGTGCTTGAAGAGCATGAATATGTATCCCTTACAATCGAGAAAAGTTTAAAACTAAACATAAAGATCTTTGTGGTCATCTTTCTTATATGTGCATATGAAGCACTAAAGAATGACTTTTATCAGAGCCATTGGAGTAGGGTCCATGGCTCTTTTTTTTACCTCTACCCTTCTAATTTCTGCCATTTTTCATTCGATTAACAAATCATCATTAGTCTTGTTTTACCTGAGGTTTCCATTGGCGCTCTATGTAAACAAGGGGACACATCACTATCAGGATGATCGATGGCCAGCCTCCACATATGTCCAATACCCAAACTATATGGTTTAGCTCCAGGGATGGCTTGGTAATGCAGATCAAAGAAATATTCTTCCAGAAATGACTCAAAGCCATCATCTGCCCCATCGTATAACTTTTTGAGTTCTGCTCTAATTTCAGGTATATGTATTTTTTGCCTCCCTTGAGCATTGGGCAATATCTCACTTGCCTCTCCATAGTAGGTACACAAATAAGTAGCACCAGGTATGGGCGCACGATCTACATGGAAGGAATAAACATCCGTAGGAAAATATGCGTACGATTCATCTCTTTCGTAATGCTTGATCAGATTCAAGATCGGTGACGCACCATGATCAGTCAATAGTTTTAAGTCGGCTAACAGTGTTTGCCGAGCAAGTTGACCTTTATCACTTAGTTTTAAGGCATGGAGCTCCTCAGCACCGATGACCGCCATATTCTCGACTAACTCTATCTTATCTACAATCTCCTCAAAATCTCCCTCAAGTGCTCGATTCCAGCATGTCGCGTTTACCTTGCCTCGAAAAGGAGTATTTACTAGATCATTAAAATTAGTAACACATTGGACTTGATTCTCTGTAAGGGATAAATCTATCATACCTTGGTATATCTCATATCATGCTCCTTATCCTAGACAGGCTCATGAGGTGTTTTAAATGTTTTAGATGGCTCTTTCGGCTTTATGATTAATCGTAGAGACTGATCATAGGTGAAGTAATTCCAAATCCAATTAATAAATACCATTAATTTATTTTTCACTCCAAGTATGGAAAACAAGTGAACGAACAACCACACCAACCATGCAAAAAAGCCTTTGAACTTGAATCGCGGAAGATCCACTACTGCCCTATTCCTTCCAATAGTAGCCATAGATCCTAAATCTTTGTATTTGAATTTTTTATCGCTTTTTCCTTCTAATATTTGATTTAGGTTTGCAGCTAAAAAATTGCCTTGTTGGATAGCTACCTGCGCCAATTGCGGATGGCCATAGGGCAATTCCTCTGTTTGCATGGAAGCAATATCGCCAATAGCAAAAATATTATTTGCATCACCTAGCTTGCATTGTTCATCGACAAGAAGTCTGCATGAGCGGTTATAGCAGTTTTGGCTTAGGCCCGGAATTTCTACTCCTTTTACACCCGCCGCCCAAATTACTTTTTTACTTCTGATGCGTTCACCATTATGCATAGTTACAAATTCTCCATCATAGCCAGTAACTCTAGTATTGAGTTTAACTTCTACGCCTAAATTTTCTAAAAACGTTAAAGCACCATTTGAAGCATTTTCAGACATTCCTTTGAGCAGGCAGTCTGCACCTTGTACCAGATAAATATCAACTTCTTGATTGTCCAGTTCAGGATAATCTTTTGGTAGAATATATTTCTTCATCTCAGCTAAGGCACCGGCAACTTCTACTCCGGTAGGTCCTCCTCCCACGATCACAATATCTATCAGCCCTTGTCTTTCATCGTAGTCTGTAGTCACTAAAGCTTTTTCATAATCTTTCAGAATAGCATTTCGCAGATATAGCGCTTCAGAAACGGACTTCATAGGAATTGTTTTCTGAGCTAACTCTTCATTACCGAAGTAGTTTGAATTGACCCCTGTAGCAATGACTAATGCATCGTATGATAATGGTCCCAAACCTGTTTCGATTTCTTGAGCTTCAGGTCTAACCTCAATAAGCTCCGTGATGCGAATAAAAACATTCTTCTTACGTTGAAAAACTTTACGCAACGGGAAGCTGATAGCAGAAGGCTCTAAACCTGCCATAGCTACTTGATAGAATAGTGGTTGAAACTGGTGATAGTTGTTTTTATCGATCAGCACGACCTGCATATCCTGTTTAGCCATCTTTTGCGCAAACGCTAATCCAGCAAAACCTGCCCCTATAATTACGATTCGTTTTTGTTTTGATTCAGGAATATTGATTGACATATTAATAAATAATTTATTTATAAACTCAACTATTACAGTAAGTAAGAAACTAATTAAATAATTGGTAGTTTTACTTTAACTTTAGTATAACTATCCATTGCGTCCTGTAAGCATCTAAAGGTCAAGTTTAATACGTTTTATTAAAAATTAAAGATCATGAAATACCTAATCAATGTAACCATTTTGTTCTTGGTAGGTACTATGTGCCTTGCTCAAGATAAAGTTCAAACCATCGAAGGTTATGTCTACGAAACTAACAATCGTGGATACATATCAAATGTACGAATAACTATAACCAATGATGATAATGACGGTGTCGAAGCTAGTCTAATGACAGATAATGAAGGCTACTTTAAAGCGGCTATCTCACATGATCATTCTAGCTTTACGATCAAAGCAGAACACAAACTTTTCTTTTCTAAATCCGCTACTGTTAGCTTCGAAGATAAGAAGGAAAAGGAAACCGAATTTGTAAAACTAGAACTAGAAAGACGTCCCGGCTATATCTTTGATGTAACATTAGCAGAAGCTCGGAGTAATGAAAATATTGTAGTAGACGCCATCCAAGGCGCCAAAATAGAGATCTACAACAATACCAAAAGGAAAGAGGAGCTTGTCATAGATTCTTTAGAATCGCCTAACTTTAATTTCACATTTGAGCAGGGCAATCACTATACCGCCATGGTAAGAAAGAAAGGTTTCTTGACTAAAAGAATGGAAGCTTTTATCAACATTGATGGCTGTATCCTATGCTTTGAGGGCATCAGTAATGTAACCGATGTCATGACTCAAGGAAATGAATTAGGTACCTTTTTGGCCAATATCGAAATGGACCGTGTAGCCATCAATACTACTTTTGAATTGAAGAATATCTACTATGATTATGACAAATCATTTATTCGAGAAGATGCAGCCATTGAACTAGACAAGGTATTAGCTGTGCTGAAAGACAACCCAGATATATTAGTAGAGCTTGGATCGCATACCGATTCTAGAGGGCGTGATGCATACAATATGTCTCTTTCTGAGGCACGAGCTGCTGCAGCTGTACAATACCTAGTAGAAAATGGAATTCAATCTGATCGAATGAGTTCACGCGGATATGGTGAGACGCAATTGGTAAATAGATGCAGCAATGGCGCCAAGTGCTCTGAAGCAGAGCACCAACAGAATCGTCGAACACAGCTAAAGATCACTGGTATCAAAAAGGAAAACCCACTAGATAAAAAATCCTTGAAGCAGATCATCGAGGAAGACCTGATCCTGAAAGAAATAGATGGTTCGCAGATTCAGATTAATCCAGGTGAAGATCTACCTGAAGAAATAAAGAAAGACATTGAGCGATTGAATAAAGGAGGCTTATATTAAAGCCTCCTACTCGTATACCGCGCTAGCGGCGACTTCTTTGTTGGCTTCCAAATCTGATTTTAAACTATCGATTTTCATACCGATGGTTGTCAACGGTATTTTTCCAAGAGGCAATCTCAAGGTCGCGTCTTTTTTATAAACATGATCTACGATGGCTTCAGCGGCCTTTACAGGATGTCCCTCTTGTTTTTCATGTACACTTTTTAACTTCTTTCTAAAAGCACCAGCTGTTTCAGCGTAGTCGCTTATTTCATTGGCTGATTCTTTGAGTGATCCGCCAGCAAAATTAGTTCTAAAAGGCCCTGGTTCTACTATAGCCACCTTGATTCCTAATGGTTTCACTTCATGATCTAGGGCTTCACTGAATCCCTCTAAGGCAAATTTACTTGCATTGTATATCCCAAATCCTGGCGTAGATTTGACACCTGCATGAGAAGATATCTGTACGATATGACCTGACTTGTTTTGCCTCATACTCGGCAATACAGCTTGCGTCAATTTCAACGTTCCAAAAAAGTTCGCTTCAAATATTTGACGAATTTCAGTAATTGCAGCCTCCTCTATAGCGCCACAAAATCCAACGCCAGCATTATTGACCAGCACATCTATTTTACCATGTTTACCAAGCGTTTTACTAATCACCTCTTCGATTGATTTCAGATCTGTGATGTCTAGCAAGACCCCTTCCCCATTTCCTTTATTTTGACTGTTGAATTGAACAACTTGTTCTTCTTTTCTAAAAGTGCCTATTGCATAGTCGCCTTTCTTGATGATCGTTTCTACCATCGCTTTTCCGAGACCACTAGATGCGCCTGTTACAAACCATATTTTTTTATCCATTGTTATTTTTTTTATTTAAAAACAAATATCGATAATATTCAAATAGAAAAAATTGAACTAGATTAAGATTTACTAATTTTTTGGGATCTGATTTTACTTAAGAATTCTGGAGACACACCTAGATACGATGCCAATATATATTGTGGAACTCTATTGGCAATACTCGGATACTTTTCTATATACTCATAGTATCGTTGCTCTGCCGTTTTACTTATGTTTGATATCACTCTCCTTCTTGAGTAGGCAAATGCTTTTTCTGTAGTCAATCGGAAGTATTCACTTAGTGAATGTATCTCTTTGCAAAGAAGTTCGATATCCTCATACTTCATTTGAAGTATCACAGAATCCTCTAGCGCTTGAGCATAATTTGTAGCAGGCACTTGATTGATATAGCTATAAAAATCAGTTACAAACCAATCTTCAATTCCTATACTCACAGTATGTTCCTTACCAACATCATCTAAGTAAAACACTCTGAATGCTCCTTTGGCGATATATGATCTATATCTACATACTGCACCGGGTTGGATTATCATTTGCTTTTTCTTGACCTTTGACACTTTCAAAATTGATTTCAATCTTGCTTGTTCTTCATTCGTCAAGGTGACAAATCGATTTATATTTTTTAGTAATGGAGAAAAATCTGTCATAGTCAATAATTAGATATTAGAACAAGCTAAAGTGATTGTTGTTTTGGGCATCCCACTATCTATGCAAGCCCTTGCGCAAAGGCCACCCAAATGCATAGCTAGTGGCGGGCTATACAGAGGTCCGCGTACGCTGCCGTCCCTCCTGAAAAAGTCGGGACTGAGGCTGCCAGCCTTCTGAGCCGCCCAATAGCCTCACTCTTTCTATCCCTGATGCAAAAGGTAAAGTTTGAGCCCTATAGATTTTGCTTTTTTATCTGAATCAATCTACCTGGTACTGTTGCTTGAATAGATTCGTCATACATGGCCTTGCACACCTGATTGGGCAGGTAATAGTTACCTTGATAAGTAGCTGTCATTCTAGTATAGAAAGTCTTGCTCTCTTTAGAATTTAAATCAAAGTAAGTATGCACCCGATCGTCTCTGACATCTTGGTATTGCGAGATTGAAGATTTGAACTTATTATCTACATCGGTCAAGCGCTCATTTATAATCTCCCAACCTGAAGGTATAATTTGAGTCAAAGCTAAATTCCTATAAGTATTACCTCTCGTTTTATCGTGACTGATAGTAATCTTTGATATGATATCTTGTGATTGAGTCAGCTGCGTAATATCGAGTTCTTTACCAGCACCATCAAGGTACTGAACTGTCATTTTGATTCCGTCACTTTTTGGAGTGAAGGCGCCTTGAACGGGTTTACCGGATTTAATAAATCGAACAAACAAGTCATCTTGACTTTTATTTTGAACAGACAATTTTTCATCTTTATTTTTATCCAAGTCTACTTCTATACTCATTACAGATTTATCAGATCCTAATGTTGTATTTTGGCCAGCTAGATTGAACTGAAAATCAAAGCGATCACTTTGCTTATTTGATAAAAATTTTCCAATGGATATAAGAGCGTAAGACAGCGCCTGAGTATTATAATAACTTCTGCCTTCCAAACTCTTTGACATGGAAAACATGAGCTTAAAGGCATTATCCTTATCACCAATAAGGCTCAAGGTTTCTAAGATCATACTTTCATCTCTCAAGGAAGATCTGAAATTATAGCCCAATTCTACTGCTTTATAGTCTTCATCGCTGGGTATATTTTTTATAATTTCTTTAGCCACCTCTGGCCTCGAATCTACTGCATAAGCAGCAGCTAAGCGCCATTGCGTTTGTGCATTTAAGTTCTTCTTTTGGCGTAATCGATTCATTTCTCCCAATTGGGTATGACCTGCCAAGGCCAAAGTGTACAATCTATAGGCTTGCGTAAAATAGGTGTTCCGATTATCTTGACTAGACCAAGCGAACTGATTGGCCTGATTTTTTTGATGTGATATCCAATTATCTAATAAGCCTTGTGGAACTGCAAAACCCAACTTCTTAGCCTCTAGCAAAAAATGTCCCGCATAGGTATTTGAATAAGGATTAACATATCGATTGGGCCAATATGCAAAGGCACCATTACCTAGAGCAAAGTTTCCGATTTTGTCAATAGCTGCTTCGATGTAATAAATGCGCTCCTCTTTCTGTGCTTCACTTAATTCAACAAACCGATCTAAATACAATAATGGAAAAGCCTTTGATGTCGTTTGTTCTAAACATCCATGTGGATAGCTCAACAGGTATCGTAATCTTTTGTCTAGATCGAAAGGAGGCACGTTACTTACCTCAAGTACACCTTTGTTGGTACCAAGCATTCCAATAGTGCTCATAGTAGCACTCCAACTGTCCCCAGCTTTCAAGACTGTTCCTTCTACTTCAGAAGTCATCTCATTAGGATTGTCTACTTGGATTTCGATTTGTTGACTTGCTCTTTCTCCTGCAGATTCAGCTACTATGTTAAACTTAGCCACACCAATGGTCTCAGGTATTTGAATATCTACATAAGCCATCTCCTCACCTATTTGAGAAAATGATACTTGTGTCTTATTTCCTTTTGGAAATTTGACCAAACCCGCTTCATCTTCAATAGTAATTTTGACATCCTTGATTTTATTTTCAAGTGCAAAAACTGAAATGGGAACTTGCAGACTTTCGCCTGGGCTGAGCACTCTGGGTAAGGTACTTAGTACCATGAGAGGCTTTTTCACAGGAGTGGTAACCTCTGCTTTTCCGTAAGCCCCTTCATGAGCTGCTACAACCATTACGCGCACAGAGCCTACATAATTTGGCATTGTGAAGTCATGGGTTTTCTTATTTCCAGCCTTTAAATAAAATGGTCCGAAATGCTGTACCACAGGTTCAAACCTATTCGCTTTATTCTTTTTGTCCTTAGGATTCAATTCTTCATCTCCACCAATGCTAAGAATACGATCAATCTGACCAGCCATACTCCCCATTACATAATCATAAAGATCCCAAGTTTTGACACCTAAGGCTTCTCTAGTATAAAACTTCTCCCACAAGTCAGGTGTCTTGAACCTTGTCAAATCTAATAGCCCTTCATCTACAACAGCCAAAGTGTAGGTCATCTCTTTTCCGTTTTGCTCACTCACTTGGATACTCACATTCTCTTCAGGTGCAAAAACTTCTGTAGATTTGATTACTGGATTCAATTTAGTTTGTGGATCATAGACACTCAAAGGTATAATGCCATACATCCGTAGTGGCTTATCATTTTCAACATTTTTTTGTGATTGTACATAAGAGATGTTGGCATATGCAGTAGGCGCCATGCTAGGGTCTGTGGTAACATTAAACTCTGTTTGTCCTGCTGTAGTATTGACCCATGTGGTCTGCAATACGTCTGATCCATTTTCAAAGGAAATTAAAGCTCTGCCACCTTCAGCACTTGGAAATTTGAGTTTGATTTGTTCTCCGACTTTGTATTCCTCTTTATCACTACTTAAAGTCAGCATGGTAGCGAAGTCCTCTTCACTATCATTTCCATAAGGATAGCCCGCATAGCATATTTTAGAACTGCAATGCCCACTCTCCTCATCACATACTCTGATTAAATACCGTCCCCATGAGACTGGATTAAAATCAAAACTTGCGCCTTGATTATTGGTATTAAGTTCAAAAGTCTGAATGGCCTTGGTGTAACTGTCTGTGTTATATCGCGATAGTCTATCTCCTTGCCTATTCCACCACCAACGCCATTCAAGTCTATAAATTCCTCCTTTAAGTTTTCTTCCACTCACCTTCTTTGAAGATTCATTTACCGATACAAACTCAATTTTATTTACTTGTCCTTGGTCCAAGCGATCTCCTCCATATTCCGTTTGTGGCAATTTGATTCCTACATAATGCGAAAAAGGGCTGTACGGTAAACTGAAATTGTCTATACTAAAATCTCCTCCAGGTTCGAATGCTTTAGTTTGAAAACTAAGCTTCATCATTCCCGGTAAATTATCATTCTGACCAAGAGGATGATTAATAACAGCCACACCACTTGCATTTGCTTGCCCATCAAAAATCATTTCGGCATTTCCTTGATACTTGCGAGTAAGATCATAAAAATGATAATCCGGAAACTCCTCTATACTCTGCGCACCTTCTTTTATTTGCATCTCTACCTTAGCCTTGGCATTCTTAGCTGGTGTACCTACCAACCAATTGATATTTAAATCCGTTTTAAATGCTTTATCAGAAGACAGGATTGTCTCCTCGGCATCCTTAAATTTAATTTTTAATCTATTAGGTTTTACTGTTTCAACTTTTATAGTTTTTACGAATTTCGATCCCCCAAGGCGAAGCTCTGCTTGGTAATTGCCAGTAAGACCATCTACATCAGTAGATAGCTGAAAGGGATATATTCCATTAACATTCTGGATGGTATTGACTAGGGATACTTCTTTTCCTTGGGGATCTGTAAGGAGAAGTTGAACGGGATGATTGTCAGGTAAAGTGTTTAACTTATCTTCTAATACAAAGTTTAAATAGATATCATCTCCAGGTCTATATACACCTCTCTCGGTATAAAATTGCCCTTTCAAACCCGATTGCGTAGAACTGCCGCTCACATCAAAATTGGATAAGGACAAAGACCATCCATCGTTTAATGCAACAATACCCTTTTGTTGATTATGGTGCGCTACTATAAAATGGGGGGCTCGTTCAAGCGTAGTGCTGACTACAGAACCATCTGTGTTCGTTGTCAGTGTTTTTATCAATTGTAGTTGATAGTCTAAAATATCAATATTAATATTAGAGAGTGGTTCAGTAGTAACTAGGTCATTTGCATTAATAAACAAATTTCCAGAGGCTCCTAACTTAGCAATTACACCAATGTTACTGGAATAGATTTTTCGCCGTATAAAGCGACTACGCGTATAATAGGCATGCTTACAGGGATTATCTTGATCTTGATAAAACCCTGGATAGTATCCTTTATATCCATAATAAGAGTTGTATTTTTCTGTATACGTTTTGTTCTCATCATATTTATTGATCTCCAAATCAAGTGGCTCCTGATTGCTATCTGAGCAATCTGTTATCCCGTATTTCTTCCTAAAAGAAATTCTTACTTCATAAATCGCACCTGGATCCATCTTGATCATTTCTGATAAATCTAGGCCATAGGAAGTCCATTGATTGAGGTCTGCAGACTCATTCAACTGACCCAAATCTACTGCAGTTTGTAGCACAACTCTACCTACTTTATTAGTTTGAGTATTATAGCTTTTGTTTGCGTAGTAGCCTCCTTGAAAATACTGTAAAACATTATCATCAAATACTTTGAATATTTCTACATCTACCGCTCTTAATTTGATAGCACGGAAGGGAAAAATCAATCCATCCATATTTGGGCAAATCACTCCTTTTCCAATTAGCTCCAAACTAGGGTCAGGATTGGCAAATGTAACTTCATATTTAGCTTCTGAGCTGAGTGTTTGCCCACTTGTGTTTCGTAGCTCACTTGCTAACATTATGGTTTGTGTTCCTGACAATTTTTCTTTCGGATAAACTAAGATAGCATTAGCACTAATTTCAAAGTTGAGTTTATCAGTATAGTCTTTAATCTTAATCATCCCTTCCAAATTTTGATTGGGATCCAATAGTTCAGAAAAAGTAATTCTTAGATTCTGAGTATTTTCTGTATCTAGATTTGCTTCAAGTACTTTAAACTCTCCAATAGCAGGTATTCTAATTTTTTTAACTCCTTTGTCATCAATGGCGCCTATACTGTTTCCATTATACTTTAGTATAAGTTCCTTACTTTCTTTATCCCTTTTTATACCAAGGATTTCAAACTCAAATGTATTTGTCGCATTATTGGCCTTCCAGTTTACTTTTAAATCTTGTGGAGAAATTGAAAGACAATTTTTAATTTCTTCCAAGTTAGCTACATCGTTTGTTGTTATTTTTCCAAGTAGCTTATAGGTACCATCAGCTGCGTTATCCCAACTTAAAGGGCCATGATACATAGACAAATGTTGCTTTTTTACAGAAAAATAGAAATTAAAGAATTGGTCTGCCTCTTCAATATTTTCATATAACTGATTCAAATCTACAACCGCTTTGTAGGACTGACCTCTTTGCAGTTTGACTGAGGGCTCAAAAATTACTTTTCTCGAACCAACAATTTTAGTTTCACCAGAAATATTCGGTGAAAAATTAAGCTTAAAATTGTCAAGCTCCGTTTTACTAAATGATTTTTGAAAATTAATTTCAATTTTATCATCAATACTAATAAAACCAGGAGGATAACTTGCTATTAGATTTGTTTGCTTTGAAGTGAGTACTACTGGAGTGGCTTGTTGTTCATGGTTTGTTTTCTTACAGGATGCCACTATCAACAATAGTAATAGGCTGAAGACGATTTTGCTTTTGTTCATAACAGTGTTTTGTTGTTGAATACTGTTTTTCAAGTACCCACTAAGTTAGACTAAATGATAAGACTCTCCTACTTAACTTTATACTTTTTAGATGCCTTATTTTCATTGCCTAGTTTTACAGATCATTAACAAATGATTGTTCTAAACTATGATAAGCAAATTACTCTTTTAGGCAAACAGTATCTATTGGTATATTGAAACCAAAAATTTATTTTAATTACCTTTACTCCATGAAAGATTTTCTCCCTTTATTTCCATTAAAGCTGGTTGCCTTCCCAGGTGAAAGATTGAACTTGCACATTTTTGAACCAAAGTATAAACAACTGTTTAGAGAGTGTAAGGAGAATCAAATTACTTTTGGTATTCCAACCTACATAGATAATAAAGTGATGGAAATCGGTACAGAACTGCGACTAGAAGTAATCGAAAAGACCTATGAAACCGGAGAATTAGATGTTCGAACCGTGGGTATTGGCATCTTCCGCATAGAAGAATTTTATAGCCAGGCACCAAATAAATTATATGCCGGAGCTGACATTACAAGACTTTCAGCAGATGCTAGTAAAGGTGATGCAGAACTAAATGAAAAAATCTATGATTTTTTAAAAGATCTATTTGGTGTATTGAGTATAGACAAACATAAGATTCCAAAAGATGCTCAATCATTTAATGCATACGACATAGCACACCACGTTGGTTTTTCTCTTCAACAAGAATATGATTTATTACGATTAGAGTCTGAGCTACAAAGACAGGAATATATTCACTCCCATTTGCAAAAGATAGTGCCCGTGGCAAAGGAAATGGAAAGACTAAAAGAGCGAGCAATATTAAATGGGCACTTTAAAAAGATAGTCCCGCCAAAGATATAGGACAAAAAAAACCACAGGTATCAGGGTGTTTTGGACCCTCAAAAGACATGGTTGGAGCGCTCAAAGTGGTTCAGTAATCTTCTTGTTCTAAATAAATAGAAAACCGGACAAGTCAACGGCTTGAAGCCCGCCTTAGACACTTATAAAAATCATCTCCAATTATAAAAAGGTAGAGTCAAAACTATTGATACCAAGTGGAATCATAAAGCTAAGGTATTAATATATGAATGTCAAGTTATATGTGCAAGACTACTAAAATCCTGTTTTCACTGGTTTAGCAGGAAGATTGTACATCAAAGAGATAACATGAGAAAATGTATTATTTCTCTGTTCTCCAATGTCTGTGAATGCATAATCAAGTGTAAAATCCTTGATTTTAACCCCTACTCCGATCGAGGGGTCAATAGTCCAAAATGGATCTAAGCCTATGTCTGTATCTTGTTGCAAATTGGTGAGGCCAATTCTTAGAAAAGCAAATTTCTTATAGTCTAGCTCTGCTCCTATCCTTGGAGCAATACTAAATTGATCATTTTTAAATAGTGTATTTCTACGTCCATCAAATGTGGCTTCTACATTTGCTTCTATGGCTAAACCAAATCCTTTGGCAAGTTCATTGTAGTGAGCTATTCCTAATACTGCTCTAGGTCTCGTCACCTCTATAGAGTTCTCTGGTAATTCGTTGTCTGTCAATTGAAGAACCTCTTGCTCTTCATCGGTAAAGTTAAATGACCAAGCATTAAACGTTCCCGTTACATCTAAGGCACTCAATCCAAATCGCCACTTCTTTCCCCAATACTGAATCCCTCCATCTAATCCAAACCCAAACGCATTGGCAAAAGGACCAATATTTCTATAGATGATTTTCATATTCCCGCCTACGGTCCACTTGTCACTGTCTTTTAATAAATATTGACTGTAACCAGCAAGTAGTGCATAGTCGGCTGCCGAAAACGGAACTACATTATCAAAATTGATACTACCATCGTCTTCAAACAAATTGAGCGTATTTGGAATATCATCAATTCCAAATCTGATAAGGGATAAAGAAATGGCACGTCTATTATCTGAAATCTTCTTAGTAGCTGATAGGTAGTCGTACTTGGCTACACCAGCAAACAACTCTGCGTGCATAGCTCCAAACTGCCAATTGTCGTGCGTATTTCTAACTAAGCCCGCTGCATTCCAGTAAGACGCTGTAACATCACTCGCTGACGCTACAACCGATTTACCCATGGCTTGGGCACGTGCCCCTACACCAATACTTAAGAATTCGTTGCTAAATCTTTGAGCCTCAAGTTGAGACAAGAAGGAAACTAAAGCGAGTAAGAGTAGTATTTTTTTCATCTGTAAGGGTGCGTATCTATGCACCTATTTTGAACGGTAAATATACATGAATATTTTGTCCATTCTTGTATAGGTCGTTTAGACTGCAATACTTAAGTCTTATTCTATTATTCCAAGCCTAGTTCTACCCTTAAGCTAGCATCGTTAAGGTCATGTTTGCTCCAGTAGTCAATCATTTTTCTAGCTTTAACCGTCGCAGTAGTGGTCAACTCTTTACGATTAGAACCAAATCCCGAATAACCAGCTTCACTCCAACTCGCAATTTTGTGTGGAAACTCGGATTCAAATTCAATCGTAAGTGTTCGTTTATAGCTTGGATAGTGGATACTATAGGTGCTGGTTTTGCCTCCTTTGGTCAGCTTAGCATTCGCCTTAACTGCTGTAGCTGGATGATGAGCCAATCTTATAAAGGTTAATCCTGGTACAGCGTCGAATTCGCCTACCGGAAGAGATTTAGGATCTATTCTAAGTTTATTCCACAATTCATCTTCTAATATCGCATCTTTTATTTTAGAACGCTTATCTCCTTCTGATTCAAAATATGAGAATTCTTCCATTCGATAACCGTTGCCATCCAAATTCATCTGGGTGAATGTTTGACCACACCACTCTTGCGCCCCAAAGACTACCTTCAAAGGTTTCGAATTTTTATTCTGATTAACTGGTGTAAACGCAGAAAGCATGGTTGAATAAGGATATACCCCCGTATAGAATTTTCTTGTAAAGTTGAGTTTTAAAACATGCATATTGTCTGAAGGATTTCCATTTGGGTTATCCAGTTTTACATGTTTCGACTTACTAAATGGCTCCGTCACAAATATTGTATTCGCTATTCCCTCATGGATTTCACCGTATCGAGCTTGCTTTAATTCATAAGTAGTGATCTCCGCAGTACCCTGATCCCAGTAATCTGAAAAGGGACTGAGCTTGTTTACTACTTGGGTAGCATTAGGATTGGTGCTAGAATCAGCTATGTCTACTTTCTCACAAGCGCTAAGTATAAATAGTGCCGCAATCACGAGGTATGTATATTTCATTTTTATCATTTTGTTTATAAACACTTAATAGTGGATTACGGTTTATCCAAAATGTTAAAATTCTAATGCGGTAGCTTACTTCTAATAGCTCCGTAGGTATAAGTACCCAATATAGCACTCAAAATCACAAATAAAATCGACCAAACGCCATGCCCAACAATAGTGAACATCGGCCCAGGGCAAGCACCAGTCATAGCCCAACCTAATCCAAAGATAGTTCCACCGATTAGGTATCTTTTGTAGCCCGCATCTTTGGAAGCAAATTTGATCTCAGATCCATCTACATTCTTTACGTTTATCTTTTTCATAATGAAGACCATCAATGCACCCAGCACTACTGCCGTACCTATGATCCCATACATATGAAAACTCTCAAAGCGAAACATTTCTTGTATTCTAAACCAAGACACTGCTTCTGATTTGGTCATTACAATTCCGAATAAGATCCCAGGCAAAATATATTTTAAGCTTTTCATATTTATTTGTGTTTGTATTGAAGAATAGTTCAGTGATTTTAATATACAGTTTATCAGCGATTTATAATTTATTACCGAGCCATTGTTAAAAAGTGAGAATAGCAGGAAGTATAATCCAAGTCATGAACAAACCACCAATAAAAAAACCAATGACGGCTATTAATGATGGTATTTGTAGATTGGATAATCCACTGATAGCATGACCTGATGTACAACCACCCGCATATCTGGTTCCGAATCCCACCAAAAAACCTCCTCCCAATAATAAAAATAGATTCTTAGCTGATAGAAAATTCTCCATAGCATAGATCTCTGAAGGAACAAAACCAAAGCCTTGATCTATTGTTTGTGGAGTTGAGACCCCTACCGATTGAAGGTAGTCCTGAGTAGCTTGAGAAATTTGCACTGGCTCAGGACTGGGTAAATAAGTAACGGCGATAAAACCACCAATAATAGCACTAAAAATAAATACTAAATTCCAAATTTGAGACTTCCAGTCAAAATCGAAAAAACTATGTTTATGGCCTGCACCACCAATGGCACAAAGTGTTCGTAGATTTGAAGAAGCTCCAAAACCACCTCCAAACCAGAGGAGAATAAACATTATCAATGAAATCGCAACACCTGAAATACTCCAATGCCAAGGCTGTGATATAAATTCTATAAAGTTCATATTACTTTTGTTTTATAGTCAATTTTATAATGTGGTAGGGCAAACATAATCTGTTATGGGAACAGATGTTTCTTTGATCGCTTTAAAGCCTCCCTGTACATCAATTATATTATGAATACCTCTCGACTTCAATACGGAGGCTGCAATCATAGAGCGATAACCACCCGCGCAATGAATATAAAAATTCTCCTTTTTGGGTAGCTCTGCTAGATGATCATTGATGCTACTCAAGGGTATATTCTTACTTCCTTCGATGTGTTCAGAAACATGTTCACTATTTTTTCTTACATCAAAAATTCTTGCTTGAAATTCTGAATAATCATTTTCCAATTGACGTGAAGGAACTGAATTTACCTCAGCAATTTCTTTACCTGATTTTTCCCATGCTGCAAAACTACCTTCTAAATACCCAAGCGTATTATCAAAACCAACTCTTGACAATCTGGTCACTGCCTCTTCTTCACGCCCTGGAGATACGATAAGTAATATTGGATATTTTATATCTACTAAAAGCTCTCCTACCCAAGGTGCAAAGGATCCATCCAAGCCGATAAAAATACTGTTAGGTATATGGCCCTTGGCAAATTCTGCTGGTGTTCGTACATCTAAAATCACTGCGGAAGATCGGTTTGCTTCCAACTCAAAAGTCTCCGGAGACAGCGGATTCAATCCCTTTGATAGGACAGAATCAATATCTTCATAGCCTTCCTTATTTAGCTTTACATTCAACGGGAAATAAGCAGGCGGCGGCAATAAGTCGGCAGTTACTTCTTTAATAAACTCTTCTTTCGTCATTTCTGCTCGTAGCGCATAGTTCATCTTTTTTTGATTACCTAGTGTATCCACTGTTTCCTTCATCATGTTTTTGCCGCATGCCGATCCAGCACCATGCGCAGGATAAACAATAACTTCGTCAGGTAAAGGCATTATTTTATTACGTAAACTATCAAACGAATGTCCCGCCAAATCTTCCATAGTCATATCTTCTGACTTCTGCGCCAAATCAGGTCGACCTACGTCTCCTAAGAATAGTGTATCACCAGTAAAAATAGCGTGCTCTTTTCCTGAAGAATCTAAAACTAAATAGGTAGTGCTTTCCATAGTGTGCCCTGGTGTATGCAGAACCTTAATAGTAATGTCGCCAAGTTTAAAAAGTTCTCCATCCTTAGCTATATGCGCATCAAAATTTGGATTTGCATTAGGTCCATATACTATAGGTGCGCCTGTCTTTTGTGATAAAGTAAGATGCCCACTTACAAAGTCGGCGTGAAAATGCGTTTCAAAAACATATTTTATGTTTACTCCATCCCTTTCAGCTCTTGCTATATAGGGCGTCACTTCCCTCAATGGATCGATTATAGCAGCTTCTCCTTTGCTTTGTATATAATATGCACCCTGTGCTAAACAACCGGTATATATTTGTTCAATTTTCATTTACTATTTATTTAAATATGCTCTTTTAATTTTCTTTTTTTCTTTATCCCACAAATAGATTCCTAGAAGGCCTGTCATGAAACCAAGGACTAGGCTTATCCCACTTAACCATTTCAAATCTTCTAATGCTGGTAGAGATAAAATGGTAAAAGAAACGAGTATTAGATATACACCAGTTCGCAACATAGCAAGTAGCGTTCTTTGATTGGCCAGTTTTGTACGTTCGATCGCTAATTCATCTCTTAAATTCAACATATAGATAATTTATAATTTAATACTCTTTCACCTGTTAAAGTATTCAAGTGATTAACCTAAAAAAAACTAGACCAAGTTACATTGTCCCATACAGTCTAACAACTTCAAAATAGAGACATCAGCCACGGAATAAAACACTTGCTTACCCATTTTCTCAGACTTTAAAAGCCCATTATCCTTCATCTTAGCCAAATGATGAGACATCATACTAATCTCACAACCAGCCCCTATTGACTCGCACAACGAACTTACATCCATAGCCTTTTTGGGTCCTAGAGTCTGTAATATCTCTAGCTTAACAGGATGTGCAACTACTTTGAGTAGCCTTGCAGCTACTTGCAATTTCTCTCTAGAAAGCTTTGTTTGTAGTTTTTTCATAATGCAAAGATATAACATTTTAGCAATTGTTCAAGTATTAAATCGATAAATTTAGAAATTATTTGATTTTTTCTCAATAATAAAATACGGACACTATCGATTCGCGGAAGCGTAAGCTGTAGCACGACAAGCGGAGCGCGTAGGGACAAACGGTAGTAGCGGTATCGTATTATAGATGCATCTCTATGCATCTATAATACGGTAAGAGCGGATGACGTGGTACCGTCCCGCCTCCAGATAAAATTCATGAATTTTCTTTCATGAATTTTCTCTGGAGGCGGGATCGGTATGGCCCAAAATTATAGAATAAAATCTAGTCTAAAACATCAGTAGCTAAATATTTTCCATCATTGTTATAGTACCACTTTCGATCCTTGGGTATCTTGATCCCATCTTTAATTATTTCCCCTTCGAAGAGGATATACTCCCCATCATTTTTTGACTCGTCTTTAAAAAACTGGTATGCTTGTAGGGCATTGGTCGCTGGATCAAAATAAAAATACCAAGTGTCCTTTCCTACTGATTGATCGTAAGTGACTCTAATCTTATTATATTTTTTTCCATAAAAATCTACTAACTCTACGCTAGGTTCAATTTGCGTCCCAGGGTCATTCAGCTTCATGGGCATGCCGTAGAGATAGACATAATAATTGCGATACATCAATGCTCGATCAGTAGAAATCCGATATTGTTTGGCGGCTGATTCCGGAATAGTCTCGCTATCATTCCATGTAGCTTTTGCTTGACCTTGCTTAACAGAATAAACCAATTTGCCTTCCTTGTAGTTTGCTACAAAATTGAACTCCTCTTTCTTATTGTCAAAACGTACACTACGTTTACCGTCTGGCTTTCCTGGATATAGCACTGTAAAGCTCAAATCAGGATTCCAGCTATCCCATTTATTATCGGGGTCGTGATATTGAATGCTATTATCAATTAATTTTTGAGCAGGAGATTGCCCATGAATAGTTGCGAAACTAAATAGGAATAGTATCAGTAGTAGTGAATTTTTCATCCTACAAAATAGAAAAAAAATAGAAAGGTATATCCCTAAAATACATAGCCGATCAATCTCGACAGAGAAAGATCGGTCTACATAACCATGAAAAAACTTTAACCAAATTATCCTATTCTTTAAGACTTCTAGTTGCATACCATTTAAGCTTTAGAAAGCCGCAGATTTTGTGTCATCTTAAAACTTAAATGGTATTAGTCGGTTTTTACTTTATTACATACTGGATATCTGGATGATCATCAGGATTTACTTTCTTTATGGTTACTTCTTCCATTTCGTTGTTCAGCAGAGTAACCAATTTGTAGGTTCCTAATGGATATGCCTCTAAATTCACTGAGATCATATTTCTACCTTCACTTATTATTCTTGCATTTTTTAGTAAGACTTCTTTTCTTTGGTTGATGACGCTGTACTCCAACTTCCCTTTGACTTGAGACTCCATAACTAATGTAAAGTGCTTTGCCGTAGTGGGGCTTGACATAGAGGTAAAAACATAGTCATTACTTGTTTCTCTGGTATAGAATATAGTGTGTGTCAAGGATTCGTCTGCTTGAAAATCGATCATTCTCAAGCGATAGTAAGCTTCATTTACCCCAGTCCTTATATCCAAGAATGCGTATTTATTAACTTCATCTGAATCACCAGATCCTTCCACTTCTCCAATGTCTGTGAAGTGGATGCCATCCAAAGACTTTTCTATGACGAATTTTTCATGCCCCTCTTCTGTAAGTGTTGACCACGAGATAACATTACCAATCTTGATTTCTTTGATTTGAACAGGCTTGTAGAAAACACATTCTGCAAAAATAGCTGTTGTAGATATCCACAGGAAAGCAGATAAAATAAGTGTCTTTTTCATTGTAACTTAGCGTTTGTAGTGGTGTCTATTTTGTATAGACTAAATTTAAATACACTATTAGTTATCTGGGATTAACATATTAAAACAATTTCTATACCAAATTGAAAACTTCCTTATGAATCGCACTATTAAATGGCTACTAATGATCAGTTTAGGTAGTTTTTTGCTACTAAACTCATGTCGACAAGAGAATAGCACTCAAAACTACCACATCCAAAAAGTAGCTACATCTGATAAAGCTATGGTCGTAGCGGCGCATCCTCTGGCCGTTGAAGCCGGGCTTGAAGTGTTAGAAAAAGGGGGAAATGCTATAGATGCAGCAGTAGCTGTACAGTTTACCTTGGCTGTCGTATATCCAAGAGCTGGCAATATAGGAGGAGGTGGTTTTATGGTATATGATGATATAGATGGCGAAACGGTATCGCTCGATTTTAGAGAAAAGGCTCCAATAAATGCAAGCAAAGATATGTATCTGGATTCCTTGGGCAATCCTATACCCAATCTGAGCACCAAAGGGGCCTTAGCGGCTGGGGTGCCTGGATCTGTGGATGGCTTGCTTAGCGCCCTCGAAAAGTATGGCAAACTCAAAGATCGCCAAATCGTCATGCAAAAGGCCATAGAAATAGCCAAGCAAGGGTATAATATATCTGAAAATGAAGCAAAAAGACTCAACAAATTTGCAGCTGATTTTAAAGAACTCAATGACTATGCATTTCCATTTGTAAAGAATGGTACTTGGTCTGATGGCGATAAAATAGTTCAAGCACAACTGGCCACTACACTAGAGGCCATTCAGCAGCAAGGTCGCGATGGATTTTATAGTGGTGCATGTGCAGATGCTATTATCCAAACCATGAAAGACAATAATGGTATCATATCAAAAAGAGATTTGGAGCGATATCAATCTAAGTGGAAAACGCCTATCACTTTTGATTATAAAGACTATACCATTCATAGTATGCCCTTACCTTCTAGTGGAGGTATCATTTTGCAACAAATGCTTACCATGCTGGCTCCCTTCAATTTGGATAGTCTCGGGTTTCAGACAGCGGAAAGCATACATTTGCTAAGCGAAACGGAACGTGCTGCCTATGAAGTAAGAGCGAAATATATGGGGGATCCGGATTACTACAATATCCCAGTAGATGTACTCAGAAATGAAAGATATATTTCAGAAATGCGAGACCGTTTGAATCTAGATCAAGCAACACCAAGTGAAATAGATTCTGATACTCCTATCGTTACACCGGAAAGTTTTCAGACCACACACACCAGCATTATTGACCAAGAAGGCAACAGCGTAAGCCTTACGACTACACTCAACTCAAATTTCGGTTCAAAACTGTTTGTGCAAGGTGCTGGCTTTTTCTTGAACAATGAGATGGATGACTTCAGTGTCAAACCTGGTGTTCCTAATATATACGGCTTGGTCGGCGCTAAGGCTAACGAAATAGCACCTGAAAAGAGGATGCTAAGCTCTATGACGCCAACTATCATCAAGAAAGGTAAAAAACCATATCTGGTGCTTGGTGCACCCGGAGGGTCAACAATTATCACAGCGGTTTTTCAAGTATTTTTGAATGTAGCGGAATATAATATGACGCTTGAAGATGCAGTCAATAGTTGTCGTACTCACCACCAATGGTTGCCTGATAGAATACTGGTAGAAGAAGGATGTCTGTCTGAAGATGTTCGTAAAGCCTTGGTTGCTAAGGGGCATAAGATAGATGAGACCAAATATATGGCAATTATCAAAGCCATTTATTGCAATGATGATGGGCAATTAATTGGTGTCGGAGACAAGCGAAACCCGGATGATCATGCCCAAGGATTATAGCCAACTAAAATAATAAGAAATTTCGCTATACATCTTTGCATATTCTAGAATAGCGTTTATCTTTGCGCAGCTTTTCGATTTGGTAGCTCAGCTGGTAGAGCATTTGACTTTTAATCAAAGGGTCCTGGGTTCGAACCCCAGCCAGATCACAGCTTGAGCCTGAAGTAATTCAGGCTCTTTTTTTTGCCTTATTCTTCCTCAAATGGGAAGGTCAATTGTCTATAAACACTGGGTTCTTCATTGTTCAGATTACCAACTGACAATCCTAACAAGCGCACTGACTGTTCCAGTGGAAGCATATTATGAAAGAGATCAGAGACAATTTTTTCAGCATTCTTTTTATTTAATATATACCCTTTGGTGCTTTTGCTCCTAGTCAAGGTAGTAAAATCCTTGTAGCGTAATTTCAGCGTGATGGTCCTGCCAAATGTATCTTTATTTGTAAGCGTAGCCCACAGCTTATCCAGTAGTAGATATAGCTTGTCTAGTATCGTTCTAGGGCTCTGAATATCCTCATCAAATGTACGTTCTATACCTATCGACTTTCTTCGACTATATGGATTCACCTTACGATTATCTATACCACGTACGATATCGTAGTAATACATACCAGGCTTGCCAAATTGTTTTGACAAGGTCAATTTATCTAGTTTGCGCAAATCAACTCCCGTATAGATACCCATACGTTCCATTTTTTCTGCTGTCTTCTTTCCTATTCCATAAAATTTGCCCACATTAAGGCTCGCCAAAAAATCAAAGGCTTCCTCCGCGGTGATTACTTTTATACCATTGGGCTTATTGATATCAGATGCAGTCTTTGCCAAAAACTTATTATAGGAAACACCAGCAGAAGCAGTCAATTGCGTTCTTTGAAAAATCTTTTGCCTTATCTCCTCAGCGATCATTAGGGCAGAACCAATGCCCATTTTATTCTCTGTGATATCAAGGTAAGCCTCATCTAAAGAAAGTGGCTCGACAAGATCAGTATATTCATAAAAAATGGAACGGATGATTTCAGAAGCAGCTTTGTATTTTTCAAAGTCTGGTTTGACAAATATTATTTCATGGCACTTTTGCTTTGCCTTGAAGCCAGGTTGCGCAGATCGCACACCGAACTTTCTTGCTTCATAACTAGCAGAACAGACGACTCCTCTTTTTTCAGAGCCTCCCACTGCTACGGGTTTACCACGCAAGCTTGGATTATCGCGCTGTTCTACACTAGCATAGAAAGCGTCCATATCTATATGGATTATTTTTCTGATAGGCTGCTCCAAATCGAGGTGAAAAGTTTGTTCTGTAAAAGAAACTTAAGATATAAAATAAACCAAGATAGGCAAACAAAAAGGAGTCAGGATAAAATCCTGACTCCATGTATAATAAACGGTTTATGGGAATACCCATATAGTTTTCAGTGAAAACTATTGTGGGCAAACATACTCTTATTTATGAATGGTTCGGTAATTTCTGTCAAATTATAAATCAAATTCGTGTAAGCATTTGATTATCTGCGACTTATAAAACTTACTGCTAATATCTTAACACGCTGGTTATCAGCGATTTAAAATTTATTAACGAACCATTGTTTATAAGAATTAATGTAAAATAGTCTTAAAAATAACGAGGCGTATTCATACGCTTCAATTCATAATCAAAATCATATCCTAGCATTACTTCAAATGAAGGGTCTCCGATCTTAGTCAATGTTTGATCGAACGCCGCTCCTATTCTGATTCCACTTGGAAGCTGGAATGACACCCAAGCATCTACAGAATCTACGCTACTATTATTGGTAACTGCTTCAAAAGCAGATCTAAAAGACAATCCTACCCAGAATGTATCGAAGAATAATAAACTTGCATCGATGTCAAATTCTGTTGGCGCTCCGATCTCAAACAAGCCTGTGTTGTTTGATGAAAAGCCAGAGAACAATCCTACATTTTTAATCAAAAGTGAAGGCTTAAAAATTAAGTCGTCACCTGCCAATGGAAGAGCAAGACCTGCGTGAAAATAATAGTGTCTTCTCGTTCTAGCTTCTTCTACCACGATACCGGTATTGCTACTTCTAAGATTATTCTCTAATAACCTAGGCGCAGAAAAACCTGCATACCAAAGTTTAGAATAATAAAATAGACCTGCACCAAAGTTAGGTAACCATTGATTTTCAGAAATATTTGCAAATGCGTTATCCGTTGCTTGCGGTTCTCTAAATCTTAATTGTTCAAAATCCGCTCTCCAGTTAGTTACACCTGCCTGCAGTCCAAGAGATAGCTTACCTGGACCTAACAAAAACCTGTAGGCATAACTTAGGTTTGCACCCGTGCTTGCATGCACTCCGATATCATCGTTGAAGAAACTTAGCCCTACACCGATTCTATCATTTAGAGGTGTATGTGCCGTGACAGTTTGGGATTGTGGCGCGCCTTCATATCCAACCCATTGGTTTCTATAAAGCAGCCTGATGCTCATGTATTCGTGTGATCCCGCATACGCTGGATTAAACGATAAACTATTAAACATGTACTTGGTGTACATTGGCTCTTGCTGGGCATTCATAAATCCCATTACGCCAAAAATCATTAGTGTGATTAGTATTGTCTTTCTCATAATATATTTAGTGTTCCCCTAATATGAGGGCATATACTTATATGAGTCCAAAAACTATGCCTTTGTACTCAATTGCCTTCAAGACGGCTCTTATTTGTTTCACTTATTATGACTTTAACATAATTTTGTCGAAAAAAATGACCTTTCAGACCTATTTCAAGCTATATGTGCAAAAAATACTCCTAAATCTCCATAAATGCCTAAATAATAATCTATCCAAAAAATTTATTATTTGTCCTTATTTGGGGCCATCCACGTGTGGAATGGGCTCTGCAAAAAAATGCTCCCCCTATTCCACAGTGGTCGCGTCGTCCACTATATCCCCCAGCCCCCTCCGCCACAGGCGAATAAAAATTCGCCTCAGACCTACCCTCCTGGGTGATGCCGCTTCCACCGCTTGTCCATTAGGGCTATAGCTGAACCGCATCGCCCTGTGATATCCATGATTTTGTTATTTTTGGCCTTGCAATGAAAGTAAGTCTAAACAAAGCGCACATCTATTTATGGGTATCTATTCTGCCCATTCTATTTATACCACTGTTCAACCTTAAGGCTACTATTGACATCCAACTGCACGACACCTATTTCGTAGTTGCTAAATTTCATATTGGTCTTTTGTTCTCTATCTATTTAGCATTGATCGGATTTATTTATTGGTTATTCAGAAACAAGAAACTTAAACGGTGGATGACTTGGACTCACGTGCTCGTTACGCTTACTGTCTTCGTAGGAATAATTTTCAAGATTGTATTTCTTAGAACACCAATTTTTACAGACTTCACATCATTCAATACGTATAAAAAAATAGTGTTTTATATAAGCGCTATTTTTATACTAAGCCAATTAATGTTCTTGATGAACCTACTACTCAGTTTTATTTTCAAACCCAGATGAGAATTAGTAACAAGTTGTTTTTGCTATGTAAGTAACCTAACATGTTGTCGCACAGGCATCACTATTCAAAGAGGCGACCTCGTCATATTGCATCTTAAATGAGGCTATTGCAACTCTAATTTGTAGACATTATTATATTTGCAGTATTGCTATTAGTAGAATAATCATACAATTTCAAAATTAAATCAAAAGAAGAACATGATCAAAGATAAAATAGCGGGCAAAAATGTACTTATTACAGCAGGTGCTCAAGGTATAGGAGAATCCATCACGAAGCATTTTATAGATTGTGGTGCTAATGTAGCGATACACTATTATTCTAGTGCAGACACTGCAAATGAGTTGACAGCGCTTGCAA
This sequence comes from uncultured Saprospiraceae bacterium, assembly GCA_938022165.1. GTDB lineage: Bacteria > Bacteroidota > Bacteroidia > Chitinophagales > Saprospiraceae > JALZVN01. The sequence goes on along the minus strand of CALIEI010000106.1, from coordinate 2,081 downwards.
AGAGTAAAGGACTAAAATCTGCAGCTATTAAAGGCGACCTCACAAAAGAAGCAGATGCAAATGCCTTGGTTGAAAAAACAATTGAAGCACTTGGAGGTTTGGATATCTTGATCAACAATGCGGGTTCACTAGTAGCTCGTAAAAAATTGGGTGAAATAGAAACAGACTTCTGGAATAAGGTAATGGACATCAACCTTACTTCTATGATGTACGTCACTCGTGCGGCGGCTCCACACTTAGCTAAAAATGAATCTAGTAGTATTGTCAACTTAGCTTCACTGGCAGGGCGCAAGGGTGGTCATGCCGGTTCACTAGCTTATTCTACTAGTAAAGGAGCAATTTTAACTTTGACCAGAGCGCTTTCGTCTGAACTAGGACCAAATGGAACCAGAGTGAATGCTGTGGCACCTGGTCTAATCTTAGGTACTGCATTTCACAATACGCATACTACACCAGAGTCAGCTGCAAAAACAGTATCAGGTATTCCAATTAATCGAGCGGGTAACTCTGCGGATGTAGCCCGAGCAGTATTGTATCTTGCTTCAGAGTATGATGGATTTATTACAGGAGCTACTCTAGATATCAATGGAGGGTCATATAATATGTAACTAGCAACCAAAAAACTGATTCCTTTCTAATTTAAGAATCAGAAAGAGAGTTTCTTATAAAGAAGGAAGAAAAACAATTAGTTATTCTTCTTTTTTAGCTTTAGTTTTTTTCGGTTTTTTGATCAAAGCAACATTCTTTACAAAAGATGCGATCTCTCGCAAACATTCAGTTGAGCTAAGATTGGCAACGTAAGCAAATTTTTCAGTAGTATTATCAGCGTACTCTGCATTGATTTCTTTTCCAGTGAATTTTTCCCAGAATAATTCTTTGCCCACTTTTACATCACCAGAGTGACCTATTAATATATCGCCTTCAGCATTTTCTACAAATACAGCACCTTTCGTTCTATCATCTTTTTCATTAGCGAAAGCTAATTTCAAGTTTAAAGCAGCCGCTTTTCCTGATGTCGGTTCTCCTACACCGAAGCCATTCCAGTGGACCGTTGATTTATGAGGGTTTAAGATATAACAAGCCCATATTCTGAGATTGCTGACATAGTTTACTTCGTATGCAAATTTTCCAATTGGCGCTTTCCAAGGAAGTAAAGGTCTAGGTTTTTTATCTGCACTAAAAAAGAATTTACTTTTTAGCTTCATTTGGCACTTTTCTATTTCGCTTGAATCTTCTAAAACCTTCATACTATTTTATTTTCTGAATACAACTGTCAACTGTTCAAAATAAATCAATTGACGACAAGGTATCGAATTTTATCTTTGAAAGAACTGTATTTTCAAATTAAATTAAATTTAATCCTAATAAGGTTTACGTGAAAATTTAAATTTTGTGCAATAAGAACGTAGTCAAAGTATAAAACACAAATACTTCAGTTACAAATATGCGTGAGATTGTTACGAAATTGGAAAGTTCATTCTTGGAGGCCATTTGTCACGATTTTTAAAAAAGAAAAATCACGCCAAATGGGATGATTCGCTAAATTCACCCTGGGGCTGAAGCCCCGGGCTCTTATATTTAGCCCCACCTCTGCAAGTTGGGCAGGCACCTTGTGGCTATTAAATTTTATATGATATACTCAAACTTATATTTTCGTAAGAGCCTCGCGTGAAGGATAGAAAGCAGCCCGACTAAAGGGAGGGAGTCCGTGACCAAGCTTGGCGTGCATGCTGGGACCGGAGCAGAATGCGGAGTGCTGTATAGCCTGGTCCGTCAGACGAAACATAGTGTAGTCTGAAAGGGCACGCCCAAAAAAAATAAAAAGCAAACGTCCAGGCATAAAAAAAGGAGCGAAGAATAAATTCTTCACTCCCATTAACATATGACTGAATGGTGCAAAGCAATAAAGGTCCAGTGGACCTTTATAATGAAGAAACCACAACATACTTGTTGTGGCTTACACAATCAACCAGACATAAAAAAAGGAGCGAAGAATAAATTCTTCACTCCCATTAACATATGACTGAATGGTGCAAAGCAATAAAGGTCCAGTGGACCTTTATAATAAAGAAACCACAACA
>CALIEI010000105.1 GCA_938022165.1 uncultured Saprospiraceae bacterium | reverse complement strand
TACAAAACTAAAGCTAGGAATCCAATTGGTATGTGAATCTGCTGGATCCTAGATTGAACTATTAATTTTATCAATAGTGTTTGACCAAATTGATTCGTTATATATATCACTTAAAAAGTCTATCCACTTTCCACTTTGAATGATGAGTCCACTCCGAAAAATCACGAAAGCACAAAATGACTCTTTTAGCGATATTTTTTTTGAAATGATTCTAGCCAATGCAAGTTTGCATTGGTTCCTTCATTATTTTGATCTACTAGATCAAAATTGCTCCGCATCATTTAGTCACATCCAAAATAGCCCATTTTTTGCAATCCGCTACTTTCCGGAGTGGACTCAATGATCAAAGCTCACTAGGCATTTTTAATCCATCAACAAAATGAAACTTCTTACCAAAATAAAGGAGAGTGTTCTATTATTTATCGTTTGGTTCAAAATGCACATATCTATTACAAACAAGTGTCATATGACATATAAATACTGGTAATTTGTTTGGTATAGCCCAAATATATACCTAATTTGGAATACCGATAAACATGAAAATTATGCATAAATACTCCACCATCCTAATTGCATTACTCACTTCATTTCAAGCACTTTTTGGGCAAGCCTTAAATATGACCCTAGAAGGATCTTGGGACAATACAAGTTATTCATTTAATGATTGCTGGGGGTATACTGATGACTTCGGCAATGAATATGCTATTATCGGATCTAAAACAAGAGTGATATTTTTTGACATCAAAACGCCAACTTCTCCAGTATTATTAGCTGAGTTCACAGGTTCATTTCCTGGCATTTCAGGAGCAAACAGTATTTGGAGAGATTTTAAAACCTATGATCGCTATGCCTACGCAGTTGCTGATCAAGGATCAGAGGGACTAATGGTTTTTGATCTTAGTGATATACACAATGGTAATATATCTAAGGTCTTTCAAAGCAATAGTATATTTACAAGAGCGCATAACATTTTTATTGATGTACCAGAAGGAAGGCTCTACATCATAGGTTCTGACACGCAAAATAATGGCCTTATAGTTTACGACATAAAAGACACCCCCTCTGTACCGAGCCTTATGGCTAGTGTTTCGTTAGCCTCCTATGGAGGATATGTTCACGATGCTTATGTTCAAAATAATTTAGCATATTGTTCATCTGGTTTTGACGGCCTGTTTGTAATTGACATGTCAAATCCGGCGAGCCCTAATTTTTTGAGCTTTGATGAATCTGCAGCGGATGGGTATAACCACAGTGGATGGCCATTTGATAATGGCAATAAGATGCTGGTGGCAGAAGAAGTGCCTACAGGATTAAGGTTGGCTATCTTTGATATATCTAACTCAAATAACATCTCGTATCTTTCATCATTCAGAGATCCAGTAAATACATCTGGATCGGGCAACCCTACCTATCATAATCCTTACATGCTTGAAGATTATGCAGTAATCTCCTCATACGAAGACGGTATCACTATTATGAATTTGACGGATACAAACAGTCCTTTTAGGGAAGCACATTACGACACCCACCCCAATTCAAACTACAACGGTACAGATGGTTGCTGGGGTGCTTATCCTTATTATCCCTCAGGAACTATCATAGGGTCAGATATCAACACAGGATTATATATACTAAGTACTACACTACCCTTGACTAATACTTGCAACAACGGTATTCAGGATGACTTTGAAATAGATATTGATTGCGGAGGTTTTTGCAATACTTGTGAATGCTCAGCACCAAGGGACTTTGTATTTTCTGACTTAAGTAACTCTTCCATCCAAATAGATTGGACTGCTGTAAATACTGCAGTTGGATATGAAGTAAGATATCGTGAATCAGGTGCTTCTACTTGGACAACTGCTACGACAAACATAAACATGATCACCTTGTCTGGCTTAACGCCTTCAACTACATATGAATTCCAATTTCGCTCGGATTGTGGAAATAGGTTAACACCATATGGCACTTCAGTATCCTATACTATAGGTTCTTGTGAGCGAAGTATTGAGCTAGCTGGATCTCAGATGAGTGGAATCTATGTATCACAGCAATTTATCAGATCAGAGGCGAATCTTCAGATTGGAAGTGATGTCGAATACCTAACTGGGGACAGCATAATACTCGAGAATCCATTTGAAGTGGATGCAAATACTGATTTTTTAGCAGAAGTGAATACGCCTTGTGGTATTGCAACCTTTACAGGTCAAAATGAAGTACTTAACTTTACCCATATTGCACCCTCCCCTCCAGAACAAGCTTTTAGTTTAGTTGTTAATAAAGATGAAAACGTTTTTTATTTAGTATCAAATGATTCTTCAGAAGAATTTTTTCAAGTTGAACTTCTTGACAAAGATGGTAGACCTATTCAAAACTCAAAAAGATCCACTAAAAGTAAATTGCTTAAAGTGCCGATTACTCCAGAACTAAATGAAATCTCTATTTCTCAAGGTGACAAACAATACTTGTTACCTTTTAAATAAAAATTTAATCCAAACATATCAAAATCAATAGTTTGCAAAATTTTATACTCCTATCGTTTCTATCCGTTTTATTATTTAGTCAAAATTCTCTTTTTACACAAAATCCAATCGTAGACTTGCATCTACAAGAGGTAGCTGCAATAGAAGGGCTAAGTAGTACGGATATTCAGAATTACACTATTACGAATGCACACACTTCTAGTAGAAGCAATATTACACACTACTATGTAAGACAGAAGTTAAGTGATCTTGAAATATTCGGAACACAATCATCGGTACATACTACTTCTGACAACGAATTATTCAAATTTAACAATGCTTTTATCAAAGATATAGATCAGAGAATCGGTGCTACTTCAGAAAGTCTAACACATGAGCAAATTATTGAAATCGTTGTTAATGCATTTGGATATGATGACTCAGATTTTCCTATAGTTTTAGAAGAATCTAACGCAAGCGATAAGCAAAGATTATATTCTGGTGGAAGCATTTCGCAAGAGTCCATCCCTATGAAAATCATGTATTATCTTGACGAAAGTGAGACCTTACAGCTTTGCTATGACTTAAGCATCTATGAAGCAGATTATACAGATTGGTGGAGTTTGAAAGTTGATGCTAACACAGGTCAAATCGTTTCACAAATAAACTGGACACTAGAATGTAATTTTAATCATGCCATGTCAGAAGAGCATAAACATCATATTCATAGTGAAGCTTGTCATTCTATTTCTCGAAAGTCAAATACAGCTACTACGGGTACTTACAATGTTTATCCAACCCCAGTAGAAAGCCCAAATCATGGAATCAGAAGTCTGATCGTAGATCCGGTCAATCTTACAGCTTCCCCTTTTGGATGGCATGATACAGATGGAGTGACAGGTCCTGAATCTACACAAACTAGAGGAAACAATGTAAATGCACAAGAAGATGAAAATGGAAACAATGGAACTGGATTTGCTCCTGATGGAAACAATGCATTGGTTTTTGACTTCCCTATCGATTTCAATTTACCTCCCACGGATAATAGAGATGCGTCTCTAAGTAATCTATTTTATTGGAACAATGTTATACACGATGTTTTTTATCTCTATGGTTTTGATGAGGCTGCTGGAAATTTTCAAGAGAATAATTATGGGAATGGAGGTAACGGATCTGATAGAGTAAATGCTGATGGATTAGATGGAAGTGGAACCAATAATGCAAACTTTTCTACACCACCTGATGGCGGAAACCCGAGAATGCAAATGTTTCTATGGTCTGCTGGATCTGTATCAGCTACATCAATCAATGCTCCAGAAGAAATTGTTGGTGACATCACAGGAATTATCGCAAACTATGGCCCGGCCTCATTTAGTCTAACAGAAGATATTGTTCTTGCAGATGATGGAAGTGCGAATCCAACTGAGGGTTGCAATGCTTTTGTAAATGCTGCTGACATCAATGGTAAAATTGCACTAATAGATAGGGGCAATTGTGAATTTGGCGTTAAATCGTTAAACGCTGAAAATGCGGGTGCTATTGGTGTTATTGTTTGCCAAAATTCAACTGCCCCACCCTTTGGAATGGGCCCTGGAGCAGTGGGCAATACGGTTACTATCCCTAGTATCATGATAAGTATGCAAGACTGTGACTCTATCAAAACTTACTTGCCTAACGTAAATATTTCCTTATCTGCAAGTTCTACAAATCAACCGATTGATGGTAGTTTTGACAATGGTATTATCGCACACGAATATGGTCATGGTATTTCTATCCGTCTGACAGGTGGAGCTTCAAATTCTGGCTGTCTTAACAATACGGAACAAATGGGAGAAGGATGGAGTGATTATTTTGGAATGCTTATGACTATTGAATCCGGTGATGTTGGGACAGATAGAAGAGGTGTAGGAACCTATGCATTGACGCAGCCGACAACTGGGAGTGGTATAAGGGATTTCCCCTACTCTACAGATTTAGGTGTAGATCCAAGAACCTATAACTCAATTAACACAGCCTCTATTCCTCATGGTGTTGGATCTGTATGGTGCGCTATGTTATGGGAAATGACTTGGGCCTTGATAGATGAACATGGTTTTGATCCAGATTTGTATAATGGAGTTGGGGGAAATAATATTGCGCTAGCGTTGGTAACTGAGGCCCTCAAATTACAGCCTTGTAGTCCTGGATTTGTTGATGGAAGAGACGCCATACTTGCCGCTGATCTTGCATTATACGGAGGTCAAAACGAATGCCTCATATGGGGTGCTTTTGCTAAGAGAGGTTTAGGATTCGGAGCTTCACAAGGTAGTTCTGGTAGTAGAAGTGATGGGACTGAATCATTCATGACTCCTACTAGTTGTCAGTCAGTAGATATGGCAAAGACAGTAAATAGTGACTCCATTATTGCAGGAGATACCTTAACCTATGCACTTACTTTTGACAATCAAACTTCAGCGACGTATACCAACCTAGTTGTATCTGATACTCTATTAGAATGTTTGAGCTATGTATCGGGGAGTGCTACCGGTGGTGCAACACACAGTAATGGAGTTGTAGAATTGACTGTACCTATTGTTGACCCTTTTACTTCCGTAGAAATCCAGTTCCAAGCAAAAGTAGAAGGTAATATTACTGGAACAACACAAGAATTTATAGATGATGTTGAAGGTAGTGATATACTTTGGTTTACATTTAATGAATCCAACCCTACGCAAGTCTGGACAATAGATGACACCGATCCTTTTAGCGGATCACAAAACTGGTTCGCTGAAAATCAACAGCAAAGGGGGACTAATAGACTCGTTTTAAAATCTTCAAAAAAATTAACCGCTACTTCAGAACTAAGATTTTGGCACACCTATAGTAGTCTATCCAACCTTGACGGAGGGAGAGTTGAAATTAGTATTGACAACCAAAATACATGGACAGATTTAGATTCCTACTTTACTCAAAATGGATATGATGATTTTGTATTGACAGACCCAAATTTGCCAGCTTTCGGTGGAACTAACAACACCGGATATGTACAAACAATAGCGGATTTGAATTCTTTTGCTGGTGAGTATGCTCATATAAGATTTACCATGTTTCTGTCTAGTAATGCACCCGGATTTGGATGGAGAGTCGATGATATTGAAATTTCAAATATCGAAAAATCTGTAAGTAATATTGGATATTTCACAGCAAGCCCAGGTATAGATGAAGAAATTAACATCTTCCCTCCTACTGATGTTATTTCTGCTACATGTATGGATGGTATACAAAATGGAAACGAAACTGGAATTGACACTGGAGGAAATTGCCCAGGAGGTCCTTGTGATTTTGATTTGGTACTGTCTGGAGATCCTGCACCATCAGACACATACCAAGTTGAAAATCAAATTACTTCCACGGCAAATGTTGGTCCAAACACCAACTATTTTGCTAGTACCATATTACTTGAAAATAATTTTGAGGTTGAAGTAGGAAATGAATTTCTTGCTGAGATAAACCCTTGTACAGCATTTAGCAATGATGGTGAAGTCGCATTAAAAATTGTATCTTCTGATAAAGTTCAAAATGAATTTAATGTTATTATAGATGTAAATATTCCACAAGAGGGAGAATATTTGATCAACTTAGAATCTACTGATACAAAAATGATCAACTTACACAAAAGTACTTTAGCAAAAGGTGTACATCGTATAACTTTAAAGACCAAACAAGATATTACGGATAAGCAATTGCAAATTGTAAAACAATAATAGTCTTACCGTAAATAATAATTAAAAAAATAAAGAATCACTGGTAACCAGTGATTCTTTATTTTTTTATACATTGCTTAAAATATTAAACGGAAACTATGCGCAACTTCACACTAACTTTAATTATCCTCTCTTTATTAAGCTTAGATCAAGTTTTAGGACAAAGCACACAACCTACTAGTCAACCTACAACTCAGGCTAGTACTCAACCAACTAGTCAACCAAACAGTTCTGCACAAGAATTGGGAATGCAGGAAGAGGTTTTGAAAAAAAACAGTGAATACGAAATAACCTATCCTGCGAATTGGGAACTTGATGAATCAGGCACCATGGGTACCAAATTTATTTTGTTTAGCTCTCCATCTTCGGCCAATGATGAATTCAAAGAGAATATAAACTACATGGTTCAAGATATATCTGCCTATGGCTTAGACTTAGACGCTTTTGTTTCCTTGACTATGGATCAGATCAAACAGTTTATAACAAATGCTGTAGTTGTTGGAAATGAAAAACAAACAGATAAAAACGGTAAGACCTTCCAAAAAATTGAATACAAAGGCGATCAAGGCGCGTATAAACTTCACTTTCTACAGCACATTTATGTTGAAAACGGAAAGGCGCAATTTATCACCTTTACAGCCGAACAAGATCAATTTGATAATTATAAATCACTTGCTGAAGGCATTTTCTCAACCTTAGTACGGAAATAATTTTATACTGATTGTATCACATCATACTTAGTGATGATGTGCTGTGTTCCAGATTTATCTACAGCTATTACTGCAGGAATCTTTCTACTGATATATTTCCCTAATTGACTAGTAGGCAAGTCTTCACTTACCACTGGAAATGGTTCATCCATAATCTCTTTCACCAAAGTATCCAAGGCAGAATTGGGATTTTCAAACATATAGGTCAAAACATTAGACTCTGTAATAGACCCAGTGATTTTATCATTTTCTACAACCGGTAGTTGGGAAATATCTTTTTCTTTCATCAACTCAATCACTTCGCTTAATTTATGCTTTGGATTTACAGATAAAAATGTTTTATCATTCTTGATGCTAATTAGGTCTTTGACACGCATCTCCGTATCTAGAAAACCTCGTTCTCTCATCCACTCATCATTGTAAATCTTTCCTACATATCTAGATCCGTGATCATGAATAACGACTACAACTACATCGTCTTTCGTAAGTTGATCTTTCATCTGTAACAAACCTGCAAAAGCAGAACCAGCCGAGTACCCCAAAAGAATTCCTTCTTCCTTTGCCAATCGACGGCACATCACTGCCCCATCCTTATCAGTTACTTTTTCGAAGTGGTCAATAAGAGAAAAGTCTACATTCTTGGGTAAGATATCTTCACCTATCCCTTCGGTGATATATGGATAGATTTCTTTCTCATCAAACTCACCCGTTTCGTGATATTTTTTGAATACAGAACCGTAAGTATCAATGCCCCAAAGTTTAACATCTGGATTTTGCTCTTTCAAATATTTTCCAGTTCCAGATATAGTCCCCCCTGTTCCAACTCCTGCGATCATATGCGTAATCTTACCTTCCGTTTGTTTCCAAATTTCTGGACCAGTAGATTCGTAGTGCGCTTGTCTATTGCTTAAGTTATCGTATTGATTAGCCCAGAAAGAATTGGGAATCTCTTTACTTAGCTTTTCTGCAATCGAATAATAAGATCTAGGATCATCAGGCATTACGTTTGTTGGACAGACGATTACTTCTGAGCCCATTGCTCTGAGTAAGTCGATCTTTTCTTTGGATTGTTTGTCAGAAGTAGTGAAGATACTTTTATACCCTTTTACACAAGCTGCTATAGCTAAGCCCATTCCAGTATTTCCCGATGTACATTCGATAATGGTGCCTCCAGGTAGTATTTTTCCATCTTTTTCTGCGTCTTCAAGCATCTTTAATGCCATTCTATCTTTTATAGAATGGCCCGGATTCACAGTTTCTAATTTAAGTAGTACTGTAGCAGAAATATCCTCAATAACCTTGTTGATTTTAACTAAGGGGGTATTTCCTATAACTTCGAGGATATTACTTTTATAATCCATAATTGGTATTTATTTATAATAGTTCAAACTAACGAAAAAGTTAGCATTTACGCCTCCTAGTTGCTTGGCTACTTTCGGAGATACTACAATTATTACTTTATTTGGATACTTTGGCGGTATTTTGCCTAATACTTTAGTATAAATTGTACGCCCAGTATCTGGGTTTGTTATTTCTATGATACTATTTTTAGGTGCTTTTCTATGCATTACATAATACTCAAAATCTTCACCCGCTGATTTATTCCAGTAAGCCGCTCCTTTTTCTTCTACCTTTTTGCCTTGCCCTATTCCTTTAGAAGTAAATTCGTTTCTGAATGCTTCATTCTCAGGGCTATAGTATACCGCTTTTGCTTTTATAGGTTTAGCAAAGTAATTTAGACCAACACTTGGGATCCAGCCTATATGAAGTTGTTTACCAACTACTATATCGTTTTCAGTAATACCATTTCTGATGTATAGTGTTTCTAAACTCATTTTAAAGGCTCGATTGGCTATTCCATAAGGCGTATCTCCTTTTTGTACTGTGTAAAACACCTTTTCAAGGAGAGCATATCTACTAGCTTGACTAAGGTCCATGATCAACTGCGATTGATTTATAGGAATACGGATCATATCACCTATAGTCTCCTCACCTACCTTAAGGTCAGGATTCAATCTTTTGATATCATATAAGGTAGCATGATAAAACTGAGATATCCCATATAAGCTCTGCCCATGACTTAATTTATGAGGAATATAAAGCCTGCCAGCAGGTGTTTTCTCTACATTTACTATATCCTGAAGATATCTTTCCTCAAACATATCTTGAGAAAAAAGTAAACTTGCTTGAAAAAGTAGACTAATTGCAAAGCTTAGCATTACCTTTAATGTGTACATAAAGAATTATTTACTTTCTAAATATTGACTTAAGAGGGAACCATTTACAGCAAGAAACTCGATATATCTTACTGATTATAACGTAAAAATATAAAAATTATATATTAATATTTCTAATTATATGAAAACCATAGGGATTATTCCTGCTAGATACGATTCTACACGCTTTCCAGGCAAGCCTTTGATTGATCTGAATGGAAAAAGCATGATTCAAAGGGTTTATGAACAGTGCAAAAAATCAAAAAAGCTTCATCAAGTTATTATCGCAACAGATGATAGTAGAATCTATGATCACGTACTATCATTCCATGGAGAAGTGATGATGAGTTCAAAAGATCATAAAACAGGGACTAGTAGAGTAGCTGAGGTAGCCAAAGCCATAAGTGATGCTCAAATCATAGTCAATATTCAAGGAGATGAACCTACGATCTCCCCTCTTCAAATTGATGAACTCGTAGAAATTAGTGGTAATGGGATCGCTACTCAAGCTAAGAGACTTACCAATGAGGAAGACCTGTTTAATCCTAACGTGGTAAAAGTTATATTCAATAAGGCTGGTAAAGCACTATACTTCAGCAGACAAACTATACCTTATGGTCGAGGTATTGAGAAAGAAAAGTGGTCAAATAAATTTGACTACTATCAGCATATCGGATTATATAGTTTCGATCGTAATACTCTTCTTAGTTTAGAAAATCTAGGGCCTAGTGCCATAGAGGATATGGAATCATTAGAACAACTGAGGTGGTTAGACCACAATATACCGATCAGCGTAGGTATCACCTCCTTTAGTGCGGTTAGTGTAGACACTCCTGAGGATGCGGAACGAGTTAGAAATTTGTTATCTTCAGAATTATGATGAAAGCATTCAAATATTGTCCGTATTGTGGTGGTACTGTAGAATATAAACACATCCCAGACGACACACAATTGCGTCATGTTTGTACGCAATGTGAAAGTGTACATTACCTCAATCCAAAAATTGTTACTGGTGTATTGCCAATATTTGAAGATAAAGTGTTGCTAGCGAAAAGAGCTATCGAGCCTTGCAAGGGCTTATGGAATGTACCCGCCGGTTATATGGAAAATGGTGAAACGATTGAAGATGGAGCGCAACGTGAATTAGTTGAAGAAGCCAACGCTACGGTCACAAACATCAGACCGCATCTCATCTACTCATTAGATAAGATCAATCAAGTATACGTTTTATTTCTAGGCGATCTGGTTGGACCTACTTTTTCAAATGGCATAGAATCTTTGGATGTACAACTATTTGCTGAAGATGAAATTCCTTGGAAGGAATTGGCTTTTACCAGTTCTGCAGTTTGCATAAAACGGTACTATGAAAATAAAGATAGTCAGGCCGGCCAGGTCTTTCTAGATCGTTATTATTTTGATAAAAAGGAATGATCAAATGCCATCGGTAATAAACTCGCAGCACTTTTACACACAGCTACATTTCCTTCTTCACCGAACATGATAATCTTAATTTCTTCTTTTTGCTTTTGCTCATATTCTAATAAGACTTGACGGCAAGCTCCGCAGGGCGCGATTGGTTCGTTCGTTTTTTGTGATGGATTACGTGCTGTCACAGCCATCATTTTCACTATGGCGCCTGGATATTGACTATGGATACTCGCAAGAGCTACTCGTTCTGCACAGAGACATAATGGGTAGGATGCATTTTCAAAATTAGATCCTTTGACAATGGTACCATCTTCTAGTAGTGCAGCTGCACCCACATAGAAATTGGAATAGGGTGCATAGGCAGAATTTGTGGCTTCTCGAGCTATCTTGATCAAATTTGCTATTTCATCTGAAATAGAATCTTTTTCGTTCAATATTTTAACACCTTCCTCTTTCATGATTTATAAATGTACGAAAAGGATGACAACTTGTTTATTTCTATAAAATGAAGAGCATTTTTTGAAATGAATTATGTTATACAATCCCCTAAATAAATATGGCGACAGATTTTAGATAAATAATAATTTGGGCGATCCCCTAGTCCATCGCATAGGCTACGCTGCACGGGGCCGGGCCATCCGCTTGTACTTAGCAGCCTGGAGACTTATTCAGTATGCGGCTGACTAGTATTCGTTCATTCACTCATCCGTCGCCAGCCACTACTTCATGAAGTCTCCAGTCTACTGCGTATCACTTCTGTCCCTATCGCGTGGTTGTTATGAAATTGGGAAGATTTTTCTTGTGGGCCATTTGTCACGATTTTTGAAAAAATAAAAATCGCGCCAAATGGGATATTTCGCTCATTTACCCAGGGCTGCAAGCCCTGGGCTATTATATGTCGTCACGCTGTGGCTTTAAAATTTTACCAAATCGGTTCTGATGAACCGATTTGAAAAAAGAATAGATAGTCGAGGTTTTCAAACTCGATTCAATACACTTGTCTAACTTATACTTATATGAAATCAATATTTAATTGAAGAAAAATGATCTTGGAAACTAGGAACAAGCTAAGTTCATAGCATCAAGGTTGAAAACCTCGACGATCTTGGGATTTATAGGATGGTGATATTGGTTAGTCTCTGTGCGAAGGTTACGTGAAACAAAATAAGTATCGCATTACATTTTCTTTGATCTATTATTGAAAAAGTGAACAAACAAGCGAAGTATTTATAATTTATCGAATGCGTGAGGGATCGAAAGGGCTTGGTCACGATGTAGTGAAACGGAATCGGGACGGGAGCGCAGCGCACCCCGATAGAGCCCGGCCCTGACTGAACGTTGCGAAGCAAGCTAGGCCCAGTGGACCTAGATAGTGAAGGAACTACAGCAAACCTGCTGTAGCTTCACAAAGGGGACACGCCCAAAAAAATTTAATCAAGCATCAAGTCAAGCACATTTTTTAATACGGGATTTTTGTTTTTCTTATTCCACACTACGGACAGAGCTGTTCTTTGGGGAATGTGTTTGAGTTCAATAAACTTGACCTTCATATTGTAGCCAAGGGCAAGGGAACTAGGTATAATGGAGATTCCAAAATTGTTCTCTACCAATCGGAAGATGGTATTCGCATGTACCGTGGTGTGGGAAATAATTGGCGAAAATTCAGCGGCATCAAAAATGCTCATCACTATGTCGTAATAAAAACTGCTGTATTCACGCTCGAATAGAATAAATGGCTCTTCCTTGACTTGGGTAAGAGATTTAAATTTTCGTTTGCTTAGCGGATGTTGCTCAGGCAACACAAGTGAAAAAGTATCCGTCAAAACAGGCGCCATCTTAAGATCACGATGCACTCGATCTAGGCGGACAAAACCAAAATCTATTTTATGACTGAGTAGGCCTTCAATTTGCTTGGCATTGTCAAGTTCTTGTAAGGCGAATTTTAATTCAGGATATTTTCGACGGGTATCTAGAAGTAACTTAGGAATTACATTTTGCATAGCAGAACCAACATAAGAAATATTGACCTTCCCGATACCTCCAGAACCGATAAGCTTAGTATTGAGTTTGATCTTCTCAAATTCAGTTGTGAGTAGCTTAACCTCATCGTGAAAAAAAGCGCCCGCCGCGGTTAGACTTACAGTCTTATTGTCTCGCTCAAACAATTGAGTGCGCATCTCTTCCTCTAACTGCTTGATCTGTCGGCTAAGGCCCGGCTGTGAAATAAAAAGCCGATTAGCGGCTTTGCCAAAGTGCAACTCCTCTGCAACGGCCATGAAATACCGTAAATGCCTCCATTCTATACGATTACTCATAGTTATCGATTATTGACTAAAATGATCTTTTCAATTATCAAAGATATGCTTAGATTTGGAGAAAAGCTACTCTATGTTTAGATATGGTCTAGATCATCTCACGGCGGGCAAAGCCATAAAGATTGCAAAAGGAGAATTATCCACTACATTAAGTGAGGAAGCGATACAAAAAATAAAGACATGTAATCAGCACGTGCTGGATATCGCCAATGGAGATCGTGTGGTATATGGTATCAATACGGGATTTGGCCCCTTGTGCAATAGCATCATCGCTAAGGAAGATACCAGCAAACTGCAAAGGAATATACTGCTGAGCCATAGTGTAGGGGTGGGCGAACCAATAGACCCTATCATAGCAAAGTTGATGATGATCTTGAAGGTGCACTCTCTTTCTCAAGGCTTCTCGGGTATTTCTATTGACGTGATCCATCGTATAATTTGGCATATAGAAAAAGATATTATACCAGTTGTGCCTGAGCAAGGATCAGTCGGTGCTTCTGGAGATTTGGCTCCTTTGTCACATCTCTTTTTACCACTCATAGGTGAGGGCGAGGTGTATCATGAGGAAAAACGAATCCCAGCAAAGCAAGCGCTAGAAAAGCATGGACTTGAAGCGTTGGACTTGGAACCTAAGTCAGGATTGGCCCTTATCAATGGCACCCAATTTATCGCAGCACATGCAGTATTGGCTGTAGATAAATTGCACAACTGCCTGGAGCATGCTGATATAATTGCGGCACTTATGATCGAAGGATTGCAAGGTTCTAAGATGCCTTTTCATCCTGAGCTGCATAAAACGCGACCCTATATCGGGAATACGCATGTAGCGCACAGGGTAGATAAGTTCCTTGAAGGATCTGAAATCATGTTGGCACATAAAGATTGCGAAAAGGTACAAGACCCCTATTCTTTGCGTTGTGTCCCGCAAGTACATGGTAGCTCTAGAGCAGCTTGGCTACATCTAAAAGAAGCGGTCGAAATGGAGCTCAATTCGGTAACAGATAATCCCATTGTTTTTTCAAAAGATTTCACGATTAGTGGTGGCAATTTTCACGGGCAACCTTTGGCTTTACCACTAGACTATGCCTGCTTAGCGGCGGCGGAGTTAGGAAATATTTCTGATCGCAGATCTTATTTAGCACTGGAGGGTAAAACAGAAGGCGTTCCTAAATTGCTACTAGAAAGTACGGGTCTAAATTCTGGATTTATGATAGTCCAATACACAGGTGCTGCGCTTGTGAGCGAAAACAAAAGCTTATGTTTTCCAGCCAGTGCAGACAGTATACCGACCTCGCTTGGACAAGAAGACCATGTAAGTATGGGTTCTATTGGCGCGCGTAAAACATTGCGTGTCATTAACAATTTAGAAAAAATACTTGGTGTAGAACTACTGACTGCCGCGCAGGCTTTTGACTTTCAAAAACCTAATAAGTCAAGTGCGGTATTGGAAAAAGTACATGCCAAAGTGCGAGACAGTATTAGCTTCGCAACAGAGGATAGGTTGTTTGGCCTTGACATTGAAAAGGCGATTAAACTAATACAAGAAAGATCTCTTGTAAATATTTCACAAGAGTTTTGCGAGGCTAATCCTAGTCCTAGCACAGATATATTTAGTACTTAATAAGGCTTTAAAATCACTACAGTTCGGTAATTTAATTTACTGAACTACCAATAGATATTTATGATTGACACTAAACTAAGTTTTAAAGAACAAATCCTACAGGGAATTCCGAATGAATTGCCAGATGCGAAGTCCTATCCAACTGATGCAAACCGGGCACCCAGAAGAAAAGATATACTAAGCAAGGCAGAAAAGAAACTAGCGATAGAAAATGCATTGCGTTATTTTCCTACGCAATGGCATAATACGCTGGCGTCAGAATTCTTACAAGAGCTGCAAGATTATGGGCGTATCTATATGTACCGTTTTAAACCAAACTATGCGATATACGCTAGACCAATGGATGAGTATCCTGCACAGACTAAGCAGGCAGCATCGATTATGTTGATGATTCAAAATAATCTAGATCCGGCTGTAGCACAACATCCCGAAGAATTGATCACCTATGGTGGCAATGGTGCCGTTTTTCAAAATTGGGCGCAGTATCTATTGACGATGCAATATCTGGCAACGATGAACGATGAACAGACATTGCATATGTACTCTGGTCATCCGATGGGTTTGTTTCCTTCTAGCAAGGAGGCACCACGAGTGGTGGTAACCAATGGTATGATGATTCCAAATTATTCTAAGCCTGATGACTGGGAAAAATACAATGCGCTCGGCGTCACTCAATACGGGCAAATGACGGCGGGCTCCTATATGTACATCGGCCCACAAGGGATAGTGCATGGGACAACGATCACAGTTATGAATGCCTTCAGGAAAGTGCTACCTGAAGGAGAAGATTGCAAAGGAAAAATATTTTTGACTGCAGGACTTGGAGGTATGAGTGGTGCGCAACCAAAGGCGGGTAACATCGCTGGCTGTATAACAATATGTGCAGAGGTAAATGTCAATGCTGCACGGAAGAGACACGAACAAGGATGGGTGGATGTACTCATTGATAACATTGACGATCTCGTAAGTCGAGTAAAGATCGCACAAGAAAATAAAGAAATCGTTTCTATCGCCTATGAGGGAAACGTGGTAGATATCTGGGAAAAATTTGACGAAGAAAATATCTTTATTCATCTCGGATCGGATCAAACTTCGCTACACAATCCTTGGTCGGGCGGCTACTACCCTGCTGGACTTAGTTTTGAAGAAGCCAACGAAATGATCAAAGCGCAGCCAGATGCCTTTAAAGAGAAAGTACAGACCTCATTGAGAAGGCATGCAGCGGCAGTCAATAAACATACAGCTAAAGGAACCTACTTTTTTGATTATGGCAATGCGTTTTTATTAGAATCTTCTCGTGCAGGGGCAGATATCATGCATGAGAATGGTATTGACTTCAGATATCCATCTTATGTACAAGATATTTTAGGCCCTATGTGTTTTGACTTTGGTTTTGGACCGTTTAGATGGGTCTGTACTTCTGGTAAAGCAGAAGACTTAGATAAATCTGACGCCATTGCTGCAAAGGTATTGAAGCGCATCAAAGCGGATGCACCAGAAGAAATTCAGCAGCAAATGCAGGATAATATTACTTGGATTGAAGACGCCAAAGAAAACAAGTTGGTGGTAGGCTCACAGGCTCGAATCCTATATGCAGACGCACAAGGTAGAATTGAAATTGCGCAAGCATTCAATGAAGCGATTCGCAAAGGTGAAATATCAGGACCTATTGTATTGGGTAGAGATCATCATGATGTGAGTGGAACCGATTCTCCATACAGAGAGACGAGCAATATTTATGACGGTTCTAAATTTACTGCAGACATGGCGATACATAATGTGATCGGCGATAGCTTTAGAGGAGCGACTTGGGTCTCGATTCACAATGGTGGCGGCGTTGGCTGGGGCGAAGTGATGAATGGGGGTTTTGGTTTATTATTAGATGGGTCGGCGGAGGCTGATGTGCGTTTAGAACGAATGTTGTTTTATGATGTTAATAACGGTATAGCTAGGAGGAGTTGGGCCAGGAATGAGAATTCACTTTTTGCTATTAAGCGTCAAATGGAGAAGACGCCGGATTTAAAAGTGACGGTACCCAATATTGTAGATAAAGATTTGCTAGATCAAATGATAAAGACAGAATTATGAGTTGGATAAAAGTAATTTCTTATGCTGAAGCAACAGGAAAACTAAAACAGTTGTACAACAGAATAAAAGGTCCAGATGACAATGTTGATAATGTCATGGGTATCCATAGCTTGCGACCGCATACATTGAATGCGCATATGATTTTGTACAAATCTGTTTTGCATCACAATCAAAATGTACTTCCAAAATGGTACTTAGAATCTTTGGGGACTTATGTGAGCCATCTCAATAAATGCGACTATTGCTTCGAACATCATAGCGCTGGCTTGAAGCGATTGATAGCGGAAGACAAATTCGAGGCTATTCAAAAATGTATTCAAGCGGATGCACCCGATCAGCATTTTGAGGGTAAGATGCTAGAAGGGATGCACTACGCTAAAGAGATCACCATGAACATCCAAGATCTAAGAAAAGATAGCTATGACAAACTTATTCAAGCTGGATATACGGATGGGGAAATATTGGAAATAAATCAAGTAGTGAGTTATTTCAACTACGCAAATAGAACTGTTCTTGGCCTAGGAGTAAATACAGAAGGAGATATCCTTGGCTTATCTCCGAATGATAGCGACGATCCAAACAACTGGTCCCATGCATAAACAAAACTTAAAACTTATTGGTCCTTTCAAGCAAATTCTACCCATGACAAATCTTGGGTTAAAAGGTGCCTTGAAAGATGAACAGCTCACTATCATTTCGGATGGGGGCATCTTGGTAGATGGAGATCAAATTCTGAAAGTAGATACCTATCAAAATTTGGTCGACTCCTATCCCGACTGCAAGAAAGAAATCATAGAAAATGATAGTGTGGCCTTACCTGGATTTATAGATGCGCATACGCATATCTGTTTTGCGGGTACACGTTCTTTTGATTACGCTGCTCGAAACAATGGAAAAACATATTTGGAAATCGCCAAAGAAGGCGGCGGAATTTGGAGCACTGTTACGCAAACTCGACAAGCAAATCAGGACAAGCTGGTTGAACTTATGTTGCCAAGGATGCAAAAGCAAATTCGCAACGGCATCACTACCACGGAGGTTAAAAGTGGCTATGGATTAGATGTAGACAATGAACTCAAGATGCTTCGAGCCATACAAAAAGCAAATGAAATACATCCGCTTGATCTTGTGAGCACTTGTCTTGCAGCACATATTTGCCCTAAGGATATAGCCCTGAACGAAGAAGCGTATTTGGCCTATATCTTAGAACAGATAGAACCGAAAATAAAGGAAGAAAAACTAACGAAACGATTTGATATATTTATCGAAGACAGCGCTTTCACCCCTATTCTTTCCAAGGCGTATCTTTTGGAATTAAAATCTAGAGGCTATCAGCTCACGGTCCATGGAGATCAATTCACCCCCGGCGGTTCTCAAGTAGCCATCGAAGTGGGCGCTTTGAGCGTAGACCATATGGAAGCAAGTACCGATAAGGAAGTGCAAGCTATTGCTAAGAGCGATGTCATTGCTGTTGCCCTACCTGGTGCGACCATCGGGCTCGGCTGTCCATTCACACCGGCTCGTAATCTTTTGGATGCAGGTGCCAGCCTAGCGATTGCCAGCGATTGGAATCCAGGTTCTGCCCCTCAAGGGAATCTATTGAGCCAAGCAGCTATTCTCGGCACCTTTCAGAAATTGAGCGCTGCAGAGATCTTTTCGGGGATTACTTTTAGGGCTGCTGCTGCATTGGGCTTACAAGACAGAGGTAGTCTTGCGGAAGGCCAATTGGCCGATATTGTTTCTTTTCCGACTTCAGATTTCAGAGAGATTTTGTATCATCAGGGGGAACTGAAAGCTAGTATGGTATGGAAAAAGGGTAAGGAAGTTTTATAAGTTTTTTATTTGGGTGTCTACTCCTTTAGACAAGATGAAAAGAACATCTTGCCTAAAGGAGGTCGAGCTATCCATCACTCCACATTCGTTTCGGCCCCAGCCTATCTTTTACGCCGAGCTATGCAACGGCTGGGTCTGCTGCACTATCGCTTGCATGATTCCTATCTCTGACACGGGGTTGAGTTTTTTTGATATTATTTAGAATCCCAAAATTTATAAACTGCTATTACTTAGATTTGTCTCCTTCTTTTTCAGATCTCTTCAACATGTAATAAACAAGGATTCCAAAGAAGACAATTCCCAAACCTATGAAATGAAGCGACTCATTGCTTTGTCAAATTTTGTCTGCTCTGCCCGCTTCATATCCCATAATCCCAATACCTATGAGGCTAATCATAATTCCGATAATATGTTTTTGCATTTTCTACAGATTTTCATTTTAATATTTGAAGTAAATAAGTGTGAGTTAAAATAGTGATTTTTCTTTACGCCTCCAACAAACAGCCTTCATAACATTCCATATCAAGATTAATAATCTCAATCTATTTTTTTTATTATCTTAACAACTAAGTTATACTTCAAGAAAACAATGGAACAAGAGAA
>CALIEI010000104.1 GCA_938022165.1 uncultured Saprospiraceae bacterium | reverse complement strand
GCAATTTTGATCTAGTAGATCAAAATAATGAAGGAACCAATGCAAACTTGCATTGGCTAGAATCATTTCAAAAAAAATATCGCCAAAAGAGTCATTTTATGGTTTCGTGACTTTTCGGAGCGGACTCAAAATTATCTATTTCGATGATATTTTATGTGAGCCATTTTTACTAAAATTCAAAACCTCCTCTAGGTGATTATTCATCGCAATCTCTACCCCTTGTGCGTCTTGTTTGATAATAAAGTCGAGTATTTCCTGATGCTCTTGAATGGTTTTTTGAACGGTGGTGCTATTACAAACTTTCAATTCGGCGTAGCTTTTAAGGATGTCAGGAGTTATGATTAACATTAAAGATTTAAGCACCTTGTTCTTGCTCGCTTCGGCTATTTTTAAATGAAAAAGTAAATCCTCTTCAGTAGCTTGTTGTGTTTGGGAAAGTTTGGATTCGTAAGCAGCAAGTGCGTTTTTTAGCGCAACAATATCTTCTGGAGTTCTTTTTTGGGCAGCTAAAGTAGCCGCATTAACTTCTAGTATAACCCTTGTTTCAACTAAGGAAGCAAAGTCCGTTTCTTCAATGGCTAAGACATCTGTAATCAACCCTTCTAAGGCTGTAATTCCCATTCCGGAGATGACGGTCCCTGATTGAGGCAATGTTCTTAATATTCCATAAAATTCAAGCTTTCGGATGGCGTCCCGTACATAAGATCTACTTACACCTAGAGTAGAAGCTAATTGTCGTTCGGCAGGTAATCTATCACCGGATCGGAGTTGTCCTGAGGTAATAAGATTGCGTATCTGTTTAATAATCTTATCAACAGGGGTTTCTAATTTGATTTGATTGAAGTTCTCTATCATACTAGCGTTTGTTTAAAGTAAGCAAACTTGATCTGCCAATTTAGTTAATTTACTATTGAAACAAAATAAAAATAAAATAATTTCTGCGAAGGTCAATAAGGCTTAGAATAATATATTACTCTTCCAACTATAAGCACCTAATTACAGTTTTCAATAATCGCTTCAAATTGCGTTGATGAGTTTACATTGAAGCCAGGTTCTAATTATTTTGTTCCAGTTTCTCACCTCTGCAACATTTCTCTCAAAGTCATAATCTCCATTTGAGTCTACTCTTATTCTAATCGAATAACTATAGTATATGTTATAGAGAAAACTAATGTCTATTTCGTCTATAAAGATACTATCATGGTGCATCTTAATAGTTCCGACTCTATCGAAGCCGAAAGCAAGAAAGTACCACCTCCAACAGCCTTTTTGAAATAGACTCAAAAATCAATATTCAAAATCGCGCCAAGGATGGTAGTGATCCAGCCCTTTGGGCTGGAGTCCGAAACGCAGTGTAGGACGGGAGCGGAGCGGACTCACGCACAGCCTGGTCACGAAATGCATAGCTTGTGGGATGGCTCGGGAGGTGCCCAAAAAAAGCTAAATATTGACTAGATTTCGAATATGCTTTTCAATCAGGTTTGCTGTATCATCGTTCAAGTGCCCGTCCGCATCAAGAACATCACCTATCTTAGAAATCGGTAAACTTCCTGGCAAAACGGTGCAGCCCATGTGGTGAAGCATTGCACTCAAATGATCTATCCCACGCAGATTACCAGCACGCCCGCTCGCTACACCTATCAATGCTGCTTTTTTACCAGCTAGCGTCTCTTTGAGTTTATGCACCGATAATGCATCAATAAATAACTTGAGAAAACCGGGGATACTGCCATTATACTCCGGAGCAACAAAAACAAAATGAGCTGCAGGAATCAGGAGGTCAGTTTGCAGTTCTTTAAGCCAACTTGGGAGGGCATCAGGAGCATACTGAGTATTGCTAATAAAATCAGTAGGGATAGATGACAAGTCTATAAGATGGGCGTCTATACCTGCCGATTTAGCTTTTTTTAGTGTTTGCTGAGCTACCAAGAGGGTTTTACTATCTTTTCTATTCGTCCCGCTGATGATTGTAAGCATATATGTGTTTTTGATATAATTTCTAAATGTACAGTTCTCACCATTATAACCTTGTTTATTAATATAGGTTTTTGAAAAGCGTGCCTAATTGTCTGTAGGCTTTTGTATTTTCGCATTCTACACCAATTAGCATATTATGAAGGTAAAGTACACTGGACAAGCGGGGTTTATCATAGAAACTATGGGTAAAACGCTTGTAATCGATCCGTTTATATCAGCCAATAGCAATATGAGCGATAAACTCAACATTGCAGATATTAAATGTGATTATGTACTGCTTACCCATGGGCATCAAGATCATGTCTTAGATGCTGAGCAGATTGCTAAGCAAAATAAAGCAAGGATTATATCAAACTATGAAATTGTTTCTTACTACGGACAAAGAGGTGTAGAGGGGCATCCTATGAATCACGGAGGAGAATGGAAGTTCGATTTTGGAATGGTGAAGTTTGTCAATGCAATACATTCATCTGTACTACCTGATGGTACCTACGCTGGAAACCCAGGAGGCTTTGTAATATGGAATGAAGAGGGATGTTTTTATCATGCAGGGGATACTGCATTGACGATGGATATGAAACTTATTCCAATGACTTGTCCTAAATTAAATTTTGCCATTTTGCCTATCGGTAACAATTTCACTATGGGATATAAAGATGCGGTAATCGCTGCTGAGTTTATAGAGTGCGATAAGATTATCGGATGTCACTTCGATACTTTTGAAGTGATAGCTATAGATCATAGTGATGCTAAAGAGACTTTTGCCAAGCGACAAAAAGAGCTCATATTGTTGGATCTTGGACAAGAAATAGAAATATAATAAATGGGAAAGATTGTTGCCATTGCTAATCAAAAAGGTGGAGTAGGGAAGACAACTACTGCTATCAATCTAGCAGCTTGTCTAGGAATATTGGAAAAGAAAGTCCTGCTTGTAGACTCTGATCCACAAGCAAACGCTTCTTCCGGTATAGGTATTATGGAGGGAACGTATGAGCGAAGTATCTATGATTGTTTTGTCAATGAGGTACCAGCTGAAAATGTAATTCTTAAAACAAGCACACCCAATGTAGATATAATTCCTTCTCATATTGATTTGGTTGGTGCAGAGCTAGAGCTAGTAAGCAAATTCAGAAGAGAATACATTCTGCGAAACTGTTTAGCTTCTATTAAAGATAAATACGATTACATCATCATCGATTGTTTGCCTTCATTAGGATTGATTACGATCAATGCGCTGACAGCCGCAGACTCAGTGCTGATTCCGATCCAGTGTGAGATATTTGCCTTGGAGGGCTTGAATAAACTCCAGAATACAATCTCCCTAGTCAACAAACAATTGAATCAAGGTTTGTCAATTGAAGGTATCTTGCTTTCTATGTATGACAAGCGTCTCAGACTGGCGAACGTAGTAGTCAAAGAAATAAATGATCACGCTACAGAGTATGTTTTCAAAACAATTATTGGCCGTAACTCAAAACTTGGGGAAGCGCCAAATATGCACATTCCAGTTGCACTATATGATGTCAATAGTAAAGGAACTAGAAATTTCTTCTCCTTGGCTAATGAATTTTTGGAAAGGCAAGAATTGAATGATGATTCTAAAGCAATAATAGAAGGCGAAGAGCGCTCCTAATATATTGTCAATATACTGTTGCGCCGAGTATTTACCACATTTTATACATCAAGTTTCTCATTTTGGCTATTTTTATTCTTAAAGTAGTTGCAAATTCAATATAAATATTTGTACCTTACATTAAAACCAATGTTAATATGGCTTCTGCTATAGCTCATTGGTGACGACAAAACCATTTTATTCACTTTTAAACGTATCATTTTATGAATATTAGTTTTAAAGAGTTGAGAGACATCAAGCACAAGCTGCCTACAGGTAGTGTATCAAAAATCGCAAGCGAACTGAATTTGGAAGAACAAACAGTTCGCAATTTTTTTGGGGCAAAGAAATTTGAAAGCGGCCAAGTTGCTCAATGGCATAGATCTCCTGGTCCCAATGGAGGATTTATGACCATCGAAAATACATCTATCCTAGATGTAGCCAACCGTATTATTAGAGAAACGGAAGGAGTCAATATTACCTCCCATAGATTAAGTGTTAACTAACATTAAGCGAAACAAAAAAAAGGAAAGTGATTATTCACTTTCCTTTTTTGTTTCATGTAAGCCAAGGTCTAATTATAAATTCAAATAAAAATCTTTAGTGAGTGCGATGTATGCTTCTGTATAGTCATTCCTAGCATCGTGTTGTATAACAAGCTCATTCTTTTTTACCTCAGCAACTTCTTGTTTAGTAAAAGCCATCAGTAGCCTTTCTATCGATTTATCTACTTTGGGTTTTACTTCTGTCATGTGTGATAAATGAAACCCATATTGGTCTGCCATTTCCTGAAATCTAAGACCTTCGATATAAGGCAAGATTACACTGAAGATTCCGTCTTTTGCCAAAAGCTGATGAGCACATCTAAGCAAATCACCATTAGGTAATTTCACAGTATGACGGACATCATTTCGAGTTTGATTTTGGCTAAATGTACCGCCGGAGAAAAAAG
This sequence comes from uncultured Saprospiraceae bacterium, assembly GCA_938022165.1. GTDB lineage: Bacteria > Bacteroidota > Bacteroidia > Chitinophagales > Saprospiraceae > JALZVN01. Next base: position 785 of record CALIEI010000104.1, on the reverse strand, counting down.
GAGGATTACTGATGATTAAGTCAAACTTCTGGTCAGATTCTCTAGCGAAGTCCTGAATTGATCCTAAGTGAACATTAAGTCGCTCTTTATAAGGTGAGGCATTCATATTTTCTGTTGCCTGCTTTGCAGATTTTTCTTCTATTTCTACGCCGACAACGTTTGCGGTTGGGCAGCGTTGTGCTTGCATGATAGCGATAACGCCGGTTCCAGTTCCGATATCTAGTATATTTTTAGCTTCTGCAGTCAGCGGCGCCCAGGCACCTAATAGCACTCCATCTGTTCCGATTTTCATACCACACTGATCTTGAGCTATTTCGAACTGTTTAAACTTAAATGTGTCTGTTGACATTTTATAAGATTTTCGCAAAGATAAGACTATAGGGGGTATAAAAAAAGTGCATTTATCTTACTCAATAAATGCACTTTTTTTGTTGTGAAATGTGGTTTAATTAGAAGCTACAATATCATCTAGAATGAATGTAGTCTCATTCACTCCAGCACGGCCTTCATATTTGAATCCGATATGTACATTTCCACTAGTAAAGTAATCTGTCAAATCGATGTCTCCACTTGGTACAAATGCCCAAAAGTCATCGCTATCAGTAGGTAGCGTACAATTGACTTCCTGCCAAGTTGCGGCTGTAGGATCTCCGCTAAAATTATTAGATATAAGTACTGTCATTCCTCCTGTTTCCCAGTGGCACTGACCCATCATAAAGGATAAGGCTGCTTCTGAAGTAATTTCAATTGAAGGAGTGATCAACCAATGGATATTATTCGAGTCC
>CALIEI010000103.1 GCA_938022165.1 uncultured Saprospiraceae bacterium | reverse complement strand
AGCTAGGGAACTGGCTCGTACACTTGACTTAGATATGAAAGTTGGTGAAGTTGAGTTTCAAGGAGATAACAGAAAAGCTATCTTTTACTATATCGCAGAAGGCAGAGTAGATTTTAGAGAACTTATCAGACACTATGCAAGGGAGTTTAAGATAAAAGTTGAGATGCGCCAAATCGGTGCTAGACAAGAATCTGCTTTGATCGGTGGACTTGGCTCTTGTGGTAGAGAGTTGTGTTGTTCTACCTGGCTGACAGATTTTAAGACCGTATCTACCACTGCTGCTAGATATCAAAATTTAGCCATCAATCAGGCAAAACTTTCTGGCCAATGTGGAAGATTAAAGTGTTGCTTAAATTTTGAGTTAGACACCTACATGGAGGCGATTGAAGAATTTCCAAAACGTGCTGACAATCTATTTACGGAAAGAGGGAAAGCAGTTTTGGTTAAAACTGATATTTTCAAAGGACTCATGTATTATACTTATATCGAAAATGGCGTTAGAGGTAAATTTTATCCTCTAGGTTTGGCTAGGGTAAAAGAAATCCTTGCCATGAATAAGAAAAAGGAAAAACCAGCTGACTTAATGAGTCTCGAAGACTATATGGCTGGTGAATCACAAGCTGATCAAAATGATTATGAAAGCGTAAACGATGTAATTGAACTGCCACCAGAAGAGAGAAAGAGAAGACGTAATAAGAAAAGGAGAAAAGGCAATAAACCCCAAGGTGGAAAGAATACAGGTTCTAATAAGCCAAGCACAAAGGATGGCAATAACAAAGGGGCTAATCAAAGTACTGCAAAGAATAGAAACAATAAACCAAAGCCTAAAGGAGACAATAACAAACCCAATAATCAAGGTGGAAAGCCGGCAAAAAAGAAGAAGTTCTTTAAGCGCAAACCTAAACAAGGGCCAGCTCCTAAAAAAGATTAAAACTTGCAACAACTATAATTTACATTTGCGTTAATTATAGTAGATAATAATAGAATAGAACATAAAATAAAGAAATGCAATACGATTTGACCGTAATTGGGTCTGGACCCGGAGGCTACGTTGCTGCGATTAGAGCTAGTCAACTTGGACTCAAAACAGCTATTATAGAGAAATATGATACACTTGGAGGAACCTGCTTGAATGTAGGCTGCATTCCTTCAAAAGCACTATTGGATTCTTCGGAGCATTATCACAATGCGAAAGAAAATTTTTCTGTGCATGGTATTGAACTCAAAAACTTGGGTGTGAACATGAAGCAGATGATCGCAAGAAAGAACGATGTGGTAGATACTACATGCAAAGGTGTTGAGTTCCTAATGAAAAAGAACAAGATTGATGTTTTTCATGGTCATGGTTCTTTCATTGACAAAAACACTATCCAGATCAAACCTAAAAAAGGGAAAGCCGAAAAGATAACAACTAAGAATACCATTATTGCTACAGGTTCAAAACCGATCACACCGGAAGCATTTAACTATGATAAAAAAAGAGTAATCACATCAACTGAAGCACTGAATATCGATAAGGTACCGAAGAAGATGGTTATTATAGGAGGTGGAGTTATAGGACTTGAGTTGGGATCAGTATATGCAAGACTAGGTACAGAAATAGAAGTGATCGAGTATGCTGATCGTATTATCGCAGGAATGGATAAGGACTGTAGCAAAGAACTTATGCGTGCTTTAAAGAAAATAGGAATCAAGTTTAGCCTCAAGCATATGGTAACCTCAGTAAAGGGTACTGCAAAAGGTGTAACTGTTAGTTACAAAAAGCGGGACTCAGAAGAGGAGATTACTACTAAGGCTGACTACTGTCTAATTGCCATAGGAAGAAGAGCGTATACAGACGGACTTGGCTTAGATAAAGTAGGCATCCATACTGACGATAGAGGAAAGATAAATGTAAATGATAAGTTGGAAACTAATGTGCCAGGCATCTTTGCTATAGGTGATGTCGTAGCAGGTGCTATGTTAGCGCATAAAGCTGAGGAAGAAGGAACTTTTGTTGTTGAGCATATCAGTGGTCAACATCCTCATATCAATTACAACCTTATTCCTGGTGTAGTATACACTTGGCCAGAGGTTGCCGATGTAGGACAAACGGAAGGCCAACTTAAGGAAGCTGGAGTAGACTACAAGGTTGGAAAATTCCCCTTTAAAGCCTTGGGTAGAGCAAGAGCTAGTATGGACACAGATGGAATGATAAAGATTCTTGCAGATGCTAAAACGGATGAAGTACTTGGTGTACATATGGTAGGACCTCGTGTAGCAGATATCATCGCAGAAGCAGTAGCCATCATGGAGTACCGAGGATCAGCTGAAGACATAGTTCGAATGAGTCATGCACATCCAACCTATACGGAAGCAGTGAGAGAGGCTGCTATGGATGCTACTGGTAAGCGACCTATCCACATATAAGCGTAGAATTAAATTAAAAATATAAAAAGGGCCATCAGTGAAAATTGATGGCCTTTTTTTTGACCTTGTTATTGTTCTGAATTTTAAATAGGGATGTTCAGAAATAAGGGCAAAGCAATGCTAAGGTGATATTTTTCTAGCCACTTTTTGATTAAAATTTAGGCTGCTACAGCCTGTGATTTGCACATTCTTCTGCCAATATTTAATGCATTAGAGCAGTGGATACCAAAAAAGATCCACAATATCTCA
>CALIEI010000102.1 GCA_938022165.1 uncultured Saprospiraceae bacterium | reverse complement strand
GGAATTTTAATGTTAGCTGCTGCATACTTATTGAAGCTCTACTAATTTTTTTATGGATGTGACTCATAGTAGGTTGCCGAATGAGCCAAGCGGGGATGTTAAACTTAAAACCAGCAATTAAGAAGACTTAAGGGAGTCTGGCTCTAAACTACCTCTACCCGCCCCCAAATATCTTTTTAAAGAAATCTTTACGTTTTTTTTGGCGTTCCTTTTGTTTTTTGATCTTCTCGTTTCTTTTTCTTATTTCTTCAGATTTTGAGCTTCTGCGTTCCGCTTGTCTAGTATTTGTGTTGCCTCTTTTTTGTGTCGTTTTCTTTTTATCCTTTTCAAAAAGCTCTTCAAAAAAAGATTCAATTTTTTTCTCAAATTCGGATTCGACATCTTCAATTTTTTCTTCAAGATCTACAAACAATGGCATCTCTTCGAGATAAGGTTCACAATTTATTTGCTGCAATATACTATCTGGAATCTCGGTAAAAGTATTGGTTTGCCAAGCGGAAAAATTTTTATCTTTGATAGATCTTTGCATGAAGCCACCCCAGATCGGCAAAGCCATATTGCCACCTGCACCTAGATTTAAAGAACGGAATCTTACCTTGGGAGATGCTCCGCCCACCCATACACCAGCTACTATATCAGGTGTGTAACCAATAAACCAACCATCTGAATGGTTTTGTGTAGTTCCCGTTTTGCCTGCCATCTGACCAGTCAAGCCATAAGTGCCACGCAGCCTTCTTCCAGTGCCCTTGTCCACTACGCTTTGCATCATACGCACTACGAGCTGATTAGTCATAGTGTCTAATACTTGCTCAGACACATAATCTTCTTTTTCTTGTGCATTATATATCACCTTCCCATTTTTGTCTTCGATACGGAGCAGAAATTTTAGTTCACGAGTATAACCATCATTCGCAAATGGGATGTAAGCATTGACCATTTCATAGAGTGGCAGTTCAGCTGTTCCAAGTGCGATACTAGGCACAGCTGGGATCTTAGATCGGATACCCATTCTTTTTGCCAGAGAGATAGTCTCTTCGATCCCATGCTTTGTGATCAGGTTGACAGAAATAGAATTGACTGATTTTGTGAGGCCCCCTTCCATAGTGTAAACACCATTGTAGTCACCGTCTGCATTTTCAGGTTTCCAATCATCGTACTCAGCATAAGTTACTAAGCGGTTATGCATGTACTCGCATGGTTCTTGGCCATTTTGAAGTGCGTTGGCATAGACAAAGGGTTTAAAGGTAGAACCCACTGGACGCTTACTCTTGACATGATCATACTGGATATGTTTGTGACTGATCCCACCAATCCAAGCGAGGATATGCCCGGTCTTTGGATCAGCAGCTAAGAAACCTGTGTTCAATAAATTGACATAATGCTTGATACTATCACGAGGACTCAGCTTTACTTTTTTGCTTCCATTATTCCAGTCAAATACTTCCATTTCTTGTACCTTATCAAAAGCAGTTTTTATCTGCGCCTTGCTTGCACCGGCTTGCTTCATGCGCTTGTATCGCTGCGATCGTTCTATAAAAGGTTGCAAATCACTAGCCGATAAATTGTTCATCCCCTTCCAATGTTCATCATAAGTAGATTGTAGTTTTGAGAGGTGGCTCTTCATAGATTGCTCTGCATAAGTCTGCAAGCGAGAGTCAATAGTAGTATATATTTTTAGACCACTGGTGTAGAGATTGTATTCGTCGGCCAAGTCCAATTCTGCCAAAATATTTTTGGCCTCTTTTCGCACTTCTTCTCTAAAATATGTCGCTAGTCCAGCACTCACACTTTCCCTTTGGTAGTTGCTTTCCAAAGGCAGTTGAGCAAGTGAATCACGATCTGCTTCGCTGATGTACTTGTATTTTGCGAGCTGAGCCAAAACAACGTTTCTTCTCTTCAGAGAATTTTTAGGATTCTTAGCAGGGTGATATTTTGTGTTTGCTTTTAGCATACCGATCAGTACGGCAGCATCTTCTTGTTTGATGTCCCTAGAGTTGGTGCCAAAGATTTGTTTAGCGGCAACCTGTACACCATAAATGTCTCCACCGAATGGTACCGTATTGAGGTACATGCTGAGGATTTGATTTTTGGAGTATATTTTTTCAAGTCTTTTTGCAATGATAAATTCTCTAATCTTATTGACCGGTATGCTGACTACGGAGTATCTTTTTCTTGGAAACAGATTTTTGGCGAGCTGTTGACTGATGGTGCTTCCGCCCCCACTTGATGAATCTTGCAGCAAGATAGTTTTGAACAATACACGCATCCATGCCCTATAGTCAATCCCATTATGCTTGTAAAATCGAGCATCCTCAGTAGCGACTAGCGCATCAGTCAAGTAAGGTGAAATAGCGTCTATAGAAATATTGGTTCTATTCTTTGTGAAAAATTTACCGATTACCACCTCGTCTGCCGAATATATGAGCGTAGACTCAGGATTTTTTACAGCCATGAGTTGACTATGTGTGGGCAGTTTTCCAAATAGTCCTAGCTGTATACTGATAACCAAAGCGGCTATAAGAAACCCACCGATCAGTGCCAAACTAAACATGCTGACAGCCGCCTTATACACAAGGCTACCTTGTTTAAACTTTTGGATAAAGCTTGTAGTTTTATTTTGCTTCCTTTTCGTCATTAGCAGTTATGGCTGAACTAATTCAAAATTTAAGACAATATGTCTATCATGCAAGGTACAACGAAGGTCACTTATGACATATTATGATTAGAGGTATTTTATTAGGATTAGTTTAGTAAAGTCCTATGGCTTGGGGCCATCCAGTGCCTTCCCGATAAAAAAAGTCGGGGGCATCTGGACCGCGTCATCCGCTGTATGCAATGGCTTGGCTTTTTTAGACAGGGCATGCCCTGTCTCTACTGCCAATGCACCTGGCTGCCCACTTCCACCCACAATTGCATGCCGCTACTACCGCTTGTCTCTAGCGCGCGCTGCTTGCAGGGCTTAGGCTGCACGCCACGCCGATTGTAGGTTAATAAAGAGGCTAATTTCTCCATCAATATGTCATTTTCAATATTGAATTTGTAAAAAATGATAGAATTGATTTTTAGTGACAATAGTCACGTGGAGAGTAAAATAATTTTTAATATTTTGCCATCGAAATGATTAAGCGTATACTTTTTATTTTTTGCTTGTTTCAAGCTGTAGCTCCATATTGCCAAACATTAAAAGGTGTTATTTTGGATAGCGATAATGAGCCTATTATTGGAGCACAAGTCCTCCATGTTAAAAATTTAGAACATAGTCACTCTGATGATGCTGGACTATTTGAATTAAAGGATGTGAGGATAGGAGATAGCCTAAGAGTTACCCATCTAACCTATAAACCTACACTCGTTATTGTTGAAAATGTAAACGATGAATTGAGAATAGAAATGCAAGATTTTCTAATCTCTTTATCTGAAGTGGTTATTTCTCCAGATGAAAATCCACTTTACATTATCAATCAATTGGATCTAAAAATCAACCCGGTCTCTTCTTCTCAAGATATCTTAAAGCAAGTACCAGGACTTATACTAGGTCAACATGCAGGTGGAGGAAAAGCAGAGCAGATATTTTTAAGAGGTTTTGATATTGATCACGGTACGGATTTGGCCATTACGGTAGATGGCTTACCAGTCAATATGGTATCACATGCACATGGACAAGGCTACGCAGATTTACATTTTGTGATCCCAGAATTAGTAGAAGGAATTGAGTTTGGCAAAGGGCCATACTATGCTGATAGAGGCAATTTTAATACAGCGGGCTTTGTCGAAATGAAAACCAAAAAGAAGGTAGATAACAGTACCATAAAATTAGAATTAGGTCAGTTCGATACCCGTCGAATTTTAGGCGTTTTGGACTTGAGTAGGAAGGATCAGACTAAAACTAGTGCTTACCTTGCTAGCGAGTTTCTCTTTTCAGATGGACCTTTTGAAAGCTCACAAGACTTCAGTAGAATCAATCTAGTCGGAAAGTACAATACGCAACTTTCAGAATCAGAAAACATTCAACTTTCTGCTTCCTATTTTACAAGTGAATGGACTGCATCTGGGCAAATACCTGAACGAGCAGTAAGAGATGGCAGTATTACAAGATTCGGAGCGATAGATGATACAGAAGGTGGTACTACTAGTAGAATAAATGCAATGTTAAGACACAAGAAGTTTTTTGGAGACAACAAATCCATCACCTCAAAATTCTTCTACTCAAAATATGATTTTGAACTTTATTCAAATTTCACCTTCTTTTTGGAAGACCCTATCAATAGTGATCAAATCGTACAGCGAGAAGACCGGAATCTTTTTGGATTGAGTTCGGTATATGAAGAGCACTTTCAGTTTGATGACTTCTTCGGAAATTTTTCTGTGGGCACACAACTGAGGTACGATCAGAGCAAGGACAATGAGTTGGCACATACCTTAAATAGGATAATGACATTAAGTCAAATTCAGTTTGGCGATGTCGATGAAACCAATGCAGGTGTATTTGCTGATGTTAATTTCTCGCGTGGTGATTGGACTTTGAATACAGGATTGCGTTTCGATTATTTCCGGTTTCAATATCTAGATAGATTGGCGAGTAGCTTTTCACCTGAGTCAAATGTGGAAGGCGTCTTTAGTCCATCCGTTAATTTATTTTATAATCACTCTCCTGATTTGCAGTTTTATATCAAAACAGGTAAAGGTTTTCATACTAACGATTCCAGAGTGGTAATCAACAATCAAGCAGACGTAATACTGCCTTCAGCTTGGGGTGCAGATATAGGAGTTGAAAGTAAACCTGCTAAAAATTTATTCGTCAATACTGCGCTTTGGTATTTGTTTTCAGAACAAGAGTTTGTTTATGTAGGGGATGCAGGTATAGTAGAACCGAGTGGTAGCTCTAGACGATATGGGATAGATTTTAGTTTACGATATCAACCACTAGATTGGATATTATTGGATGCTGACGCTAACTATACGATAGCTCGTGCTATAGAAGAGGATGAAGGTGAAAATTTTATTCCATTAGCTCCAGACTTAACGCTGTCAGCAGGTGCTAAATTGAATCATCCTTCCGGATTCTATAGTGGATTGAAATTTAGATATGTGGATGATCGACCAGCCAACGAAGACAATAGTATTGTAGCGATTGGATACGGTGTAGTAGACGCTAGTCTAGGCTATGAGTGGAAAAGACTGACGCTTGGTATCGCAATTCAAAATCTCTTGAATACAGAATGGAACGAAACACAGTTTGCTACTTTGTCCAGACTGCAAAATGAAGAAGTTCCAGTAGAAGAAATTCACTTCACACCAGGTACACCATTCTTTTTGAAAGGTGTGGTGAGTTACAATTTTTAGACCTTAAGCCCCAAAGAGAGCGAAATAAAAAAGCCCAGAGCATCGCTCTGGGTTAGTTGGAGAATAAAATCCGATTTGTCATGATTTTTCTTTAAAATCATGACAAATTGAAATGAAGAATTCATTTTAATCGCCTAGGATTTTTGTTTCAAAGCCATCTAAACTCTTAGTGTTTCTATCCACCCAGTATTGTTCGATCCCATCTTTTCCTAGTCTGTTAGACCAATTATTGAGGACGGGTCTTTCTTCTTTGAATTCCATAAAAGGCACAGCAAATCCACAAGAGGTCTGTGCCATATCGACTTTCATTTCTATAATTTGGCGAGCCCCTACATTTTCATCAAATAGCTTATCGTAGTTTTTATAAGCATCGTCTCTTTGGTGATAAATTTTTGCGCTACCATATAGCCTTAGGATCAATGGATGTTTTTCGAAGGAACAAAACATAATGGTCATTCTATTTTGCTTGAGTAGATGAGCAGCAGTTTCATTGCCGCTACCTGTAAGGTTTAACCATACTATTTTATTTTTATCTATAACTCTAAATGAGTCAGTTCCTTTGGGGGAAACATTGATTTTTCCTTCAGCGGCTGCCGTGCCTACGAAAAAGATCTTTTGCTGCTCTATGAATCCTTGTAGCTCAGAGGTGATGTGATCTAGTTGTTTTGCCATAACTTAATATTTAGAAAGGTGCTTGTAGATTATTTAGTTTAAAAATACAATATTTTCAAACATTTGAGCTTAAAGCCAGCTAGGTCGACGCTTAAAAGATATTTCATTTAAAAGTAAATAACCAAATAAGCAGTAGATGTGTTTAATGTATGATTCCCTATTTGATATTCTAAAAATATAAATTTTGCTGTATAAACAATTTGCTACATTGGCTCTAGTTATGATCACTACCTTGATATTTGCTCAAAGTCCTTGGGTGGAGAATAAAGGTTCTTTTTATACTGCTTTGACTGGAACGAGCATCACCTATACTGATATCTTTAACAGCGATGGAGAAGGTGCACAAAACGCATTTGAAACCAGCGATGGGACTATCAGTTTTTATGGTAACTATAGTCTTACGGATAGGACAGCAGTTGTAGTAGATTTGCCATATAAGATAGTTAGCATAGATAGTATTTCTTTGTCTGCACTTGGGGATTTGAAGTTTCAAGTAAAGCATGAATTGTTGAAAGGTTTTCCTTTGACTGCTTTCGCAAGTTATACTGCTCCGACAGCAACTCGTGAAGGTGCTTTGAGGACCGGTTTTAAACAGCATGCTGTCGATGGTGGTTTGTCAGCAGGTTTTAGTAGAGGAAGTACTTTTGGATATTTCGGTGGTGGATATAGATATCGATCAGAAATCCCAAATCAGATCGTCATCGATACTGAAATTGGAACTCAAATAGAATTTGGAGAAAGGTCACTCTATTTGATTTTTCATATTGATGGCGCCTTGAATCTTGATGATGCCGAAGATCCTGATGCAGATGGTTCTGTCCTCTATCACAATAATGGTTCATTTTTGTCCCCGGGTATAAAGTTGGGATTAAACATCGCCGATAATTGGTGGATAAATTTTGGCACCTATGGCGCTATTACGGCGACGAATCAAGGTGCAGCGCCTTCTCTCTCTTTGGGTGTGGCGTATAAGTATTCCAAATGATATTTGTGGATTGATTATTTTATTTTAAATCATACCGGTTATAACAGGTTTGCTGTCGTCCTTCCAGGACTCAATTTTTCACTTGTCCCTATAATAGGGTTGGCACCCTATTCTTTATGCTGTGCTCCCTCTGGGAGCTTTGATTTTATTGAATTAAATTCTATTATGATTTAAGTTTTAGTTTCTCTTCAAATACCAGCCCAGGATGCCTGTCCCGCACATACTGCGGGGGGCGACGGCATAAAGCAATGGGTGAAACCCATTGTAAGGTGAAAAAACATTTGAAGTCCTAAACCTAAAGGGACGACCGCATACATGATCGGAATTTTATTAATTTTACTACAAACCAATTTTGAAATTATGGGTCAATCACTAGTGCAAAATTATTTACATATCGTATTTCAAACTAAAAATCAACAAGCTTTAATTCTTCCGGAATTTGAAAATGACATGTTTGATTACTTAGGTGGAACATGCAAAAATTTAAATTGTCCTTCTCTAATTGTTGGTGGGCATTTAGACCATGTACATATTTTATCCAGATTGTCTCAGAATATTTCCTTATCTCAATTTGTGCAAAAGTTAAAATCAAGCTCTTCAAAATGGATAAAATCTAAATCGCCAGATTTTTACTGGCAAGATGGGTATGGTGCATTTTCGATTAGCCAGAGCCATGTAGACTCATTAATTAATTACATAAAAAATCAACATATTCATCATCAACATAAATCATTTAAAGAAGAATATATAGATATATTGAAAAAGTACAATTTAGAATATAATGAGGAATTTCTTTGGTCTTAGTTTCTTTATGATTGTTGATACAGTGAACGATATGTTAGCTGTCGTCCTTACAGGACTCAGTTTTTCGTTCTTTTTTAAGATAGGGTTGCACCCTATCCTTTATGCTGTACTCCCTCCGGGAGTCTTAGATTGCGCTCAGTTGTTCTTTTGGATTCCAAATTAAAATCTTATTCAAATACCAGCCCAGGATGGGCGTCGGCATAAAGCAATGGGTGAAACCCATTGTATGGTGAAAGAATATTTGAAGTCCTGAAAGGACGACAGCGACTAAGTCTATATTTGCATGAATGATAGTTTAGGACTATCAATGAATTATTCTCTGCTATATGGTGAGCAGTAGATTTGGCGTCGTTCTTCTTGGGCTCAATTTTTCGTTCTTTTTTAGATAGGGTTGCACCCTTTCCTTTAGGCTTTGCTCCCTCCGAGAGCTTAAATTTAGACTCATTTTTTATGATTCAGAAATAAATAATGATTCAGAAATAAGCCTAGGATGCCTGTCCCGCACATACCGCGGGGGGCATTGGTATAAGGCAATAATTGAAAATCCATTGTAAAGATTATCATAGGGTATTTAACCTAAATTCTGTAATTGTAGCAGCGTAGCTATCTCCATTTTTTGAAATAATATAGGTTTTTATTTGATTGCCATTTTCATCAAAAAATTCGATTTTTCTGCTCCTTTTGGGCGATTGAATACTTGATGTGTTTGTAGATTTTGAATCTCGATGAACGAGTGTTATTGTTTCTTTTTTCGAAGGGAAATAGGTAATGATTTCTTCCTTTATAAGAGAATTGTCTTTGTCATAACTTTTTTTGTGCGAAAGCCTGCCAGCTTTATAAAAGTAATTAATGGTTAAGGTTAAATTATCGTCTTGATAATACTCTTCTTTTTCAATTCCACTGTTATTGCATGTGTAATTTGTTTTTGAGGAAT
>CALIEI010000101.1 GCA_938022165.1 uncultured Saprospiraceae bacterium | reverse complement strand
TCCTCGGCTCAGAGTTTTGCCTTAAGCTTCCTTCAGATTCCACCTCACGATGGACACCCTTGCTCTTAGCTAGTGGTTAGCACTACTTACCTCCACAGTGGACTTTCACCACCTAGTTAATCCGCATGCACGGCACACGGGTCACCCACACACCTGATAGGTGGTGGTCGAGCTGTCCGTTCGTACCGCATGCGTGGAAAAACGCAAACGGACCCACTCCCATCTCTTGCCTCTACGCGCCTCCGGCTTGTCGCGCTTGGGCACGTTCCGTACGTCGCGACAAACTATTACTTAGAAGTCAACTTTATGATGGGGCACACTACTTCTTCTAATGAAATACCCCCATGTTGAAACGTATTTTTGTAGTAAGCATTATAGTGGTTATAATTATTTGGGTACAAAAAGTACTTGTCTTCCTTGGCAAAAATAAATGTAGAACTCAGATTGGGTCTTGGCAGTAGCACTTGTTTGGGGTCCTTGATCTCTAAGACATCCTTATTGGCGTACTTCAAATTTCTACCTACCTTATACCTAAGATTTGTGGTGGTATCTTTGTCACCAACTACCTTAGATGGGGTCTTGACCCGAATAGTTCCGTGATCTGTCGCTATGAATAATTGGACATCCTTTTCTGCCACGATTTGCAGCATCTCCCAGAGATGAGAATGCTCAAACCAAGATCGTGTCAAAGAACGGTAGGCCGCTTCATCCCCTGCGAGCTCTTTGAGCACCTCCATTTCTGTTCGCGCATGAGATAACATATCTATAAAATTGTACACAATAACAGTCAGGTCATTATTGAGATAATTATGCGCATTGTCTAGCAACTTCTTTCCCTTGGCGATATTGGTCACCTTTATATATTCGTGTTTGATCGGCTTATGCAGTAGTCTTTTGATTTGCGCTTCAAGCAATTCACCTTCAAAATTGTTCTTACCTCCTTCATCAATATCATTCCTCCAATAGTCAGGATAGTACTCTTGTATTTCACTAGGCATGAGCCCCGCAAAAATAGCATTACGACTATATTGCGTAGTGGTAGGTAGTATACTATAGAAGGTATCTTCCTCTTCTACCCTAAAAATTTCTGAAACAATTGGCTCCAAAATTTTCCACTGATCCATGCGAAGATTATCCAATAATAAAAATATGGTCGGCTTGTCTTCATCCAACTGGTTAAAAACTTTTTTAGCCATCAAGTTGTGTGAAAGAATAGGTACATCTTCGTGATCAGAGCCTATCCATGTAGGATATTCTTTTTCTATAAATTTTGAAAATGCACGATTGGCTTCCGTCTTTTGGATATCCAAAATTTCAGACATCTCAGAGGTGCTAGATTCGTTTAACTTAAGCTCCCAATAAATAATCTTCTTGTAGATATCCACCCAAGTATTGACATCTGGATTATCCATAATTTGCATGGATAATTGTCTAAAGTCCATCTGATAGTCATTGGTCGTTTTTTCTTTTATCAGTCTTTTGTTGTCGACTATTTTTTTGAGTGTAAGGAGAATTTGGTTTGGATTGACTGGCTTGATCAAGTAGTCCGTGATCGAACTACCGAGCGCTTCTTCCATCACTGTCTCCGCCTCGTTTTTGGTAATCATGACGACTGGCATGTTAGGCGCATTCTCTTTGATTTTGCTCAAAGTCTCCAAGCCCGTCAGTCCAGGCATACTTTCATCTAAAAAGACAACATCGATATCGTTTCTTTCTTCGCATTCTTCTAGGGCATCGTGTCCATTACTGACGGTGATAACGTCGTATCCTTTCTTTTCTAGAAATAGGAGTTGTGGCTTTAGCAAATCGATCTCATCGTCCGCCCATAATATTTTGATCTTGTCCATTCTTATTAGATTTATTAGCTGGTGATATCCAAATTGATCAAGAATTATCTATTTAAAAGAATCAATCTACTGCTTCATTAACTGAAGCAACGCAGGCTACTTAGTATTAGCTGAACTTAGGTCTCGCCCGGAAATGGAAGAAAATTCTAAATGAAATAAATTAAAAATCAAATTGGCTTTAAATGTATAGCTATTTTTCGATGGAATAGATTTTTATGGCTTAAATATGAAAATTGGTGTCTTTTAAAATAATTGCAGTTCAATCCGTTCCTTGGAGCAACCATTTTTTGAATTCGACTGTCTATGGATTAGTAACTGTGCAAATAAAGATTTGCACGATCAGTTTGAAATGCAGACTATTAACGCCTGAAAATTTTGGCTTATTGTGAACTTCCTGCTCAGAATGACCCATCTTTGTTAAAAATTCGAAGTAATGCAGCAAAATAAATTGTTGAATGACCCTATTTACGGGTTAATCGACATGCCTAGTGGATTGATATTCAATCTTATAGAACATCGATATTTTCAGAGACTCAGAAGAATAAAGCAGCTTGGATTGACCGATTATGTTTATCCAGGAGCTTTACATACTCGATTTCATCATGCCTTGGGTGCAACCCATCTGATGAATAAAGCTATCTCGGTCTTGAGACAAAAAGGTATAACGATCACAAAAGAAGAGGAAATTGGAGTAAAAGTCGGAATTTTGCTTCATGATATAGGGCATGGCCCATTTTCACATGCGTTGGAAAACAAAATTCTGCCTTTTCATCATGAGACGTTGAGCCTGATGATCATGGATCAATTAAACAAAGAATTTGATGGACAACTTGATTTGGCTATTTCCATTTTCAAAGGGACCTATCATAAGACATTCTTACATGAGTTGATAAGTAGTCAACTGGATATGGATCGAATGGATTATCTCAAAAGAGATAGTTTTTTCACTGGAGTCCATGAAGGTGCTATAGGGCATGAACGAATCATAAGCATGCTCAATGTGGTAGACAATCATATAGTAGTAGAAGAAAAAGGAATCTATTCTATTGAAAAATTTCTACTGGCGAGAAGATTAATGTACTGGCAAGTATACTTGCACAAGACGGTAATTATTGCAGAGCAAATGTTGATCAGAACGATTGAGCGAGCGAAGGAGTTGATTCAAGAAGATCCAAATTATTTTTCAAATGGTGGTTTGTTAGAGCGACTGTTAAGTAAGTCCTCAAAAGATGACTTTGAAGATGAAGAAAAAATAATTGATGCCTTTACTCAAATTGATGATTATGATGTGTTCTATTGCCTCAAAAAATGGCAGAAAGATGAGGACGAAATATTGTCCTATTTATCGACACAAATCATCTCACGGAGGCTCTTTAGAATAGAGTTGAGTGATCAAAAATTCGATGACGAAAAAAAATCGAAAATAGGTACAAAATTGAGAAATAAATTTGGTGAAAAAATTAACTTAAACCACCTAATTATTTCAGGATCAGAACATAACACTGCATATAGTACTTCAAAAGAAGAGATACAGATAATGATGAAAAGTGGTTTGATTAGACCATTTTCGGAGGTTTCGAATGACATCATAAGAGAGCAAATAATTACTAAGTATTATTTATGTTATCCGAAAGATTTGAAGTAAATTTGTGCGATAAATAAACGGAATACTACTAAATTCTAAATATTAATTTTTTTTAATCAAAAACTATAATTCAATTATGAAAAAATTGAACCTATTTTTTGCAATTGCATGTTTGTTTTTTGCAACAAGTATGATGGCACAACCTGGTGATGTACCTGCAGGTAGCGAACCTGGTAAGTGTTATGCAAAATGCTTAATTCCGGATGAATATGAAACGGTAACTGAGCAAGTGCTAGTAAGAGGTGCTTCAACAAGAGTTGAGGTTGTTCCTGCTACTTACGAAACTGTAACTGAGCAAGTATTAGCAAAAGCTGAATCTTCAAGAATCCTTACAAGACCTGAAGAATTCGAAACAGTAACAGAGCAAGTTTTAGTAAAGCCTGAAACGAAGCGATTGATTCCAGTTCCTGCTGAGTACGAAACAGTAACTGAACAGATTATGGTAAGCCCAGAGTCTAAGCGTTTAATTCCAATTCCTGCTACTTACGAAACAGTAACTGAGCAAGTAATGGTTAAGCCTGAGACTAAGCGTTTGATCCCAGTTCCTGCTACTTATGAGACAGTAACTGAGCAAATGATGACTAAGCCAGAGTCTTCTAGATTGATTCCAATTCCTGCTGAGTACGAAACAGTAACTGAGCAAGTAATGGTTAAGCCTGAGTCTTCTAGATTGATTCCAATTCCTGCTGAGTACGAAACAGTAACTGAGCAAGTATTGATCAAAGAAGCTTCTACTAGAATCGAAAGAGTTCCTGCTCGTTACACTACTGAGACAGAAACTATCGAGGTGAAGCCAGCTTCTACGAAGTGGGTTAAGAAGAAAGCGGACAGAAACTGTCTTTCTGCAGATCCTAACGACTGTTTAGTATGGTGTCTTGTTGAAGTACCTGCTGAGTTCAAAACAGTAACTAAGCAAGTAAGACAAGGATGTGCTGATGGTTATACTGATAGTGGTGACGATTGTATCAAGACTATCGAAATTCCTGCTGAGTATGGTACGCAGTCAAGAAGAATCGTTAAGACTCCTGCTACTACTAGATCAGAAGTGATTCCTGCTGAATTCTCAACTGTAACTAAGAGAGTTATCAAAACTCCTGCTACTACTAGAGAAGAAACTATTCCAGCACAATTCTCAACTGTAACTAAGCAAGTGATTAAGACTCCTGCTACTACTAGAGAAGAAATCATTCCTGCTGAATTCTCAACTGTAACTAAGAGAGTTATCAAAACTCCTGCTACTACTAGAGAAGAAGCTATTCCTGCACAGTTTAAGACTATTACTAAGACTGTATTGAAGACGCCTGCTACTACTAGAGAGGAAATCATTCCTGCTGAATACTCTACTATTACTAAGCGTGTAATGAAGAATGCTGCTTCTCAAGAAGTACAAGCTATTCCTGCTGAATACAAGACTCAAACTAAGCAAGTTCTTAAGACTGCTGCTTCAACTAACAGCATCGAGATTCCTGCTGAATACCAAACTGTAACTAAGAGAAGATTGGTTAAGCCAGGTGGAATGACTGAGTGGAGAGAGGTTATCTGTAACAACCAAGTTACTGATTACACTTACCGTCAGATCCAAGATGCGTTGAGATCAAGAGGATACAATCCTGGTCCTTCTGATAACGTATTTGGTTCTCAAACTAAATCTGCTTTGACTAAGTTCCAAAAGGAAAATGGTCTTCCTGTAGGTCAGTTAGATTTCGAAACTTTAAAGGCTTTAGGTATTAAGTACTAATCGCCCTTACGAAATAAATAAAAAAGCCCGGTCTCAATTTGAGATCGGGCTTTTTTTATGCCTGTACCTTAATGTTTCAAAAGAATAACCAATTAGATAGTTAAGGAATTAAGGGAATTAAGAAAAGACTTCAATAGGACTACTTAATGTTCCTTAATACCTTCATTTCCTTAATGTTTAAAAAAGAGTAACCATTAAGATAGTTAAGAGATTAAGAGAATTAAGAATAGATTCTAACAGGACTACTTAATGCACCTTAATACCTTCATCATCTTAATGTTTATAAAAAGAGCTCCCATTAAGGTAGTTAAGAAATTAAGAGAATGAAGAAAAGACTTCAATAGGGCTACTTAATGCACCTTAATACCTTCATCATCTTAATGTTTAAAAAAGAGTAACCATTAAGGTAGTTAAGAAATTAAGGGTATGAAGAATAAATCTGAACAGGACTACTTAATGCTCCTTAATACCTTCATCATCTTAATGTTTAAAAAAGAGTAACCATTAAGATAATTAAGGAATTAAGGGAATGAAGAAAAAGCTCTAATAGAACTACTTAATGCTCCTTAATACCTTCATCACCTTAATGTTTAAAAAAAGAGTAACCATTAAGGTAGTTAAGAAATTAAGGGAATGAAGAATAAGCTTTAATAGGACTACCTAATGCTCCTAAATACCTTCATCACCTTAATGTTTAAAAAAAGAGTAACCATTAAGATAGTTAAGAGATTAAGGCTATGAAGAAAAAGCCTGAATAGGACTACTTAATGCACCTTAATACCTTCATCATCTTAATGTTTAAAAAAAGAGCAACCATTAAGGTAGTTAAGAAAATAAGAAAAATAAGATTGTAAATTACTTTAAATAGAATAACGTAACTCCTTCAGAGGAGATTTTTTTAAGGCGGTAAGACGAGCTTTCAGAATCATCTTTATCAATGAATCGATAATAATTTTTCTCTTGTGTATTTCCTTGACCATTTACAGTAGCAATGGTTTTATAACTCGATCCAAAAGTATTCAATTTCTGCAATTCAAAATTTACACTATTGTTTTCGTTTTTTGTAATCCATTGAATTTCTTTCTTCGCATTCTTTGAAGTAGCATTGAAATCGAGAATTTCCACTTTTTGATCGGATGCACTTCCTTCAATACTACTAACATCATCTCGCTGCTCGATATAAATAACATCACCAGTCGACGGATTCCAGATATCAATATGGCTTGGAATACAAAAACGATCAGAAATACACTCATCCCCTACCTGCTCCGCGTTATCTGTCATTATGGTACGCACCTCAATCCCTTCTCTATCGATAAACATCCACTTGAATTGATTGAAACTACCACTAGCTCTAGTCCAAGGCTTATCATCATCATTGTCGCGAAGGGGTGCTCCCCAACATCCTTCTCCTACATAGACAGTACCACGCTTATCATCTCTAATAAAACCTTGTGAAGAACCTCTTTCCTTTGTAGGCCTTAATGGGTAGGTCGTTTTCACTACATGCGCATCTGACTCGACTACAAGGTCCACTCCATAATTAAAGAAAAGCTTAGACCAGTTTTGCCATTGATCATTTCGTTCTGCCTTTCTAGCTGTATGCGGTCGAGTCGCAAAATGATATTGCGCCAATTGCCAATAAACATTTTTATGGTTCTTAATCAACTCATTTTCCAACCATGCACTCTGATCTCCACCAGAAGCGATCAATGAATTTAGCGTATATAGCCTAGCTAAATTTCCCCCAATAGGTAGGCTATAGTAATTTGATTGAGTAGGTACATCAAAAAGTTCTACTATAGACCGGTTACTATATTCGTGATTTCCTCTTGCCGTTACGATGGGCGTCATACGACCAGATGGGCTAATAGTCAATTGCCAGTCATTCATCCAACGAATCCACTGCTTAGCATTATCGCCTCCGGTCATATCGCCTCCAAACATAACAAGATGAGGATGCAACTTGGCTACCATCAAATTGGCCGCTTTTCTTGCATCTCTATAGTTTCGACTATCCCCACCTGCAATTATGGATATTCTTTCCTTAGAATCATTAGGCAAGGTTTCAAAAGAGTACTCTCTACTAAGGCCATCTGAGTCAGCAATAACAAAGTAGTAAATGGTATTAGGCAAAAGATTTTGCAGACGCACAAATTTATTCTGCATGCCGGCGTAATTGTTTTCAGCGTCCACGCCCTGTTGAAAAGTATAAGCAGCTAAATCACCTTTATGAGAGTACGTATCGTAATAAAGAATAGCGCTATTACCCAATACCTGATCCCAACCAACGACCATAGAAGTAGCGGGGTCAGATCTAAAAGATGTACGTAAACGCTCTACTTTGGCCATAGAAACATTGGCCCATAGTATAGTGAGCATAAAAATGCTGATTCTTGCTAACACGATTGTCTAATTAATTGTAGATCAAATTTAATAAATATATATTAAATTTCTAATATGTCTCGAAGTTGCATTTAGTTTTTTGATTCACCAGTCTTTTCAAAATCAAAAGAAGGAAGTCAGTCAATCTGTCTTATAACACTGTGGACTGATACAAACGAGCATCAATAAATAGAAAATAGATAAAGTCCGCTGCGCAAAAACTTTTATCTTCGGTAGATCAAAGTAGGCGAATTTTCAAGCCTAGACTTTGCTTTATTTGTACATTTGCGTCTATCTTTTAATATGTGATACAAAAAGATGCCAAATATTACATTTTAGACTTATTTAACACCATTTACTATGAATCATACTGATCCAGTCTTTAATCTTATCAATGCGGAACTTCATCGCCAAAGAGAAGGAATAGAACTTATTGCTTCTGAAAATTTCACCAGTCAAGCCGTGATGGACGCCATGGGTACTTGTTTAACCAACAAATACGCGGAAGGCTATCCTGGTAAGCGATACTATGGTGGATGTGCCGTGGTAGATCAAGTGGAGACCTTGGCTATAGACAGACTAAAAGAATTATTTGGTGCTGAGTACGCTAATGTACAGCCTCACTCTGGTGCACAAGCTAATGCAGCTGTATTCCTTGCTTGCTTGAATGCAGGTGATAGCATACTTGGATTTGATTTGAGTCATGGTGGTCACTTGTCTCACGGTTCTCCAGTGAATTATAGTGGTAAAGTATACAAGCCACATTTCTACGGAGTAGAAAAAGATTCTGGTCTAATAGATATGGATAAGGTGGCTGCAAAGGCCGAAGAAGTAAAACCTAAGCTTATCATTTGTGGTGCTTCTGCTTATTCTCGAGAATGGGACTATGCTAGATTTAGAGCTATAGCAGATAGTGTTGGTGCATTATTATTGGCGGACATCGCACACCCTGCTGGATTAATAGCAGGAAAGCATTTAGATGATCCAATGCCACATTGCCACATCGTAACCTCTACTACACACAAGACCCTTCGAGGGCCTAGAGGAGGAATTATCATGATGGGAAAGAACTTCGAAAATCCTTGGGGACGAACAACCAAGAAAGGCAATCCTATCAAGATGTCTGCTATTTTGAACAGTGGTGTATTCCCGGGTATGCAAGGAGGCCCATTAGAACATGTAATCGCTGCTAAGGCAATCGCATTTGGCGAAGCACTTGATCCTTCTTTTGCGGAATACGGGAAACAAGTCATCCAAAATGCGCAAGCTATGGCTAAGTCATTTGTGGATAAAGGCTATGACTTGGTTTCTGGTGGAACAGACAACCATCTTATGTTACTAGATTTGAGATCTAAAAATGTGAATGGTAAAATAGCGGAACAAGCTCTAGTAGAAGCCGATATCACCGTGAATAAAAACATGGTGCCATTTGATACGGAGTCTCCTTTCATTACTTCAGGTATTAGAATTGGTACTGCCGCAGTAACTACACGCGGCTTCAAAGAAGAAGATTGTTTGCAAGTGGTAGAGTGGATCGATGAGATTATAAACAAACCTGAAGATGCAAATACCATTACTAAGGTTAAACAAGCTGTGAATGCGCATATGGCAGGTTTCCCGCTGTATCCTAGTTTGGTAAGTGCGTAGACATTCCAAATAAAGTAAAAGCTTAAAACAAAAAGCCCTTTGAACTCGCGTTCAAAGGGCTTTATTTCTTAATTGGTATTAGAAATAAAGTTTGGTTTAACCTACTCGTGCAATTTGCAAACCTGCTTTTCGGAAAGCACTGAGAACTTTTGATTCTCTAACGTTACCTCTAACGGTTAAAATGCTATCAGCACTTGTAGTTTCGACTTCCCAGTTAACAACTTCGTCCCATCTGTCGATGAAATTTGAAATAGTTGCTACACCAGGCTTTGTTTTAATGTTGGTTTTAAATTTTAAAATCTTCATGGATTCATAAAATAAAAGTGAACAATTTTGGCTGTGTATAACAAAAGCCTAACGTTATTGAGACGCAACATTAAGGCCAAAGTTGTCAAAGCCATAAAGTCATTTTATGTTAATGGCAAACCTACACTAAGGGGGTATTTTACTTCAGTTAGGAAAAGCCCTTGAGCAGGAGCACTATACGCATTATCAATTCTTGATTGTTGATCTAAAGCTTCTTTTATTTTTTCAAAGGAAAGCTTCCCCGTAGCCACTCGAATGCTACATCCTACGATCAATCGCACCATCCCACGCAAGAATCTATTGGCTGCAATATGATAGATCATTTTATGCTCTCCTACTTGCTCCCAATGAGATTCAAAGATCTGACACTCCAAAGTATGAGCGTCATGATTGGTTTTACAAAATGGAAAAAAGATATCGTAGTCTTTTATTAAGTTGGCTATTTGATCCAACTTTTGAACGTCAATGTTGAGACCGCTCAAAGGCACCTGCCAAGTCAAGTCTGTAGTAAAAGGATTCTTCACCATGCTTATGTGGTACTCATATGCACGGTAGGTAGCATCAAAACGAACGTGCGCTTCTTTTCCTACTGGATAAATACCATGGACTGAAATATCCTTAGGTAAAAATCCATTTATGCGGTTAATCTGCTCTGCTGGATTTGGAAACGCTGCATCAAAATGAAAATAGAATTTACTTGCATGTACACCTGCATCTGTGCGGCCACAGCCCATGATATTAATTTCCTCTCTAAAGATTGTGGAAAGTGCATTTTCAATTTCTGCTTGGACACTATTTGCTGTAGGTTGCTTTTGCCAACCCGCATATTGTCCACCATGATATTGGATGCGTGCGAAAAATCTCACTTTCTAATTATTAATGATTAATGTTTAATTATTAATGGTGAGGTGTGAATGTAATTACTAATCGACAACTGGTGGGAAAGCCTTAAAGTAATTTTTCCACATATAGATACTTATTCCAGCCAATACAAATCCCAGAATAGCCCCTCCTGCATTACTGAAGTCTCCTTCTATCTGGATATGAGAATAAAGTGCTCCAAGCATAATAGCCATAATCAATAGCGCTGCTGGTATGCGTAGTTTAGGAACAAAAGCTACAGCTAGACCACACAAGAGTTCAAGTGACCCAATCACTACTGGCAACCATGAAGCGTCTGAAAAAACTAAGAAATAATTTGGGGTCTCCGGGCTACCTTCGCCTCCGACTAAAAATTTTCCTACGCCTGCTGCGACCATCAATAAAGTCAGAAGACCAGTAATAACCCAAGTGACAATTTTTCTAACTTTTGGAGACATGGTTTTTCAATTTTATTATAACTAAGCCGCTCTCAACTTACTCAACATTGAACCGCCTAGTTTTTCTTTAGCGTATGATTCTGTAATTTCAAATTCAGTCACCTCTTTTTGAGAAGGAAGCTCGTACATCGCATCCATCATGATCGCTTCACAGATAGATCTCAATCCTCTAGCGCCCAACTTATATTCTAGAGCTTGCTTTGCGATATATGAAATAGCACCCTCAGTGAAAGTTAATGATATGCCTTCTATTTCAAACAGCTTTTGATACTGCTTGATGATCGCATTTTTTGGTTCCGTGATGATACGACGAAGTGCGTCTTCATCAAGAGGCTCCAAGTATGTTAATACGGGAAGACGTCCAATGATCTCAGGTATCAAACCGAAAGACTTTAGATCTTTGTGTGTGATATACTGTAGTAAATTTTCTCTATCTACTTTTTGCTTTTGCTTATTGCCAAAACCAATTACTTGCGTATTCAATCTATTCGCAATGATTTTATCTATACCATCAAAAGCGCCACCGCAGATAAAGAGAATATTTTCTGTATTGATCTTAACTAGCTTTTGTTCTGGATGCTTTCTACCTCCTTGTGGTGGCACATTTACATCCGTACCTTCTAGCATCTTCAACATTGCTTGCTGTACACCTTCACCCGATACATCTCTAGTGATCGATGGATTATCACCCTTACGTGCGATTTTATCGATCTCATCTATATAGATAATCCCGCGCTCCGCTTGATTTACCTTATAGTCACATACTTGTAGTAGTCTACTCAAGATACTCTCCACATCCTCACCTACATATCCAGCTTCCGTAAAAACGGTGGCATCTACTATCGAAAAAGGCACGTTCAAAAACTTAGCAATCGTCTTAGCCAAAAGCGTTTTACCAGTACCCGTATTTCCTACAAATAAGATATTAGACTTTTCAATTTCTACATCATCCGTTTTTGTTTGACGAAGACGCTTATAATGATTGTATACCGCTACAGAAAGATACTTCTTAGCTTCATCTTGACCGATGACATACTGATCCAAGTGCTGCTTAATTTCTTTAGGCAATACCAGGTCAACCCCTAAGCTATCCTCTCCATCTACATTTTGCTGAGAAGCATACAATTCATCAGCAATTATCTCTTGAGCCTGCTCTACACAGGTTTCACAGATATGGCCATCCACACCAGCTATCAGTATTAGTGCTTCTGATTTGTCTCTTCCACAGAAACTACATCTAAACCCTTTTTCATTCTTTCGCATACAATGATATATTTTATTAGTTAGCTAGTTTTCGCAATTATCTCTTTGTCCTATCATATGAACTAAAAAGAGAGCCTACCAAATTGCTTTGATAGGCTCAAATATCGTCAAATTCCCTCAAAGAGAATGATTTCTAATGGATTTAAGCCTTAGAATCGTCCTTTCTAGGGTTTTTCTTGTCCAAAACTTCATCAATAAGACCGTATTCCTTTGCTTTTGGAGCAACCATCCAGTTATCTCTATCTGAATCTTCTTCAATCTGCTCAAAGGTCTTACCACAGTGTAAAGCCAAAATACCATATAATTCTTGTCTCAAATCTTTAGACAACTGGTATCTAATCTCCATATCACTGAATGTACCTTGCATACCACCCGATAACTGGTGAATCA
This sequence comes from uncultured Saprospiraceae bacterium, assembly GCA_938022165.1. Classification (GTDB taxonomy): domain Bacteria; phylum Bacteroidota; class Bacteroidia; order Chitinophagales; family Saprospiraceae; genus JALZVN01. Next base: position 2,329 of record CALIEI010000101.1, on the reverse strand, counting down.
TCACTCTTGAGTGAGGCAATGCAGAACGCTTTCCTTTTTCACCCGCACATAATAGTACTGCACCCATAGAGGCAGCCATACTTGTACAAATAGTAGCGACATCTGGACTCACGTATTGCATAGTATCATAGATACCCAATCCATCAATAACAGATCCACCAGGAGAATTGATAAACAACTGAATGTCTCTCTTAGGGTCTGTAGACTCTAAGAACAACAACTGCGCTTGAATGATATTGGCAACTTCAGTTACTACTGGAGAACCAAGAAAGATAATTCTATCCATCATCAGTCGAGAGAATACGTCCATAATGGCCACATTCATTTGTCTTTCTTCGATGATATTCGGTCTAAGAATAATGCCGTCATTACTGATATTAGGACGCGCATTAGTATGCTTTTGGTAGTCATGCAGTGTTTGGCTATTGATGCCAAGATGCTTTACTGCGTACTTATTAAATTCGTCTTTTGAAAACATGTTTTGCTTTTAATAAGAAACGGTTTTTCACCCTTTCAAGTTTTGTAATACGGTGTTTTTGGTTTTACGTCTCAATTTAATCATTGTGACACTTATAAGGGACAAATTTTCACCATTTTATCATACAGATTAGATTAGCTTTCAGCTTACTCTTCCTCTGCTGCTGGAGCAGGCACTTCAGGAGTTCTGTAAGATTCCATGATTTGATCCATTTCCTCCTTAGATATCTCCTTTTTCTCAGTACTTACCTGATCTTTAAGGATATTCAGCACCTTATCATTGAACGCTGAAGCATAAGAACGATTAAAAAATTCTTCTTGCTCCATCATTTGCTTAGCATATTGAGTCATTAGCGCATCATCTAATCCTGCTCCCCCACCAAACATCTGTCTCAAGTTCGCTTTTGCACTTTCTACTATATCTGCTTCTTCTACTTTGATATCGTGTTCATCAGCTAGTTTGTTTCCGATCAATCTCCACTTCAAGCCTTTGATGAATCCTTCATATGCTTCCTCAGAATCGTCATGCTTTGACGGATCTTCTGCTCCAGCCTTTAGCCATCTTTGCAAAAATTCTTTTGGAAAGTCCATTTCGTTAGAGTCGATGAGCTTATCATGAATCTCACGCATCAGGATGCTATCACTTTGCTTTGCAGACCACTTACCCATCTCTTCACCGATGTAAGTTCTCACTCCAGCCTCATCTTTGATTTCCGTATCTGGGCCAAATGCCTTTTTGATATTTTCTTCGCTAAACTCCCCTGGAAAAACACGTTGTATCTCAACAATCTTACCTTTAAACTTATTGCCGATCACTGCATCCTCGTCAGCTTCTCCTACACTCAATATATACTTACGCACATATTTATCATCCTTCTCCGCCTCGAGCTTGCTTACATCAAACTCCACTTCATCGCCTTTATTCTTCCCCAAAAATAATTTTTGAGATTCTTCTGTCATAGAATTGTATAGTAGGGATATCGTAGTAGCCCATCCAGTGCCGCCATCTTCCATGATCTCTTCAGCGTCCACTTTAAAGAAATCACCTTCTATGATATCCTTTTCTACCTCTTTTCTTTCGCCCAGCTGCTTGCGCATATTCTCTATCTCCTTGTCTATCTCTTTCTCGTCTGGCGCTACGCTATAATGACCAAATACATGGTCCAATCCCTTAATGTCAAATTCTGGAGTAAGCCCTAAGTCAAACTTAAAAACCATGTCGCTTACCTCATTGATGTTGAGGTCTATCTGTTCTTGATCAGCAGACGGTATTGGCTGCCCCAAGAACTTAATCTTTTCGTCTTGCAAAAATTTGGATAGTTCTTCTTGGATCAATTTATTGACCACATCACTCATCACCCCTTGTCCATACATTTTCTTTATGAATCCGATGGGCGTTTTACCTTTTCTAAATCCTTTAAGTGAAGCCGTTTTTCTAATCTTATTGAGCTCCGTATTGAGCTTAGGATTGATGTCTTCAGGCTTTAGTGTTACGGTGATTTTCGCATTCAACGCATCAACGTTTTCTTTGACAACAGTGGACATTTATCGGAAATTTTATTTGAGAAAAGAAATTTGAGCCCATATCAAAAGGCTCATAAAGTTTGAATTTGTGCGGGCGGAGAGACTCGAACTCTCACGCCGTGAAGCACTAGATCCTAAGTCTAGCATGTCTACCAATTCCATCACGCCCGCTCAATCCAAAAACGAACGCAAAAATAGTATATTTTTTAGTTAAAAGTATGCTCTCAAGTAGATTTTTCTCCCGAGACCCGAGACCCTTTATAATTGATTGATAATTATACAGATAGAGATTTATGCTAAGGATTATTTGGGCGCATCCAGCTCTCCC
>CALIEI010000100.1 GCA_938022165.1 uncultured Saprospiraceae bacterium | reverse complement strand
AGGATATCTCCTTCTGTGATTTTACCACGATTGACAACTTTTGCATTCTTTATAAGTAAATCTTTCATAACGTATATTTGGAACGTAAATATGCCACATCTTTTTATTTAATAATAAACTGAAGTCCTTTTATTGTTATAGTTTTGTGTGAAATTAAGGAGCAATCTATGAAATACCCTTTTGACAAGAAAGTAGGCATTCTCGGCGGTGGACAGCTAGGCAAAATGCTTTGCTTAGAGGCAGCCAGATTAGATATCAAATTACATATTCTAGATAAGGATGAAAGCTTTCCTGCTGCTAAGCTTTGTCATAAATTCATCAAGGGAGACTTTACGGATTATGATGATGTTTTGAATTTTGGAATGGAGATGGATATCATCACCATCGAAATCGAAAGGGTAAACATTGAAGCTTTAAAAGAACTCGAAAGGCGCGGTAAAACGGTTATTCCAGAACCCGCAGCACTTGAAATCATCCAAGATAAAGGCTTGCAAAAAGATTTCTATATAGATCGAAATATACCTACTGGAAGTTACCGTCACTTTGAATCAAAAGAAGATATTATCGAGGCCGCCCAAAATGGCACTATAACTACCCCATTTGTACAAAAAGCATGTCGAGATGGATATGATGGCAAAGGCGTGCAAGTAATAAAGAGTATTGACGATTTGTCAAAACTCATGGACACTAAAAGTATCATTGAAGATCTGGTAGATATTGATAAAGAGATTGCTGTCATTGTAGCTAGAAATCCCGCTGGAGAGATCAAAAGCTTTCCTGCAGTGGAGATGGAATTTCATCCTACTGCTAATTTGGTTGAGTATCTTTGCTGCCCGGCAAATATCACTGAAGAGATCGAACAAGCCGCTCAAAAATTGGCTAAGGAAGTAATCCTTGCATTTGACTTACATGGTCTACTAGCGATAGAAATGTTCCTGACCAAGGATCGTACTCTTTTGGTCAACGAGGTTGCTCCTCGTCCACATAATAGTGGCCATCATACTTTAGATGCTTCTTATACTTCTCAATTTGAACAACATCTGCGTTCTATCTTGGACCTACCGCTTGGAGATACTTCCAATATGCAACCTTCAGTGATGGTAAATCTATTAGGGGAAGCAGGCTACGAAGGACCTGTTTATTATGAAGGTTTAGATCAAGCTATGAATGTACCTGGGGCGCATATACTGATGTACGGAAAATCCGAAACCCGGCCACATCGTAAGATGGGTCACGCTACCGTATTGGCCGATAATGTTGACCTTGCCAGAAAAAATGCAGCTCAACTTAAACAATTGTTGAACATTAAAAGTAAGATATAATATGAGTAAAGTACTTGTCAGTATAATCATGGGTTCTGATTCTGATCTTCCAGTGATGAAAGATGCCGCTTCTATTTTGGAAGAATTTAAAATTGGTATCGAAGTACAAATAGTGTCTGCACATAGAACGCCTAAGAAGCTTTACAAATTCGCTCAGCAAGCGCACAAGCGTGGAGTAAAAGTGATTATCGCAGGTGCAGGCGGAGCAGCACATTTGCCAGGAATGGTCGCTAGCCTCTCCCCTTTACCCGTTATTGGAGTACCTATCAAATCTAGTAATTCAATCGATGGTTGGGACTCTATGTTATCTATACTTCAGATGCCAGGAGGCGTTCCTGTAGCCACTGTTGCGCTCAACGGAGCAAAGAATGCTGGCATACTCGCAGCGCAAATTATTGGCTCTAGCAGTGCTGTTGTACAAAACAGAATAGTTAAATACAAAAGTAATCTTGAAAAAGCTGTTTTGGTCAAGGACAAAAAACTAATCAAGTCAGGTTATAAAACGTACAAGAAATAAGTTTGGGGAATTAGGGATGGGTTGATTTGTTGATGCGCTGATTTAATTAAAATCTAGGAGATTCTAGTAAACCATCGATAAGGTTGCTTACTACCTTGTTGCCCGGAGATCCCGCTTTATTAAAAGCAATCTTCCCATTTTTATCGACTATGACAAAGGTCGGCAACTGTTTTACCTTATACAGTTTTGAAATATCTGAGAGATACTCTGTACTTGTATTTGTGTTGATATGGACTCCAGACAAATTTTGACTAGCTACAAAACTTTTCCATAGCGCTGGCTTTTCATCAAGGCTTACATACAAAAATACCACATCATCATCTTTATACTTTTCTAACAATCTCTGACTATAAGTCATAGACTTGATGCAAGGTCTACACCAGGTCGCCCAAAAATCAATATACACCACCTTTCCTCTTAAGCTAGAAAGTTTGACATCATTACCAGCTATGTCTTTCAATTTAAAGTCGGGAGCCATATCCCCATTTTGGATTGGCTTATTCTCGTTATAAACCACTCTAAGCACATCGTTGTACTGTTTGTAATTATTTTGATCTAAATACTTTTGTATAGCTGGTCCATATTCATAGGCTTTACCTAATTGGCACATCTTGGCTAATTCTTTTGCTTTAATATAAGCCAGTACTTCTCCAGAGAAAAATTGTTCTGCTACTTCTATCTTAGTCAAATTCCTGTTGCTTGATTGCTTTGCATGATGATTAAGAAATTCATGAATGTATTCTACATAATGCAAGTTGGGAAGAAGCCCTTCTACAGAATTGGGAAAATCAGCAATTGGAGAATAAAAGTCTCTTGGTAGAAAAATAGATTCTTTTTGCTGCAAGTAACACTGCATGTCTTCGTAATTAAAGAGCATAGTAGCATACTGGTAACGAATATTAGAATTTATAAAAAGTTGATCTTGGCTATTCACTGGATTCTTCTTTTTATACTTTCCATAGTATTGAATTCGCTTCTTGTACAATTCTTTTGCAAAATCAGCGAAGTCTTTCGGATTCATATTTTCACTATTTCTAGCAATTGCATTTAATTGAGTCTCGAATACACCTCGCTCCTTAAAAAGGTAGGTATTGAGTGCTGAAGACTTTCCTTCGAACTTTACACTATTCGGAAAATTATTAGCATTGAAGTCGACTACAATATTGTCTCCCGGGTAAAGATATAAGTCAAGAGATTTGTTGCCGCATTTCAATACAGCCAGAACTGGATCTTTCAGTTCCTTATTGATTTTATACTTGCCTTCTTGATCTACATTAAGCGGAATTTCTTCTTCTTGGTAAGTAATGTAATCATAGATGATCGTCAAAGATGCTTTTTTAAGATAGCCTGCTTCAATTTTTCCACTTAAGTTCACCAAGCTACTAGGACGGTCAGCTACAACATTTGAAATCTCTAGATAGGTCTTATCAACTTGTGCCTTAGTCTCAGATACAAAAGCAGATTTATCAAATGGCAAGCCTACTTTTACGTTTGCAATAACAGGTGATTTTAAATTGGAATATGCATATGTCTCGATATAGCTATCGGATCTTTTCTTTCTTAATTGCTCTACATCGTACTCAGCTCGTAAAATATCATTAAAGACCTTGTATTCATTATGAGAAGCAAAAGCAGCAATTTCTCTAGCGATATCCGAACTTTGATTCAATTTTATTTTCCAATAAAGTGCTTTTGCTAATGAATAATATAGCGCTTCCCCTTTAAGAAACTGTCTGGCCTCGGAAGTACCTGTCAAACTGTATAAGTACTGGCCTGGATTTTCTTTTTCAAAAACCTTTTTCTCTAGGACGTCAATAAACGTTTCTAAGATCCAGCCTTTCTGGCCTCTCTTTGTTTCTACCTCAGCCAAACGTCCATAATACTCTACACCATGGTGGCTATAAACAAATCTCTCGCTAGTCTTGAGGTGCATATAGTTTACTTCTTCACCATATCCCAAGGCAGCAATTACTTCTGTATTGGTTCCTGGGTCTTTGATTAATTTTGCATTATGCTTTTTACAAATAGCATATTTCATTATCCTACTTTCAGGATCATCTTGCTCTTCTACAAGAGTCCCTGCTGATAGGTTTCTTACCCAACCTTTGGTTCCGTCTGCCATTTTGATGTAGTCTAATGCATTTGCATCAAATGCCGGTAAGATTTTTTCGATTGCTTCTTTATTGAGTTCGGATTCAGATTGATTCAAAATTTGGATTCTGTCACCCGCATTGATATGGACAAAATCACCCCTTTCATTTATGAGCATATTAGGTTCGGTAACCACTTTGCTTGCATAATCGAGTGCTTTCTCCTTTGCTTCCTTCTCTCCTTCGTACTTTAAATATTCCTCTAAGAATTCACAGTAGTTTCTATTAGACAAGACTACCTCGTTCATGAAATTTAAATCTTTTAGAAAACTGTAATATTCAGTAGGTAAGTCTAAAGGTGCAGGCTTGCCAGTCAAAATCGGATGCTCAATTCGATAGTTAAGCAATTGGTTGGCCCTCCAGTAGGTATAATCTGTACGAATATAATTTTTAAACTCAGGAGTCATCTTTTCCTTATCGGCATTTGAGTATGCTTCATAAAAAACAAATTTCTCTTCGTTGATTTTATCGATAAGTTGTTTGTAGTCATCGGCGCTTTTCTGCGAAATGGCATATAGGAGATATCCTTGATCATATTGATCAAATTTTCGCTTAGAGGCCATAAGGTATTCATTGTTCTTAGCTCCCCTACCTTGAAAATGTATAGAATTGAACATGTCTGCACCTTCAAAAGCTATTTTTAGGTCGTCTCCTTTTTGGAGAAACAATGAAATAGATTTTCCTTGGTAGTTAAGCTTCAAAGCAGCTGATTCAATGAGATCAAAATCAATTTTGAAATTTCCATCCTCATCTACCGGTAAGACTAAGCTTTCTGGATTAAAATTGAAGCTATTTTTATGATAACTGATGTGCACAAGTTTTTCAGTAGGATTTGTGATTTTCCCAGTGATACTTGTATTCAATGTTTTGAGTAAATACTGTTGAGCTGCAGAAGCTGTGAAGTCAGTTTGACCTGAACACAGCAACGCATTTATGAGCAACACAAATAGTGTTAAGAGGAGTATTTTAAGCCTTAAATTCAACAGAAGTATGTTTGTTTGCTTGGAACCACCAAAAATATAATTATATTTTGATTTTCCATAACAGGAAATGAACAATATTCTAGTATTAAAGCTTCATTTCAAATTTTATTCCACTAATGCTCTTTTTCGTAGGTTAATTCCTGATTATCAGGCCCTGTTATGGTGAGAAGTGTCCCTTCATGTGCTTCGACCTTGCCGATAATTTGAGCTTCGATGTCAAATTCTTTGGCTACGTCAATTAATTGTTGAGCATTCTCGGGGCTTGTATAAATTTCTAGGCGATGCCCCATATTAAATACCTCGTACATTTCCTTCAGATCTGTCCCAGATTCTTCTTGAATCATTTGGAATACGGGAGGCATAGGAAATAAATTATTTTTAAAGATATGGACATTTTCTGCAAAGTGTAAGACTTTGGTTTGCGCTCCACCGGTACAATGAATAACCCCTTTTAAATGGTCAAAATATTCATCAAATATGCGCTTGAGGAGTGGCAAATAGGTTCTTGTGGGGGATAACAATAGATCTGCAACCGTAAATGTCTTACCATCATAGCTTACTTGATCAGTGAACTTCCTACTACCATTATAAATAACTGCCTCTGGAGTACCCGGGTTGAAGGACTCTTTGTAGGTCTCTGCGTGATATTTGCTTAAGACATCATGCCTCGCAGAAGTTAAGCCATTTGAACCAATGCCACTGTTGTATTTAGTCTCATAACTTGCTTGCCCTGAGCTAGAGAAGCCAACGATTACGTCGCCACCAGAAATGTTATTTTCCAAAACTCGGTTGCGCTCCATACGTGCAAACGTAGTGTATCCAACGTCTATACTACGCACTATATCTCCAACATCTGCTGTCTCCCCTCCTGCTGGGTGAATGCCTACTCCATACTGAGCCATTTTTTCACAAAAAGCATTTGCTTCTTGTATGATAGTCTTGATGACTTCGCCAGTGATTAATTTTTTATTTCTTCCGATAGTTGAGGATAGGACAATATTGTCAGTACATCCGACACAGGCCATATCATCTACATTCATGACGATGGCATCCTGAACGATTCCTTTCCAAACGTCCACATTACCTGTCTCTTGCCAACACATATAGGCTAGGCTCGTTTTTGTACCCGCAGTATCTGCATGCATTATATTGCAATGAGAATCCGATCCACCTACTATATCCGGTAAGACTTTGCAAAAGGCATTTGGAAAAATCCCTTTACTCATTCCTTTAATTGCTTCATGGACCTCCGTTTTGGCTGCAGAAACACCTCTTTGCTCGTACTTTGTTTTTTCAGACATAGATTTTCTATAAAATAAGCCGTGAAGATACTAATAAGCCTCCGAATAGGTATAGGAATTCAAATTCTCTTTTGTCACAACATTCGGCGTGTCGAATAGACTAAGCCCTGCAAACGGAGTGCGTGAGAGGCCAGCGGTAGAAACGGCATGCACACTTTAATATCATTTAACAGCAAGCTCCTAAGGCTCTATAAAACCACCCCGTTTACTGTGTAGACAAAAGAAGTGTGCATATAGTGGATGACGCGATCCCGTCCAGCATGGAGTATCGATAGGTATCGATACGGAAGGATGGATCGGGAGGCCCCCAAATAAGAGGACATAGCAAGCTATTTATTGTGATGAAGGTGCAATAAAAAAAGCATCAAAAGTTTACATATTATAATTAATTGTAATACTTTAGCGTTAAGTATATCAATCTGAGTGATATCATAGTACCCCCTCCATTGTAAACTACTATTGATTTACAGCTTAAAAGTGCTGTTATATTCATTAATTCAAAAGTTTATAATGAAAAAATTACCATTATCCCTATTGTTCAGCTTGGCAATGTGCGTCAGTGTGTTTGCCGGTGAAATTTACGTATTCTACGACAGTTCCTGTATGGACAAGCTCCAATTCAGAGAAAAAACCTTAACTGCCGATTACAAGCTCAAGACCACTGCAAATCTGTTTAGCTATAACATTCATGCAAATGAAAATGAAATAGTTAGATTGGATATCAGCACAGATGGTGATGAAATTCTCAATGATATGCCTGTCGGGACTAAAAACTGTAACGAACTCATATGGGACGAGCAGTTTGCCAAGGATATCAATGCGCATGTTACAGATATTTTTATCGTTTCTTTGGAAGATGGAAAGTATCGGATAAGTACCGTTGAGCGTGCGAGTTATTTTTTCTCTTCAGATGAAGAAATTAGCTTTGGTGATGAAAAATTTGGATGGTCATTTGACTTGGGTGAATTTGATTCAAACACGGATTTATTAACTTATGGATTGAAGTCTAGAGTAAAATTTAGCTTTGCTGATGATCTGCATTGTCCAGGGGAGTATCACTTTTATAAGTCTACAAAAGGTAGAAACCTAAGTGAGAACGAAATGGTTGTAGTGCCAACTCTAGGAGTCATTAGAAACTATACAATCAGCAAAAAACTAAACAGAAACTTGAGAGAAGTAGATCTTCAAAAAGTAAATGATATTCCTCTGACCACTTTCATGGAGCAAGCATGTACTAAGACTACAGAAACGACCAAAGTGACAAGTGTAGAAGAAAAAGAAGTAGTTAAAAAAACGAGTTCTACTAAAACCGTTACTGCTAAAACGGATGATGCTACTATGGCTACGACTAGCAAAAAAGTAGCTGCTCCGAAAACAGTGGTTATTGAAGAAAAGTGCAGCCATATTTATAGAAATGCAGATACTGGGTTTTACTATGACCGCAATACGGGTTTACCTGCTGAAGGCGATTGTGGTGGGATCACTTATGCTGGCGGATTAATGCAAAATAGTGATTATCAACAAACTACAGTAACTACTGAATTGGTAAGCAATGCACCTCTAGAAGAGGAATTCGTTGCGAAAGGTGGTGAAGTAACAGCAGAACCAGTTACAAAAACAGTAGAATCTGAGACTGCTAATACAGAAGTGATCAAGGAAATGCCTGCTAAAGAAGCTATAACAGAGGCGAGTCCGAAAGTCGTTTACAAACAACCTAAGGTGATCTACAAGGAAGTCTCTCCTATCGTAATCGATGAGAGCATCGAACCGCAGGATACCAAGATCATTTCGCGTCCGAGCCTAGTTCCTACTACAGCAAACTTAGATTGCACTGTATCTCCTCGCACTGGTTACCACTTGGTAAAGAAAGGCGAAACACTATACAAAATTTCAAACTTATATAGCGTGTCAATCGAAGATCTGATTTCTTGGAATGGACTAAAGAGTAATACTATTAGTGTATGTCAACACCTGAAAGTGCAAGCAGAAATATCTTTGACTCAAAATGAGAACTTGATTCCAGCTAATGAATTTGTTAGCAAAGGTGGTCCAGTGACGGCGAGTGTCGCTCCTGTAACTAAAACAATAGTTACTGAAGAAGCTCCTGCAACTAAATCAGTAATAGCTGAGGTAGCTCCTGTAACTAAAACGATAGTAACTAAGGAAGCTCCTGTAAAAAGAGTGTACCACTATATCGCACAAGGTGAAACTTTATATGGTATCTCAAAACAGTACAATGTAAATGTAGAAGAATTGAAAACTTTGAATAAAATCACTGATAACTTTCTTAAGCCAGGTTGGAGATTACTAATCCCAAACACCAGTGACAAAGCAAACTCAACTCCAGCAGAACCAACTGTAAAGCCAATCATCAAGGAAGTAATCACACCTGCGACAGAAATGACTCCAAAGGGAGGTTCTTCTATGAAGATTCCGGAAGCATCTGAGGAACGTCTTAATAGCTACCAAAATCAGCACATATATCATACTGTAGCTGAAAATGAGACTATTGGTGAAATAGCTATGAAATATGGTACTTCTACGAATGCTTTAAAAATATTGAACGAAATGGGTGAAGGAGAAGTCCTGATACCTTACCAAAAAATAAAAGTTAGGTAATCTTTTATTAGTAAATGTTAGGTGATAAAAAAAAGCGGGCTTGTCCCGCTTTTTTTTTGCCCATATGCGTCTCAAATTAAAAGCTAATCTAATATTAAAATGAATCATATCTATTCCTATCTTTGCACGTAATACATTGTAAACACACGCTTTATGGCTTTATTGATTGTTTTCTTTTTTGTTTCTATTATTTTCTCATTCCTTTGCTCTATCTGGGAGGCAGTGTTGTTAAGTATAACACCTTCTCATGCAGAGATGCTCATTCAGCAAAATCATCCTTCAGCGCCTAAGCTAAAAGAGTTTAAAGAGGAAATTGACAAACCATTATCCGCAATACTTACTTTAAATACGGTAGCGCATACAGTAGGTGCCATTGGTGTCGGTGCGCAGGCTAGTAAGGTATTTGGAACTGGAAATATGATCATCGGAGGCATGGAGCTTCCTATAAGTGGTGAAGTAGTAGTTGCCGTATTTATGACTATTGCGATTCTTTATTTATCAGAGATTTTTCCGAAAACAATTGGTGCTAATAACTGGAAAGCTTTAACTCCATTCACTGTAAGATCACTTACGTTTATTTCTTTTCTATTAGCTCCTGCTATCTGGGTAAGTACACTGATAACCAAGATGCTAAAAAAAGACAAAGAGAAAAGTGTGCTAAGTAGAACGGACTTCGCTGCTATGACTCAAATAGGTGTGAAGCAAGGAACCATTAAGAATAGTGAATCTAGGATCATCAATAATTTATTGAAATTTGATTCGATTAAAACACAAAATATAACCACTCCACGAACGGTGATGCTCGCTGCAAATAAGGATCAAACACTCAAGGAATTTTACGATGCTCATCCTACGATTAGATTCTCAAGAATACCCATATTCGATACCAGCATAGACAAAGTCCAGGGTTATGTACTAAAAGATGATCTACTTGATCAGATACTTAAAGGTAAATCCGATTCTGCTCTTTCAAGTATCATGAGAGATATCATCATGGTGAATGAGGAAATGCCTGTGCCGGAGTTGTTTAATAAAATGAACGAAGCAAGGGAGCATATTGCT
>CALIEI010000099.1 GCA_938022165.1 uncultured Saprospiraceae bacterium | reverse complement strand
GGTTGGCTCTACGGCTTCGTATACAACATCATTAATCACAAGGCTATCGCAACCTGCAGCATTGGTAAGCAAAATACTATCTATCCCAACCCTAGATTCTTTGCATGTCGTAGTAGATGTAAAGGTCGTGTCACTTGGGATAAGTGTGATGGTAGTAGTGATAATACTATCACAGAATGAACCAGCTATAGTATCAGAAAAAACGCCTGCTTGATTTACATCACAAGTAGTTTCAAAAAGTTCTGTTGGTGTAGGAACGCTATTGAAATAGATGTTAATAACTAAACTATCACAACCAAACTGATTTTGTAGAAAGATAGAATCCGGTTCTTGATTTACTTCACAAGAAGCATTTGATATCATCGTAGTATCTGGTGCTACATAGATAAAAGATGTGATTACAATACTATCGCAGGTTTCAGTACTGAAGGATTCTTCGATAGGGTCTATTTGATTTATATCACATGTCTCTACTTCTAAAAAGGTAGTATCCGCCGTTGAAAATTGAGTATTTATAATTACTAGGCTATCACATAGATTGACATTTTGTAGGAAGGTTGTATCAATACCGACATCTTCACTGTCGCAGCTAAACACTTCTAGAAATGTGGTGTCTGGACCTACAAAAATAAACTCTGTTATCACCAAACTATCACAGCCAAACGTATTAGCTAGTATCAATGTATCAATGCCATCTTGATCGCAATTTATCTCATTGATAAATGTAGTGTCCGGTGAAATATATGTAAAAGAAGTAATCACTATTTGATCACAAGAGTCAGTTGGAAAAGTTTCGATCAGATCGTCTATTAGATTTATGTCACAGATGTTCTCTGATAAAAAGGTAGTATCAATTTGATACAAATCCGTTTGCACAATTTGTATATCATCACAAGATCCTGCTTCGGCAATAACAAGTGTATCTAAACCCACTTCTTCCATCAAGCAAGTCTTGAAAAATGTAAATGTAGTGTCTGGTTGCTCATAAAAAAGAGTAGTGATGATAATAGAATCACATTCGGGAGTAGATATAGTGACTGTGTCTTGATTACCTTCCAATTCTTGCATGCAAGTTTCTTGATCAAGGTATACCGTGTCATTCGGTATTAAGGAGTAATCAATAACAACAAGTGAATCACATGAAAATTCGTTTAGTAGAAAGGTGGTATCTAAGCCTAACAAATTTGGATCGCAAGTTTGCTCGCTTAATTCCGTTAGATCAGGTAGTGCAACAAATAAGTCAAAAACAACGACACTATCGCACATTGCAGCTAAAGAAAAAGTGTCTTGATACAGTCCAGTTTCTGTCAATGCTTGTTCCCCAAATAATATTGTATCTCCTTGACAAATGGTGTCTTGCAGAAAGGTCTCCGTATTTCCAGTTAAGATTTCAACTGATATTGAATTTTGAGATATATCTGCACAAAATAATGGCTCTTCAACATCAAGTAGAGCCTCAATATCTCCAATAGTTAGTTGACCATCTGGCAATGGAATGAGTGGTAGATCAATTAGCTCATAAGATAAACCATGAATCTGATACTGACCAGGTGGCGACGTCCTCAAATCCGGATTTTCATTGACATCAAGCAAAATACCGTCTAGGCTTACCAAATAGGTATAAGCAAACAAAGAGGTGTTTGGCGTATTGCCTTGAAAAGTTGGCTCTAATTGGAGTAATAAACTTTCGCCGCCAGGGCAAGATGTAATATCTTCATGAATAAGATCCCCGGCATTTGCTTCACAGCATTCAATGCCTGTTTGGTCAGTAAAGACAATATTGAATTGCTCCAATTCACCAAAATCAAATTCTATTGGGTCAGTAATTTCCAATTTCCATTCCCCATTCACAGTTCCCGTATTGAAATTCTGTAGACTACCAGAATGCGGTAGATAAGCTCCATCATATTGGTTTAGGCCCGATAAGTCAGCGTTGTGCCAAATAGTAGACATACCTGGATCAGGATCTGTTTCCATTATGTCAGATACAAAACGAACATCAAATCCACCAAAGAAAATCGCCGAAGCAAATGTGCCTTGTGGACCGATAAGCGTAACTGCTTGCCCAGCAGGTGAAATGAGTTTCATTTCTAATTCAGATGGAAAAGAGTGTTGAAACTTTAAAAACACAGTTTCAACTTGATTAGTAGTAAGTGCATCGTTTTCAGCATCCTCTACTACAAAAGTAGCGGTACTAATCGATACATCTACTATATCGACTGGGCAATCTATACATCCGCAATCTTGTGAAAATAAAACTACTGGAAATCCAACTAATATCCACAATAGGAATGTTGCAAGGAATGGACAATATGGAATTTTCGTTGTCAATTATGCGGAGGATTATAGTTTGGTCACATATCGAAATAAGATAGATATGTTAAAGAAGTTTATCTTTGATCTCGATCTTACCAAAGATAATAAAAGAATTTAAGGAATAATTATAAAATCAAAAAGATATCATTTCAAGCATCATAGGGATGGATTTCCTATTTTTGCTGCATAGTAATAGATTATCGTGTATAAAGAAGTAGTTTCTAACATATCAAATATTTTCAGAATAGTAGTTGTCTTGACAATTCTTGGATTGACCTATGGATTTGGTAATCATCCTGCAGCCTATCACTCTTGCGGCAAAAAAGTGCCTATTTCCATAAATGATACAGATGAAGCCATAAATGGATATCAATACTATGACAGTTTGTTCTATTTTAATCCTGAATTTTTAACGAGAAGCTTCGACTATCCGGTAGGTATACCAGATGGGGAAAATTATTATTTAGCATCTAGATTTGGCTACAAAAATCATCTTGGAGAAGATTGGAACGGTCGTGGAGGTGGCAATACAGATCTTGGCGACCCTGTTTATGCTATAGCAAATGGTGTTGTTACCGTTGCTGAAGATATTTGTTGTGGTTGGGGTAATGTTGTGCGCGTTGTTCACAAACTCGAAGGCCATTCTGAATTTAAATATTTAGAATCCGTTTATGCGCATCTTGACAAAATAAACGTCGTGGAAGGTCAGCTTTTGTCTAAGGGACAAAAGCTTGGAACAATTGGCACTGCACATGGCACATACGTTGCTCACTTGCACTTAGAGTTGAGAGATTTCATTGATATGACTATGGGGCCAGGATATTCAACAGACTGGGAAGGCTACCTAGATCCGTCGGCTTTTATTCGAAATAATCGTCACTTCTAATGTATTGAGTCCTCTCCGAAAACTCATATATCTATTATTTCCCTATTTATTTTTTTAGAGTCACAAGTCGGTTTAATTATTGCATATCTAGACTGAGAGTCCCTACAAGCAAAAGGGTTACTCACACTTATTAGAAAATGCAGAGAATTTTATTCAGCATCCTCCTTTGTTTAGTCTTTACGATTAGAGGCTACAATCAAACTGACTATGTATCACATAGTGGGAATAATAAATCTTTGTATCAACTAGAATGGCGGCTAGAAACTGGTAATAGCAGATATTTGAGAGATATTGCAAGTTTTCTAGACGATAATGAAAACAGAGATCAGGCTCTTGACATATTGAAACAAAAGACAATATTTCCGTCATCTCAGATTGTCCTTAACAGCTCAACTTCTAAAGAGACCTTTTACAACTTTTTTTATACGCACAGAAAGGAGATTAAATACTCTCATATTCTTCAAATTTACTACACTGTTCCAATGGAGCAGATCAGTAGAGAAATTGAAAGTCAAGAATTTTCTTCTATTAGCCCTATGGACGCTTTCTCAAAGCTGTGCCTTGAACTGCAACATATAGAGGATCCAAAAAAACTGAAACAAAAATTAATATCTCTAAAATATATCCAACTACACAAGGGAGTTCCTTTGAACAAATTGATTACCTGTCTTGACCTAACTGATCCCCTAGTCCAAGAAGCCATGTTGAACAACAAAGTCCTAGAATATTTTGCAGCTAGCGAAGACCTAACAGAAAGTATGCAGCAAGTACTTGATGAAGCAGCAAAAAATCCGAAGTTTGTTCATGCAGTTTATAATAGAATATTTGATATAAAAACAGAACTTCAAAGCATTGAAGAAATACAATCAGAGTTTGACAACTTCAACAGAAGGAAAATGACTTTCAAGGATACGTTAATTCGCTCTATTGAAAATAAGTATAGCGTTTCTGATAAATACTATTACAATGAAGTGGATTTCTTGGGTACTACTTTATGCACCAAACTTAAGTCGAGCGATGATAATAGATCCTTAGTAGCAAATTTAATTGAAACTAAAGATCCAAAACTATTATTCTATTTATCCGCCTACTTATTTACACGCAAAGGGAATAAAATAGACAAAGACATTGTCAAATTATTGGAGAATTTGACAATGATCAAGATCAGGAATAATAATGAATATGAACAAGCGAAAGACATGCTTATCTACTGGGCGAAGAACTATCATAAATATACTTGGGATGACTCTGTTTGGCGATTTGTGAGTGAAGAAGACAAGCTCAAGCAAACAAAAAATCTAGAACGGTTAATAAGAAGACTGAACTCTAAAAATGATACTGTTGCCGTCGAAGCTTATGGCTTACTCACTGAAGGCAATCCATACGAAGTCATAAAACTTGTGCACAAGTATAAAAAAGTAATGAAGAAAACCAACCCAAGGATACCTCCATTAAAGTACAATTACCTTGAAACATCAACTAAACTTGTAGCCTACAACAGAGAATTTGATATTCCATACAGGGCAAATCCGGTGATGCAGAAAATGCTTAATTCGCTTGATCAAAACCCAACAGAAAAAGAAAGGCTTGAAATAGAAAATAAAATAATCTCTATCGCTCAAATAAAGGATATACCTGCTCTGGAGTATTGGGGATTGCTTAATGTAGTAAGTAAACCAAATTCATTCTCTATAGGTAGAATAATAGAACTGGTATTGGTGAAATATTGGCAAGAAATGAAATCAGACAGACAATGGTTGACCCATTTCATTTATAAGGCTGCCTTGTTTAATGAGTTGGATGGAACAGGAGTAGCAAAATCATACAGAAATCTGATTGATCTAAAAGATGGTGAACTAAAGGATGCATTAGAGTATATAAAAATACATAGTTCAAGGGTTGATGTCATGGACTATATCCAAATGGAATTATTTGATGAACAATATTCTGAAATCAATGATCATAACGAGGCCAAAGCAGCGAAAATGGATCTGATTGAAAAGATGAAAGCAGCCACAGAAATTAAATACAGTCAAATCAATCAGCTATTAGACTTTGAAGGAAGCTTAACAA
This sequence comes from uncultured Saprospiraceae bacterium, assembly GCA_938022165.1. Classification (GTDB taxonomy): domain Bacteria; phylum Bacteroidota; class Bacteroidia; order Chitinophagales; family Saprospiraceae; genus JALZVN01. The sequence continues at coordinate 6,858 of CALIEI010000099.1, read as the reverse complement.
CTGAAAAGCAACAAACGCTTTCATTCATAAAGAAACTAACTCCTAAAAAAGACATTAGAAAACTCAAAATAAAAGGTAAGCTTGCTGCTCAAGATTTAACCTTTTTAAAGAATGAAACTTATTCACATCGAGAGATTGGTAGTATTATGAGATTCTTTAATAGCGATGATCCAAAAGGAAATTTAAAATTCGCTTTGGAAGCTATAGAAGGATTCAGCATTGATGATAAGGCCTATGTAGCAAACAGCCTGTTCAGGTATGGATGGTTTACTAATTACATAAACAGTGCAAAATCAATTTCGCAAGAGCTGACTCAAATCATTTCTATACTATCTAGCTACTTAAAAGAATCAGAGTTCATTGGAGAAATAGAAGATCGTACCACTCAAATAAATATCATACAAATTAGCTTAATCGGAAAAAGTATAGAACAACAATTGATTGCAAGTATAGAAATCGATGTAGATCTAGCTTTGAAGGCTGACTTGCAAAAGACAATACTGGCTAAGTCTAAGTTTGAAGATTTGGGTATCATACTTGATCATGTCGATGGGCTAATAAACAACAAAGGGAATCTTGATCTTGGTTTCTTAAATGAAGATTTTGGTTTGCCCATTTTTGATATCGCTACTAATGCAGAATTAAAAACATTCTTGGAGCGGCATAAAACACTTTCAAAAAAGAAATTTTACAAGGTTTATTTGAAAGAGTTTGGGGTCGACTTTATGGATGCGAAAGGGAATCTTGATTTAGACAAAATCGCAAAGTTATTGAAATATGATATCGCACAGCCTTTTATAGGAAGAGGAGGCGGCAAGCGAGATTACTATGTATATGGATTGACAAAGGTATTAGAAGCTGAATTTGACGACACCTTAGGGTACGAAGGAAAGCTCAATAATTACCAAACTTTTGTTCACTTTTCTAGTCTAAATATGGCTAAGTCTTGGTACAAGTATCTTGTTGATAAAGGCTATGGAAAAGAAACATTGCTAGCGCCATCCTTTATTCACTAGATTCACAAGGAACTTAACAGAAATCTAACATTTTTCTAATAACATATTTGAGTGTCAATGGGTTATTATAATAATAGATATGAGTGGATGTAGCCCTTTATTTACGGGCATTAGAAGTCAAAATTTCTAGATTCTATTAAACATGCATGGTATTGTCTATATTTAGGATATTAAATTACAAATCGATATGAAAAAGTACGTAATCTTTAGTTTTATAGTCATGTTCATCATGACTGCTTTCACAGTAGATGTTTCGGCTCAATACCGTGGAAAGAAAAAGAAAAAAAAGAAAACAACTAGCGACCGTAAAAGTGATTATTTTGATGAAAGTGGTGGTGATATAAAAAATAAGCTTTGGTATGGTGCTGATGTAAATCTAAATTTTGGTGCATTTAATGGGCAAAGCTCTTTTACTATTGGACTAAGTCCAATGGTGGGTTATAAGATAACGGATAACTTTTCCCTTGGGCCAAGACTCTCGGTTCTTAATACAAACTTCAAAATAAATCAAGGACCAGGAGTTGAAGATATATCACTTAACTCATTGGATATAGGTGGAGGTATTTTTGCTAGACATAAAATATTGCAAAATTACTTTATACACACAGAATATGAAATAGTGAGTGAGGAGTTTCCCACTGGTGTGATAATGAACAATAGAGCTGAAACGGAACGCTTTGCAAATAGTCATTACTATTTAGGTGCTGGATATGGTGGAAGTAGTGGTGGTATTGGATTTACAACTTACGCATTATGGGATTTTTCGCAGGAATTCACTTCTCAAAATATTCCGATTATTGTAAGATTTGGGATCACTTATAATTTTTAAAAAACGGACAAGCGCTGTGCAGTAGTGACGAGCTTGGCTCGGCAGTCCGAAGGACCGAACGAATAGTGAGCTACGGAACATAGCGACCATACGAAGAGCGGCGTATCAGAAATCTCTGATACGCCGCTCTTCGTATGGATGGCCCATAAAACCCTTACTTCCCTTTGCCCTGAAGGAGAACAAGCAAGGTATAAAACAAAATTTTGATATCTAAACCTAGGGACATATTCTCAATGTAAAGCAAGTCAAAACGAAGTCTCTGCAGCATCTCCTCTACATTGCTCGCATAGCCATACTTGACCATACCCCATGAGGTAATGCCCGGCTTCACCTTGAGGAGGTGCACATAGTGTGGTGCTTGATTGGAAATGATGTCTATATAATGCTGCCTCTCTGGTCGAGGTCCAACTAGAGACATGTCGCCTTTTATAACATTCCAAAATTGGGGTATCTCATCGATCCTATATTTTCGCATCACCCTACCCCATGGCGTCACTCGATTATCAGATGCATGAGAAAGCTGTGGGCCACCTGATTCTGCATCTAGATACATGGATCTGAATTTGTAAATATTAAAAGGTTTACTGTTTTGGCCTATGCGTTCTTGCCTGAAAATAATCGACCCCTTGGAAGAAAGACGTACTCGCAATGCTGCAAATAGATATAAGGGTAAGCACAAAATCAGAAGCACTATAGAGACTACTAAATCAATAACGCGCTTGAGCAAACGTTGCCAGCGAGGCATTAATTCTTGGCGCACTTCTAAAAGAATCGCACCAAAGACATGATTCATTCGCACTGTCCCCAATAGTATATCGTACATATCTGGAATCACCTTGATCAATACATCCCCATCATAAGTATAGAGGGTGTTGAGGATTTTTTTTGTTTTTAGCTGATCCGTTTTTTCGAGTGCGATTATTACCTCTTCAATCTTGTGCTCTTGAATAACTGTCTCTAGGTCAACAAGCTTACCCAATACAGGCAATGCCGTGGCCAACTCTTTTTTACTATTTCCATTGGTGTCAATAAATCCTAGAAATTTGTTTCCCAATCCTTTCTTTAGGCTTTCTATTTCTTGATACAAGTCTAATGCACTTTGGTTGCCCCCAATAATAAGTGTATTGTAAGTTACCTTCCCTGTCTTGAGCCTTCTACTGGCTAGCGTCAGAAGAACCATTCTAGATATAAGGGTAAGTAAAAAATGGACTACAAAGAGGTAGCAAAAAGAGCGTAGATAATAATCTGGGGTACTGATAACATCATCTAACATCAATGTAAAAAATAAAATAACTACCCCTCCAAAACTAATAAAAAACGTCCTAGTAAAAACGCTGAGTCTGGATAGTCGGTATAAGTCTCTATAGTCATCAAAGATGGTGTATAAAATATGCCAGCCTAGTGGAATGGCAAATACACCTACAAGAAAATTTGGGTCATAGATCGTTTCGGTCCAAGATTCAACTCCTTCTACAGACTTTCTGAATTTGAAGAATAGTGTCCAGGCAAGCATAGCCATGACAAAATCAAAAAACATGTAGATAAATAAATCTATTTTCCTTCTATGCATTCAAAAGCGTGTATTCCAATGTAGAGGACGCAATTTACTGTATAAAATGCAAAAGTTTGACGTTGTCGATAAATATAGTACCAGTGTTTTGCGCAAGCGGGAGTTCTGCACCAAATCCAACTTGATATGGTGGGCTAGGATTATTGATAATTATCTCTTTGAGATTGATGTATACCTTCCTCCAAACAGGTGTTGTATTGAGTCCATGACCATAAAGCTGTCTGATATTGCCTCCAGCATCTTGGGTCAACAAACCTAGGGCAATAGGCACATCTGTTTTGAAATTAATCTCAAGCCAAGTATCATTTACTCCGAGGACAGGTAGGTCATATACTAAGCTGCTACCTACATTAAAAGATGGATTATCTCTATTTAATTCAATTTTTGCAGAAAGGCCTTCTAATGCTCCATCAGCCGTGTAGGTGATACTGGTTTCTTCATTTCCATCTCTGTCATCCGTAAAAAGGGTATTGTTTTCAAAATCTTGGATCATTATGAAATCAATATTTTCTCGGTATTCAAACTCAGGAGTAATTTTTGTAGTCTGGCCCGGCACTAATTCTGCCGTACCGGTATAGCGGGTATAGTATGGATACAAGGCAGGCGTAAATCCAATACCATTTTCATGAATACCTGGGTCTACTAAAATTTCAACTGTCCCCTCTTCTAGGACTGGAAAAGGTTTTCCCGGAGAAAATGCACCTATTAGGTTATTATTTACATATACCCAACCCTCTGTGATATTCTGATTGGAAGAGCCCGTATTAGGCGTCTCAATAAACTCAAAAGTCTCAATCTCCAAAAAAGCTGGTATTTGCTCCTCAGGATTGATGATGTCACAAGAGAAAAGTGAACATATGAGTATAAATGGTAATATTTTGTACATGTTAACTAGCAATTTTTAAGGATAACGTTTAAAGATTATCAAATAATGCCAATAGCGTAAATGATATCGATAAAAGAATTTTATAAATCAGGTTTCATGTCGGTAATACATCAAAATTGCCCCAAAAAGTGTGATCAAAGCTATCAAAACAGTAGCCATACGCACTGATCGCCTGAGATTATTGGAAAAGCCTAAAATCTGCTCTCTGTGACTCGGATATTTGGGTAGGATTTCTCTTTCCATTTTACCCTTATCAAAAATATGCTTTACCTCGAACTCAATCTTGTTTTGCTCTAAGTATTTGTACTGTTTGAAGACATTGACTCTGAAGTAGATGTTCAGAAAGAGCATCCCAATAAAAAGAGCAATAACAATGGTAACAAGTATCAAGTACATAATTCAGATTGCGAGGCGAAAGTGAATCCGCTTTGAAAACGCACGAAACCACAAAATGTCTCTTTTTTGTAATTCGCTAGTTTCCAGCGTGGACTCAAAATTAAATTAAAAATTAGAATTCAACTCTATCAAGAAGGGATAGTATTCAAATCAAGAGAATAAATGTAACCCAATTAATATCATTCCGTTTATTTCTGACTATAGGCAATTATTTTTTTGCCTCCTTTCCATATACCGACCGATTACAATAGTTTCAGAGACCTATTACTGTATGTCCTGTATCCAAATGGATACCAGGCTAAAAAAAATTCTATGTTACACTCTAAATCCATTGCTCGAAAGAGCAAGTTCGGAAGGTTAAATTGGTATGCCATATTGAAATCTGTCGTACTATTATTCGTACTTGCGATAACTCACTTTTCTTTATTTGCTACAGAAACTCAAGCAAATAAAAATCAAAATCCCGTTTTGGTTTGTAATGATCAAGTGAATATATCAATACCCAATGGTACTTTAACGATTACCGCTCCGATGGTAGCGAACTTGATGCCTAATACTATTGCTTCAGAATATGAGTTAAATATTATTGTCAATGGATTGCCACAAGGCAATCAGGTTTCCTGTGTTGAATCTGGTGAATTGTTAGCATATAGTTTAGAGCATATACCAACATCTATTTCTTGCTGGGGAACTATATTGATTGAAGATAAAACAGGGCCATTTTTAGAGTGCTCAGATGTAAATATAGCTTGTAGTGAAAACAGCTCAATTGACTCTATTGGCATCCCAATCATTTCAGACAATTGTGATGAGAATCCTAGTCTAATTCACATTGATAATTTCATTGACTACAATTGCACCAATAACAACTTCCTTAGCACAATAGAAAGAACATGGATTGCCACGGATAACTTAGGCAACAGTAGCTCATGTGTACAGAACATAAATATCACTAGGCCAAGCATCCGTGGGCTTAGCTTTCCAGATGACATTACGATAAGTTGCACTGACGGAGATATAGATCCATCAAATACGGGTGGTCCATCTGTTGCACAAATGTTGAGTGGAAGTGCCTGTAACTTTGTTGTCTATTTTGAAGACACCGAGACTTCAATCTGTACAGGAACTTCAAAAATAATCAGACGATGGTTTGTTACAGATTGGTGTACCGGTAATGAAATAGAAGATACCCAAATAATAGAAATCGTAGATAATGTAGGACCAATACTAACTTGTCCCGACACCTTGACATTTAGCGCAAATCAAACTACTTGTGATGCGACAATCAACTTACCTATCTTAGAAGCTACTGATGAATGCAGCAACGTAATTAGTGTCATACCTAATTGGGAATTTGGAAGTGGCCATGTTACTTACGAAAACATTCCATTAGGTCAATATTTAGTGATCTATACCGCAGAAGATGATTGTGGCAATACGTCTCGTTGTCCTAGTGTAGTAAACATAGTTGATGATATTGCTCCCGTTGCCATCTGCGATCTAACAACTACAGTGAGTATAGGATCTGACCCATATACACAAATATGTGCAGATGATTTGGATAGTGGTAGCTATGACAATTGCGAATTGGTAAGTAAAGCGATTCGCCAGGTGGGTGATACAACTTATTCGGAATGCATCACTCTTTCTTGTGCTGAAGTAGGCCAAACTTTAGCTATTGAGTTGCAGGTAATCGATGTAAACGGATTGGAAAATCACTGTACAGTAGCGATAGAAGTATTGGACAAAATACCTCCAGTGATTACTAGCTGTGCAAGTGATATTACCATTAGCTGTGATGACAATGTAAACGACTTGACAATTACAGGAAGCACCATAGTTGAGGATAATTGCACTGCAGATATAAACTTCTCAGATGAAAGTAACCTCAACGAATGCAACGTAGGTGAAATCATCAGAACTTTTGTGGCAACTGATGGATCAGGCAATAGTGTAAGCTGTCAACAAAGGATTACCTTAGAAGACAATACTGTTCCTGTCATTCAATTTTCAGAAGATGTCACCTTAGTATGTGTAGACAATAATGATGAATTAGCTAAACCTACAGTTGAAGACAATTGTGGTGTATTTGCTTTTAGTTTTGAAGATTTCTTTAAAGAAAATACGGAGTGTATACAAGTTTTCACAAGAACATGGGAGG
>CALIEI010000098.1 GCA_938022165.1 uncultured Saprospiraceae bacterium | reverse complement strand
TTCTTAAGATTGATCGATACGAAGTCAGTAGCAACTGTAGACTGAATAGTGACAATCTCATTCAATTGAGTTATTGTTTCATTCAGATTTGCAGTAGACACTTTTATCATTTCTGTAAATTCTACTCGCTCATCATTACTTAATTCTGTGTCTAACATTTCTGCAAGCATGGCAATGTTACCTGTGTGAGATCTGATATTGTGTGATATGATATAGGCAAAATTAATCAACCTATCGTTTTGCTTTTCTGTCACTTCAAGTAATCTAGTGAGCTCTGTTTCTTTTTGTTTTTTTTCTGTTACATCAATATTGACTCCAGTTATTCTGTGCGGGGATCCATCACTTCTTCGGATCAATTTTCCTATCGAGCGTATGTACCTTATGCTATCATTTTTTGAAAGCATTCTAAATTCAACCAAATAAGGAGCATTTTCCTTGATGCATTTCTTTATTGAAGTGTAGATCAATTTATGGTCTTCTTTTAGAATATTCTTGAAGGCATATTTTGGGTCGAGATTCTGCTCGATTGGAAATCTCAATTTGAACATGTTAGCATCCCAATACATTTCGTTTTTTACGAGATTGAGATCCCATATACCTATGTTGGTGTTATCCAAGGCAATCTTCATTCTTCTGTTGATCAGATCAAGATCTTTACGCTGTTTTTTTTGCTTATCTATATCTATGACTAGTCCGCTGATGGCTACTACTATGTCTTTGTTTTTTTTAGGAGTGCCTACGATCCTTAACCATTTTTCATTTCCATTAGGTGATACAATTATAGTTTCGAAATCAAATTTTTCATTTGCTTCTTTCGCTTGTAAAAACTTACGTGAAATATTACTTCTGTGATAACCTTGCTTAAAGGCGGTCAAGGCAGTTTCAAGTTTAAGATTTCTGTCTATAGGGAAGTCAAGCAAGTTTTGTACGACATCACAGTATTGAACAGAATTGTTGGACAGACTAATATTCCAAGTACCTATACCTGCCAAATTTTGCCCTTCTTTTAGTAATTCTAAATGAAGTTTTTCATTTGTGATATCACTAAAGCTTAATGTGAAGTATTCGATTTCATCAATCGGTGGGTAGCCATTTACCTTCATCCATCTGGTAAGGCCATCTTCAAGAGTAAATTGAATATTTTTTGAAAAGTGTTTTTTCTGCTTAAACTCTTGTTGAAAATTTTGTAGGGAGGCTTCGATTACGTTTTTGTCATAATCGGATATTCTGGTATCTACATATTTAAAGAGCTCCAATAATGCATTAGAGTATCCTAATACTCTCGCATCTTCATTGGAATACAATAAAGGAGAGTCGGAATCAAAAACGATCAGGCTCGAAGCTGTAGATGGTTCCATTTTTTTGTGTTTTTTGGTGGATTAAATACTCTTATTAAAGTATTTTTGCGCCTTTAATCTCTCTAATACAGTGATTTACGTATTATAGTTTGACTTGATGCAATATTTGTGCCCTAAATGACAATGCAATCAATATATATTAAAAGAATAGTTCGGTAATTTATTAAGAAATGTGAAATCACATGAACGCAATATGTTGTAAATCAAATATTTAGTACAACTTTCTGTAAATTCGTAACATATTGCTAATCAGTGATTTAACATTTAATTACCGAACTATTGTTAAAAAAAATCACATATGTAATAGAATTGACCTTTCTCTTGCAATAAGTGAGAGAATAGAGTTTCTGTATAAATAGAAAGGAAACTTTTACGATATCCGTTTCTTCTAAGTTCATTAGTCGATTTTTTTAAACTGTTGATCTATATACTATCCAATCTAAGGTACTATGTATTGCATAATACTATGCTTTGGACTATATTTGAATTATGAATATGAATAAAAGAAAAAATCCAATGAGTACAGTTAAAGCGCAAATGCGCAAAGGAGTATTGGAGATGTGTATTCTTTCGATTATATCAAAAGAAGAGATTTATACCTCTGATATACTTAAAAAATTGAAGGCAGCTGAGTTGATTGTGGTGGAGGGAACATTATACCCATTGCTGACCCGACTTAAGAATGGCGGACTTCTAGATTATACATGGAAGGAATCGACTAGCGGGCCACCACGAAAATATTATATGATAACTGATGAGGGCACGGACTTTCTAAATGACCTTAAAGAATCTTGGAAAGAAATGACTAAGTCTGTTACCAAAGCCATGAAATAAAATTTAACGCTATTATAAACTAACTCTTAATCTAAAATTCCAATAAAATGAATGATATAAAAAATATAAACCTAGGAGGATACCCTTTTGCCATAGATCTAGAAGCTTACTTCGCTTTGGAAGATTATCTAGATACCATAGAAGATCACTTTTCAAGATCACAAGGAAAATCCGAAATAGTATCTGATATCGAATCTAGAATAGCAGAAATATTCAAGGATAGACCGAAGAATTTGGAGGTTGTCTCTATGAAGGATGTACACGAAGCTATCGCAATCATGGGTACTCCAGAAGATTTTGGTGCTACTTCATATGACTCCAAGGACTACGATGATATCCCTGAATCTGAGTGGGTGTTTGGTCGCAAGTTGATGCGAGATCCAGAGGATAAAATTATTGGTGGCGTATGCTCCGGAGCAGCGGCTTACTTTGGTATAGAGGACCCGATCTGGGTTCGATTGATAATGGCGGCGTTAATACTGGGGATGGGTGTCGGATTTGGATTATATATTGTGCTTTGGTTTGTGATGCCTGAAGCAACTACTGCTTCAGATAGGTTAGCCATGAGGGGAGAAGATATCAATATCGAAAACATTGGTAACGAAATGGAAAAAGGTTTAGAATCTTTTACAGAATCTATGCATCGCTTTGGAGAAAAAATGACAGAATTTGGTGATAAGATTTCACGAAAGAAATAAGAATTTTCATAGTTGATTCATAATTAGTATATCCCCAAAAAATCAGTTCAATTTTAATTAAATGCTTTGCTCAATTTTTGAGCAAAGCATTTTTGTTTTTCGCCATAGTTTAAATCTCGGTTAATTACATATTTGTAAAAAATTAAATCATTTTTTAATACCATTGTATGAGTCCACTCCGGAAAGTAGCGGAATGCAAAAAAAAGGCTATTTTGGATGAGATTTTTTATTTCCGAAATTCAGTGATGCTTGTGCGACAACTTGTTGGCGTGCCTGAGCACGCCTATTTATAGTCGCACAGGCATCAGTGGATTGAGAAAATGAAAAATATCGCCAAAAGAGTCATTTTGTGCTTTCGTGACTTTTCGGAGTGGATTCATGTATTATTACTGATTACCTTAGTCAAAAGAAATTAAGCGTATATGAATAAATTATTTCTGGGATTTAGCCTACTATTTTTGATTGGATCTTTTATCCTGAATCTTCAATTTTCTAAGGCTGGTAATAGGATGAAACTAGCTAAAGAAAAGTATGCTGATGTGTTAAATTTTAAGGCTCGGTTTCTTGATCCAGGCGAATGGACTGGCGATATAGCTGAAAAACAAAAATTAGAAAAAGCATCTACTTATAGTGCCACTGCAAATGAGTACAAAGCACAAAGCAGCATGTATGGCTGGATCGCAATCGGATCTTATGCATTGTATATGATTATTGCGTTTTTATTTTCTAGAAAAGAAGATGATAATAATATTTTACCCTTCGGATTAACTTGTGTAGCGCTTGCTTGTTTACATGTAGGATTGACCTATCCTATGATGGAAATCACTGCACTTGAGAGAAATCTAGATATAGGCGCTTTGCCGATCAAAACTAATGTGATGGGTTTTAGTGTGGATCTCAATATCGAGCAAGTATTTGAGGGCGATATGGTTTTTTACTATCAGAGTAAATCAGTTTTAGAATTGGTACAAACTTTATTTGTGCAAAAGAATTGGATTGTTGCCATTTCTATTTTGAGTTTTAGTATTCTATTTCCACTTATCAAATTGCTAAGTACTTGTCTATTGTTGTTTGGTGATCGATTTAAACAAACTGGGTTTGTAAATTTCTTTGTGAAGTATGCAGGAAAGTGGTCGATGGCGGATGTTTTTGTAGTTTCTGTTTTTCTTGCCTATTTGGCTTTTACGAGCATGCAAGTCGGTATCACTACGGAGAGTAAAGTGTTAATGGGTTTATATTTCTTTTTAGCCTATTGTTTATTATCCATATTTAGTAGTCATTTAATTTTAAGACAAAATAAAATTGCTTAGCTTAGGGTTATTGAAAAATTAAATCTGATTACTGCCTTGAATAGGTTTAGACTTTATATTATAGTATTTTGTGTAAGTCTTGGCTCCTGTATCACACTACACCAAAAAAAGACTACCGATGCTGCTTGTAAAAAAGAGTCTGTAAAAGAGTTGAAGCGGCTAAAAAAATATCTAAGTACATCTTCTGAGGGGGGTATCTATAATTATAATCATAAAGAAGTTCAAGTACCAGATGCATTCGAAACAATCTTTTGGGAGCGCAAAATAGGCAGAGACTACGGTGTGACAATACAACTAGAGGATACTACCTCTATGCAATACCTACAGTTGGCCTTATCCTTACAAGATATAATATATGGGGATTGTAGTGAGTCCATTACAAAATCGGATCTCGATATATATTTTGGTAAACCAACCTTTGTAACAAAATCTTTTTTAGCCAACGCAAAGACGAGCTATAACTATAGTTTTAATCCACCCAATAGTGTTTCCTGTTATCATGGCGAGTATATGGGTAATGTGGCCTATCAAGAATGTCTAACCATAATTATGGAAATAGATAGTAAAGGACAAGTAGTAGAACTGAACACTAGTTCTTTTGATTTGACTCGAAATTGAATACCGCGAGATGGGATGGTAATGACGGCTGAAGGCCTAGACTGTAATGAAATGAAAGTCTCGGACTGAAGTCGGTCACGATTATTTTTGCAGGGCTATAGCGGGTTAGCAAATAATCGGGACGGCAGCGGCAGCGGACTCATGGACAGCCCGGTAGTCCACAAGCTGCAATCGCAAGCGCAGTGGAGTACTCGCCCAAAAAAATAAAACAGTACATATAAAGAGCACGCAAAAAGATACCAATTCTGGCCAATCTTTGTAGGATAGATACAAAATAAGGCTAACAATTTTTTTGCACGGAAAAAAATTAGTAAGTTGGCATCGAAAGCAGTATTACAGTATAGTACAGTAGTGTTGTGCCTTCTAAACCAATATCAAAACGATGAATATCCTAGTACAGGAAATTGAGAATGTCGGTACTACCAAGTTTGTTACCAAACAAGAGCAAATAATACGTGCTGTGACAAACTGTATTGAGTCTCAGCAACTTGGTATCGGAGATATCTTACCCTCTGTAAATAAGCTATCAAAAAGGATAGGCTGCGGAAGAGAAACCGTGGTCAAAGTATATGCAAAGCTGAAGGAGAGAGGTATCATAGAGTCAAAGCAAGGAGTAGGCTATTTTGTTTCTAGTCTAAATCCTGATCAAAAAAAATCCATCGCATTGATTCTTTATGGATTTCAACCTTTCCACCAATCATTTTATAATACTTTTCGCAAAAATCTGGGGAGCAGCTATCATATAGATGTCTATTTTCATCATAATAATTTTGTCATTTACGAGTCAATATTGAAAACGATCAAAGGTCGTTATCAAAATTATGTAGTAGCTCCAATTCAAGTGCCAAAGGGAAAAGCTCTCCTCGAAACGCTAAACCATGATAAACTTTTGATTATAGATCGATACCAGTATATCAACGATAAGATCAGTAAGGTTACTCAAGAGTTTGAGCAATCACTGATGTGTGCATTCAACCAATTGAATGATAGCATAGAAAAGTACTCCAAGGTTATATTATACTATAATGAAGAAAACGACTATCCTGAAGGAATATATCTTGCTAGCACCAAGTATATGTCGACAATAGATGTCGAATTTGAAGTCAAAACAGAGTTTGATGAAGAGGATTTAAAGAAAGGAACGCTTTTCTTCACTATAGGGGATAATGATTTGTGGGAACTATTAAGAGTAGCTAAATCAAAAAACTATGAAATAGGAAAACACTTTGGGGTATTATCGCATAATGATTCATTAGTAAAAGAAATCATACAAGGCGGTATAACTACTTTTTCTACAGATTTTAAACAGATGGCAGTACATGCAGCTATGTTTATAAAAGACGAAAACCATCTAAATAAAATTGTACCAAGCGAACTAATTATTAGGAATTCAATATGATTAAACTTGTGCAAGTTGCACAGCTAAAAATTAACAGTTAAAACTTTATTATGAAATCAAAATTACATTCGATTAATCAAAATTATTTTGGATTGATCAAAAGAACAACTTTGGTTTTAGGGCTAATGTTTTGTTTTTTCCATTTGTCTTTTGCTCAATCAACCGTCACAGGTACTGTGATCGATGATACAGGTGAAGCAATTATTGGAGCAAGTGTATTAGTTACTGGAACTACAACAGGAACGGTTACGGATATTGACGGGAGTTTTTCGATTAACGTCCCAAGTGATCGTGATCAACTAACGGTATCTTACATAGGGTATCAGACGCAAATTATCGACATTAACGGAAGGAGTACGATTGACCTTGTCTTGGGGAGTGATACGGAGTTGTTGGATGAGATAGTGGTAGTCGGATATGGGGTGCAAAAAAAGAGTGATCTTACTGGAGCGGTTGCTTCCATCAAGGGATCCGAACTGACCCAGATCGTGACTGGAAATCCCACTTCTGTCCTGCAAGGAAAGTTATCAGGCGTACAAGTCGAGAGTTTTGGTGGACAGCCTGGTGCTCCTGCCAATGTTTTTGTGAGAGGGGTTGGTTCCTTAACCAATACTTTCCCACTATATGTGATCGACGGAACTTTTGCGGAGAATATTAACTTTCTAAATCCTAACGATATCGAATCCGTTGAAGTACTGAAGGATGCATCTTCAGCTGCGATTTATGGATCTAGGGCATCTAATGGCGTAGTGTTGATCACAACCAAAGCTGGTAATACTTCAGGAAAGACAAACTTTAATTTAACGCTTAGATCAGGATTTGAAACACCTAGTAGAAGACTAGATTTTTTGAATAGTGAACAATTTTTGGATTTCAGAGATGACCTTGAAGCGAATGATGCTACAGGATTTCGAATAGATAGAGCAAATTTCACAGAAAATGGTCAACTTATTTTTACAGATTGGCAAGACGAAAGTTTTGAGACTGGTTCTTTGAATGATGTGGGATTTTCTGTTTCAGGTGGAAATGAAAATTCACAATACTATATATCTAGTAATTATTACCAGCAAGGAGGGATTTTGGTTGGCTCTGGATTTGAGAGATTAAACTTGAGAGCAAATAGTAAATTCAATCTTGGTAAGTTTACTATTTCGCAGTCATTAGGTCTTTCTCAAACTGAGACTCAAGAGAACGAGTACTTTGGTTTTGAAGCAGCTACGGCTCCGATTCTTAGGTTAAACAATCCAAATAATCTTGGTGGTTTTGAGGCACCAGAAAGAGAAACATCAGGATTTGGTGGTCTGAACAACTTTGCTTTAGCCTCTTTGGAAGACAATCTAGATACTAGAAGAAATTTGATTGGAAACATTAGTGCTGGGTATGAATTATTTGATGGTTTTACTGCAAAAATAAATTTGGGTGCAGAGTACACAAATGTATTTGAAAGAACTTTTAGACCTACATATTTCTTGAGTAGCACAGATGCAAGATTTAATGATAATCCTCAGAATGACTTGACAAATGTAAGAGGTGAATTTTTAAGAACTCAGGTAGAGCCTACTCTAAATTATGCAAAGTCATTTACGGATCATAATTTTAATGTGGTAGTAGGTGCAAGTAGAATAGTAACCAACATGGACTTTATTGCAACTTATGTAGGTAATCTACCTTCAAATTCAATATCTACCATTGGTGCAGCGGGTACAAGTAATATTTTAGGAAGTGCAGGAGCAAGAGAAACGGATGGTTTACTTTCTGTTTTTGGTAGAGTGAATTATGACTATAAGAGTAAATATCTTGTAACGGCTACGCTTAGACAAGATGCTACTTCAAAGTTTGCTCCTGGATTTAGAAGCGACATTTTCCCTTCTTTCTCTGTAGGATGGAAAATTAGTAATGAAGATTTCTTCAATCAAAATGGTTCTTTGTCATCTCTTAAAGCAAGATTTGGATTTGGAGAATTGGGAGCGCAGAATGTTGGAAACTTCTTGTTCCAATCTACTTTTGGAACTACTTCTGGTTCTGCTTTTGGTAATAGTCCAGTGCCTGGTTTTGCTCAGACTGATTTTGCCAATGAAAGTCTTCAGTGGGAGACTTCTACAACTGTAAATGCGGGGCTAGATTTTGAGTTTGCGCAGGGTAAATTTGGAGGAACAGTAGAATGGTATCAAAAAGACATAGACAATTTGTTAGTGGCTGTACCTATCCCATCATCTAATGGTACTAGTGTTCCTGTTACACAAAATGCAGGTGGATTGCTCAATAGTGGAATTGAAATTGAATTGTTTCACCGAAAAGCTACTGGAGCATTTCAATATAACATTGGTCTGAATTTGGGTACTCAAAACAGTACACTAGACCAATTGCCTACAGAATTTTTTGGACCATCAGTGAATGAAGGAATTGAAAGTGTAAATATTTTCAGAGAGGGTGAAGCACCTGGTTCATTCTTTGGATTTGAAGTAGAAGGTATAGATCCTGCAACTGGAGAATTTATATTTGCAGACGACGATGGTGACGGCGGACCAGATGCTAAAATCTTAGGTAGCCCAGTACCAGACTTTACCTATGGTTTAAGCTTTAGTGGTTCGATACAAAATTTCGATTTCAACCTATTTTTTAATGGTGTACAAGGAAATGAAATCTATAATCAAGCGAGAGCGTTTAATACACTTTTTGCTGATGGTAATAAACTTACTGAAGTTTTAGATAGATGGACTCCAGAAAATCCTAATGGTTCATTCCCAAGAGCATCAGCTGAAGGCGTACCACCGAATTCATTCTTTGTAGAAGACGGTTCTTACTTCAGATTGAAGAATTTTCAAATTGGATATGATTTAGGAAGTATTATAAATGGGGTAGAAAGTGTTAGAATTTCACTTACTGCTCAAAATCTATTTGTTATTACTGGATATACTGGTTATGATCCAGATGTGGCTTCTACCAATGGAGCTAGATCAAATGAAAACGATGGTTTTTTTGGATTTAGGCCGACAGTTAACTCTATTACTGGTCGTGGTATTGACATCAGAGCATATCCTAATGCAAGAAGTTTAATATTTGGATTAAATTTTTCATTTTAAAAGAAAATAAATTAAGATATCATGAAATATAAAAGTTTAGTTGTACTGATGCTATCGTTTTTATTGCTTCCATTTAGTTGCGATAACGATATTTTGGATCAGGTAAATCCTAATGAGATTGCTACAGTTTCATTTTGGAGAAATGCAGAAGATGCGAGATTGGCCGTCAATGGCATGTATCATCCTTTTACAGGAACCTTTCATTGGGGAAGAATTACACATGTAGGCGCATTGCTTAGAACTGATGCTATGAACATTATAGCTAACGGTACTAATACTGCCTTGTCTACGTTTGATGGTTCACCTACTAATGGTGCAAGATGGGCTCCAGAACCATATCAAGAAAGCTATAAAGTAATTTTTAGAGCGAATGCAATATTAGAGAATGTAAACGCTGAAAACGTTAGCGACAACGATGAACGTAATTCAATACTAGGTCAAGCTTACTTTTTTAGAGCGTTCACCTATTTTTATCTAACTAACATTTACGGAGATGTACCTTTAGTGGTCGCTACACCGGACCCAGCAAACGAGGATGATTTGTTTCCTAGCCAATCAGGAGTAGCTGCGATATGGGATCAGATTGTTGCAGATTTACAGCAAGCGGAAACAATGTTACCGGATTCTTGGCCAGCAGAAAGTTTAGGTAGACCTACTAGTTTTAGTGCTTCTGCACTGCTAGGAAAAAGTTTCCTCTATAGAAGTGGACTCCTTGGTACTAATGACTACGCTGCTGCAGCTTCTGCATTTATGACTGTGGTTAACAGTGGCAATTTTAGTTTGCTTCCAATCAGCCAGTACAGTGATAATTTCACGCAGGTAAATGAGAACAACAGTGAATCTATCTTTGAACTTCAATACCACCCAATAGGGAATGGTAATTTTGTTTGGGGTCAAGATATCCCAAATGCAGGTACTCAAGGTAATTTTGTGATTGAATATGCACCGCCTTCTCAGTCTCCTGATGAAGGGCACATTATCAATCCATGGGTACTAGACGTATTTGAAGCAAATGGTGATGAAGGAAGAAGAAATGCAACTTTAGCATTTGACTATCCTGGAAGTACAGTCAATGATGGTGTACCTTTTACGGAGGCATTAGCTGCTGATATAGACAGAGTAGCTGACCTTGTTAATGCAAATCCTGCAAATGAAGGTCTTGAGCCAATATTTTCTAGAAAATATTCAGGTTTAGAATTGCCTGCAGGTGGTACTGGATTCTTAGGTGATGATTATGGTCCGAATTGGCGTATAATTCGATACTCTGATGTTTTACTTATGCTTGCTGAAGCATTAAATGAGTCAGGACAAACTTCTGATGCAATGGCGTATGTAAATATGGTTAGAGCTAGAGCTGAGATAGCTGAGCTTTCTGGCCTTGACCAGAACCAACTAAGAGAAGCTATTATTGATGAGAGAGTGATGGAGCTGACAGGTGAAGGACATAGATTCTTTGACTTGGTTAGATGGAACTTAGCTGAAGCTTATCTTGGTGCTAATTCTGCTCACCCAGGTCCACATCCAAAGTCTATTTCTGGAGGTACGTTTGTTAGCAATAGAGATGAAGTGGTTTGGATTCCAAGATCAGAAATTTTAGCTAATCCAAACTTGAATCAAAATCCTGGATATTAAATTTCTACCTTTTTAACTAAGATACCCAGGCAGTATTTTTTCTGTCTGGGTATTTTTGTATTTATCTTCATACTTTATCTTCATCTTTTGAAAGTGTTTTTTTGCGCTTCAATGTTGAATAAGTATTTTAGTATCTGCATTCTTACCTTAATTTTTCCAGTTTACTGGTATATTGACTTATTTATCGTAATGGGCTTTAAAACTCTGTTTGCATTTAATATTTCATCGTTAAAATCAACATTTATTTTTGGCTTGACTATAAGCTCAATCTTTATTTCTGTCCTTTCATGTGATGTTGATAATGCTCTTACGACGGATAATGCCTTTCAAAAAATTCCTTCTAACCATTCAGATATTCATTTTGAAAACAAGCTTATTGAAAACGAAAGCCTAAACTATTTTACTTACCCTTATCTATATATGGGTGGAGGAGTAGCGGCTGGAGACATCAATAATGATGGACTTGATGATCTATTTTTTACCGGTAATATGGTGCCCAATAAACTTTATTTAAACAAAGGCAATTTTCAATTTGAAGACATCACCATATCGGCTGGGGTAGTGGGCGATGATCGGTGGTATGCTGGGGTTACTATGGCAGATATAAATTCAGATGGTTATCTAGATATTTATTTATCAGTCTCAGGAAAGGACAAGACTACGCAGAACCAACTCTATATAAACAATAAGGATAACACCTTCTCTGAGAAAGCAGAAGAGTTCGGTATTGCTGATAAGGGTAAAAGCGTGCAGTCTACTTTTTTTGACTATGATAAAGACGGTGATTTGGATTTATATATTGCCAACTATCCAATTACCTCTTTCGCTACGCCAAATGAAGTGTACCGAAAATTGATGGATGAAAAAGACCTGGGAAAAAGTGATCGATTGTACAGAAATAATGGGAATAGTTCTTTTACTGAAGTTACTGCAGAGGCTGGTTTACTTTCTTTTGGTCTTTCATTAAGTGCAACTGTCGGAGACTTAAACAACGATGGCTGGGAAGATCTTTATGTTTCGAATGATTTCAGCACACCTGATTATCTCTATATTAATAACAAAGATGGAACCTTTACAGAGTCTTGCAAGACAGCTACCAAACAAACTTCTTTTTATGGTATGGGTTCCGATATAGCAGATTATAATAATGATGGCTTATTGGACATTATGCAGGTAGATATGGCTGCTGAGGACAATAGAAGAGCTAAAGCCAATATGGCTAGCATGAATCCTGACCTTTTCTGGAGTACGGTTGATTTTGGGATGCACTACCAGTATATGTATAATGCTTTGCAATTGAATCGTGGGAACATAGATGACAATCCGATATTTAGTAACGTAAGCTGGGCAGCAGGAGTAGCCACCACGGATTGGAGTTGGGGTCCTCTTTTTGCAGACTTTGATAATGATGGATGGAAAGACTTGTTTATAAGTAATGGTACAAGGAGAGATATAAATAATCGGGATTTTTTTAATGGCTTGAAAAAAAATTTGAAAAAAGTAAGTAATGAAGAACTAAAACTTGAGGCGGAAAATATCCCATCAGAACCTATTCCAAATTATATATTTAAGAACAACGGTGATCTTACCTTTTCTAAAGCAAACGAAGAATGGGGTATTCTGCAAACCGGTTTTTCAAATGGAGTTGTGTATACCGATTTGGATAATGATGGAAAACTAGACTTAGTTGTCAACAATATAGATGAAGAGGCACTTATTTATAAAAATGATATCTCTGAGCATAATAATTATCTAACGATTTCACTTAGGCAGGACGATCAAAACAAGTTTGCTATTGGTGCGAAAGTGAAAATTTTGGTAGATGGAACAAATCAATTTTATCATTTGACTACCTCTAGAGGATTTCAATCCTCGGTAGCACCAAAAGTGTATTTTGGTTTAGGTGATGAACAGATCATTGATTCCTTAGTTGTAACCTGGCCTGATGGAACCCAAGAATTTATGACCAAGGTTTCAGCCAATCAAAAATTAGTTATTAATAAAGGAGAGTTAAAAGGATATAATAGCGAAGAAACTTTAGTAAAGAAATACTTTAGTCTAGCTAAAAATAATAATGGTCTTCCTGCTCACAAAGAAAATATATTTGATGATTATAAATTTCAAGTTCTACTTCCTCATAAAATGTCTCAATGGGGCCCTGCTTTAGCTGTTGGAGATATAAATAATGATGGTAAAGATGATGTTTATTTGGGTGCGGCCAGTCGATCTGTACCTGGTATATACGTGCAGCAATCCAATGGAGAATTTATTCTTCATCAGGCATTTGATGAAACTAAAATCAAAGAAGATATAGACGCTATTTTTTTTGATGTAGACAATGATGAAGATTTAGATTTGTTTGTTGTTAGCGGTGGTTACGAATTACCTTACAAAGACAAATATTATCAAGATAGATTATATATCAATGATGGAGGAAGCTTTACGAAGTTTGAGGAGCTACCGGCAGTTTTGAGTAGTGGATCTTGTATACGCCCTTTTGATTATGATGAAGATGGAGATATAGACCTTTTTGTGGGCGGTCGTATGAGGCCAGCGCAATATCCCAAACCAGGTAAGAGCTATATCTTAGAAAATAAATCAGAAAATGGGACACTAAAATTTGAAGATGTCACTGCTCAGATAATGCCAGAAGTAGCCGATATAGGTATGGTAACTGATGCAATATGGATGGACTATAATCAAGATGATCAACAAGATCTAGTCTTGGTTGGTGAATGGATGCCTATCACTGTTTTACTGAACAATGGAGGTGTTTTTCGGGATGCAACAGAAAAGTTAAACCTAACAGAGACTATTGGTTGGTGGTTTAGTATTGAGGCAGGTGACTTGGATAAGGATGGAGATCTAGATATACTTCTTGGTAATCTAGGTCGAAACTATAAGTACAAAGCAAAATCTGATGCTCCTTTTAATCTGTATGTGAAGGATTTTGATAATAATAAATCGACTGATCTGGTCTTAGGATATTTTAATCAAGACAAAGAATACCCAGTGCGTGGAAGACAATGTTCTTCTGACCAAATTCCGGGGATAGTTTCAAAATTTAGTAATTATGAATCTTTTGCCAATGCTACCATTGATGAAATCTATGGTAAAAACCAATTGGCTGCCGCTGAACATTATAGTGTAAAGGACTTTTCGAGCTTACTCTTAGAAAATAAGGGGAGTGGAAAATTCGAGTCAAATTATTTACCTATGGAATGTCAGCTTTCCTCCATAAATGATTTTGTGATAATGGATGTCAATAAGGATGAACATCTAGATATTCTAATGGCAGGTAATCTATATGTCTCTGAAGTAGAAACTCCAAGATCGGATGCAGGTATTGGGTATCTATTATTGGGAAAAGGGGATTTAAAATTTGATGAGCTTTCATATAAAGAATCAGGTCTTTATTTGAATCAGGATATAAAAAGAATATCTAATCTAAAAGCAAATAATGAAAATTATATAATTGCTGTAAGCAATGATGGCCCAGTAATATTGCATAAACTCATAGAAAATTCTGCATTGAATTGATCTTTTATGTATAACACTGTAGAATCAATGTTAATGTGATTTATTAAAATCAAGCGACACCAAAATGCAAGTAATAGATAGAAAACAAAGTATAGGTTATTCTCCAAGTGTTTTCAATAGTGAAATTGAAAACATAAATATTGAATTGGAGTCTGAGACAGGCGATGTATCAGTTTACAGACTAAAAGTAGGTGCAAATCATATACACAAAACAATAAGTGTAAAATGGAAAATAGATAATATCGGAATTAAAGGATCGTGGACCAGTAATGGCATCTTAGATAAAAGATTCAGAACAGATTGGGAGATGCCTGCCTTAAATTCTTCCATTTCGAATGATGCACCTATCATTTCACTGTTTGACAACCATGACAATAATGTAGTCACTGTAGCTACTTCTGAGATTGTAAATTTGGTAAAGATAGAAGCTAGTCTTCGAGAAGAAGACAATCACTTTTATTTTCATTTTCAATTTTTTAGTGAAATTGTGTTAGATGAAGATTATGACCTAAAAATAATCATCGATAAAACTAAAGAAAACTATAGTCATAGGATACAACAGGTTGCAGATTGGATGATAAGTGTAAATGGTTTAGAAACAATGCCTGTTCCTCCAATGGCTGTAAGCCCTCTATATAGTACATGGTATTCATTTCATCAGAATCTTGAGATTGCTGAATTATATGAAGAATGTCGCATCGCAAAAGAACTAGGTTATGGACTTGTTATTGTAGATGATGGATGGCAAACTAAAGATGACAATAGAGGCTACGATTATACTGGAGATTGGTCTCCAGAACGATTTCCAGACATGAAAAATTTTGTAGCACGTATTCATGAATTGGGGATGTCTATCATGCTATGGTACTCAGTGCCATTTTGTGGAAAAAAATCAAATGTGTACCAAAAATTTAGAGGTAAGTTTCTCACAGAAGACCACTATTGGGCACCTGTTTTTGATCCACGGTTTCCTGATGTTCGTAAATATCTTGTAGATACTTATGCCGCTGCATTAAAAGATTGGAAGCTGGATGGATTTAAATTAGATTTTATAGATGACTTTAAAGTCTACCCGGATACAGAATTGGTTAACTTAAACGGGAGAGATACTTTATCTGTAACTGAGGGAGTGAATAAACTGATAAATGAGATAAGAGATTCTCTAAAAGAGATTAAGCCAGATGTTTTGATTGAATTTCGACAACAGTATATAAATCCAGCGTTGAGGAAGTTAGGTAATATGTTTAGAGCTTTTGATTGCCCAAATGACAGCTTGATGAATAGAGTGAGGACTACCGATGTTAAGTTATTATGCGGAGAAAGCGCTGTGCATTCCGATATGCTAACATGGCATAAAAATGAAAGTGTCGAGGTAGCAGCTTTGCAGTTTACTTCTATACTATTTAGTGTCCCGCAGGTATCTGTTCGATTGAATCAACGATCAGCAGTAGAAATCAAAATGATACAATTTTTTACAAACTATTGGAATGAAAATAAAGATGTGCTTCTAAAAGGCACGTTTAGTGCTTTTAGGCCATTATCTAATTATCCATATTTGTGTTCTGAAACAAAAGCAAAATCTATATACGGGTTGTATGATGACTTTGTGCTTCCAGTCTCACTAGATGCAGATTGTATTGATATTATAAATGGTAAAATGACATCTGCAATAGCAATTGATTTTAAAGGTCTTCCCTCTGAATGGGATTGTGAAATCGTGGATTGCAAAGGATCTCCAGTAAACAAAAGTACATTAACATTAGATAATGCATTGACACAATTATCTTGTCCTAGTAACGGAATTATATTCCTAAGGAAAAAACCTTAAAGTAATATCTTATTGGCCATTTATGTGTTCGGCTAAAAGTATCATTTTTTGAGCAGCCATTTCTGGAGTGATATCACGTTGTGCTTCACCAAACATTTCATAGCCTACCATAAATTTTTTGACGGTGGCAGAACGTAGCAGTGGTGGATAAAAACAAAAGTGCATACTCCATTCTGGGTGTTCCAGTCCATCAGTAGGTGCTTGGTGGATACCACTGGAATAAGGAAATGAGGTATCAAATATAGCATCATATATTTGTGTAGTGCGCTTAAGTATATCTGCAAGCGAGTGCTTTTCTTCTTCGGTCAATTCCAAGATGTGCGAAATCTTCCGTTTAGGAATGATCATAGTCTCATAAGGCCATGTTGCCCAGAAAGGAACAAGTGTGACAAAGTGTTGATTTTGATAAACAATCCTTTTATTTAATTCTAGCTCTTGTGTCAAATAATCTTGCAAAAGGGAAGAATCATTCTTTTTCCAATGTTCTATTTGACTGCTACATTTTTTTTGAGCCTCACCAGGAATGGTACTTTGTGCCCAGATTTGGCCATGTGGATGTGGGTTGCTACTACCCATAGTGCTTCCCTTGTTTTCAAATATTTGTACGTGATTGATATAATCTATACTTCCCAGGTTTTGATATTCGTTTTGCCATAGTTGGATTACTTTTTTAATGGCTGAAATAGTCATGTCTGGTAGCGTCAATGAATGATCGGGGGAAAAACAAATTACTTTACATATCCCTTTTTCTCCTTTTGCTCGCAGAAGACCTTCTTCATATAGCGCATTCCCACCTTCCGCATTGAGGGCAGCAAAATCGTTTGTGAATGAAAAGGTATCTTCATAGGATGGATTTATACTACCATTAGAGCGTGTATTTCCAGGGCACAAATAGCATTTTGGGTCGTAACTTGGCCGTTTATCCGATACAACATTTTCTTGCTTTCCTTGCCATGGTCTTTTTGTCCTATGAGGTGATACAAGTATCCATTCCTTGGTCAGTATATTATACCTTCTGTGCGGGTCTTCATTAAAGTTGATCATAATCTTATTTCTCAATTATCCGAGTGCCACTATTTATTTTAACCGTATAGGGACTTAAATCTCTGTTAAATTTCTTTGCATAATCATCTGACATGCTTTCTATAAATTTCTCCATTTGGGTAGCATGAACCAAATTGATGGTACAACCTCCAAATCCACCACCCATCATGCGAGATCCCAAGACAAAATCTTTATGCTTAGTTTGATCTACTAGAAAATCCAATTCTGGGCAACTTACTTCATAGTCTTTAGATAAACTTAGATGCGATTGGTACATCAGATGACCGAGTTTTTCTATGTCATTTAGGTTCATGGCCTTAGCAGCATCCAGTACTCTTTCATTTTCACTGATGACATGCTTGCAACGTCGATACAATATCGGGTCAAGGTATTGTTGATATGAGGGTAGCTCTTTTAAGTTAAGATCGCGAAGTGAATTTATTTTTTCATTTTCTGCGTGGAGAATACTTAAGCCTTCTTCACAAGAGCTTCTGCGCAAATTATATTGAGATTCGGCAAGGTTATGGGATACGTTGCTATTCAAGAGTACGATTTCGTATTCTCCCAATTGTATAGGATAATATTCGAAAGACAAGTCTTGGCAATCCAATAATATAGCGTGATCTGCCTTTCCCATCATGCTGGAAAACTGATCCATGATGCCACATTTTGTGCCGACGTAATTGTGTTCAGCAAGCTGACATGCTTTGATCAATTTACTCTTTGGAATTTTTAAATCAAAAAGTGCATTTACGGCATAGGCAATACTGCACTCTAGTGCTGCTGATGAACTCATGCCACTGCCAATCGGAACATCCCCACTAAAACTTAGATCAAAGCCAGACGGAATTTTCTTTATTTTATTTACCTCTGCTAAAACTCCGATCACATAATTTTGCCAACCATTTGGCTGGTACTTTTCGTATTTGCCTAATGTGATGGTATGGTTTTGCTGCATATCTTGTGCAAATACCTGTACCATATCTTCAGTGCCATTCAGATGTATACTGACAGTGACGCCTCTGCCTATGGCTGCAGGAAGCACATATCCATCCATATAGTCGGTGTGGTCTCCAATTATATTTATTCTACCGGGTGATTTTACCTTTATTTCTTTCACCATTTTTTTGGAAATTATTCATTTTTTTATGGCGCAATGTTATGTATCATATTGTGATAATTTATGTACTGAATCTAATTTATGTTTGCATTTTATGTAGATTCAATCGCCGCTACAAATTTAAATTTTATATACTAAGATGATGTACTTTATGCCATAAATCCGACCTAGCAAGGCATAGTTTTTTGATAATATAACTATGATGCCAGAGATTTAATTAATAGTACTCTAAGTAAGAATTTGTGTAAGTAAATATCTTGGAATCAAGTAAGATTTCTATATAAATTCTAAAGAACTTTAATGTGATTATAATGCGAGATGGGATGGTAATGACGGCTATAGGTCTAGGCTGAAATGAAATGTAAGTCTAGACCTACAGCCGGTCACGATTATTTTTGCAGAGCTATAGCCGTTAAGCAAATAATCGGGACGGACTCATGGACAGCCCGGTAGTCCACAAGCTGCAATTTGCAAGCGCAGTGGAGTACTCGCCCAAATAAAAAAAAACAAATAGGCAAATAAACGGAACTTTCTGTGTCGCATTATTATAGAGCCATTTTTTGTCAGTGGGTGCAGTAAATATATGCTCGCACATTACAATTATTAAAAAGGAATCTGATTGAATAGACCATTCTCAATAATCAAGCTAATATTTGGATCGGTATCCAAGATAAGCGTCCCACTAAAGATACCACTCACCGTTTGGTTTTCTAAATCCGTATCCAAAATCTCGATCGTACCTGAGGCATCGACTTGCTCTGAAGTTGTAAAAACAGAAAGGTTGATGCCTGCGCCTTCTGCTTCTACTTCGCTGTACTCTATAAAATTTTGTTGATTGGGTCCAAGTTGATAAATTCCTTCTGATCTATCAGTCATAATAAGTGAAAGGCCTTGCGTGACCGCTGAAGCATTTAGCCTAATCAAATCAACTTCAAAAGGAGAGGAGGTGACACTTGTACTGTTGAACACTTCGCCATTTACAGTACTCTGAATCGTGCCTACAGCAATAGAAAGATATGGAGCAGGTTCGACACTATTATCGTCACTACAAGAAAAAACGAATACAGTAAATAGAGAAATTAATAAAGTAAATTGAAGATATTTCATTATAGTATTTTTTGGGTCAAGGGTGGTAGATCTAATAGCATCAAAAACTTAGCCTATTTTTATTAATTAGTGTATAAATTTTTTGTTTTGTCGGCGGCATTAATTTATATCTTCGCAATATGAAATTTCATTTTATTGCTATAGGGGGAAGTATTATGCATCAGTTAGCCTTACAACTGCATGCACAAGGTCATCAAGTCACAGGATCTGATGATACTATCTTTGATCCGGCATTGACCAACCTAAAGGCTGCGAAAATATGTCCAACTGAATTCGGCTGGTTTCCAAACAAGATCAATGATGATTTGGATGTGGTAGTACTTGGGAAGCATGCACATGCTGATAATTCAGAGTTGGCTAAGGCAAAAGCTCTAGGCCTAAAAGTGCTTACTTTTCCAGAGTTGATCTATGATGCATCTAAGGAGAAAACTAGAATAGTAGTCGGTGGGTCTCATGGCAAAACGACTACCACGTCGATGATAGTACATACCTTGCTCAAAAATGGAATCGACTGTGACTATATGGTAGGTGCGAAAATAGAAGGTGTAAAAGGATCGGTTAAGTTGAGTAATAATACCAACTATATAGTGATAGAAGGAGATGAATACCCAACCTCAGCTGAAGATCCAAGGCCAAAGTTGGTTCACTATAAACCAAACATAGCTATTTTGACGGGAGTAGCTTGGGATCATATGAATGTATTCCCTAGCTTAGAAATCTATGAAAAAGTTTTTGCTGATTATATCGCTTCTTTGCATGAGGATACAGATTTGATTTATTTTGCAGGTGATGAAGTGCTTAAGCGTATCGTCAAGCAATATGCAAAATGCAAGATTCATCCATATCAAGAATTGACTTCGGTCAGTGATGGAAATGACTGGTACCTCCTAGATAGTAATGGTGAAAAATATAATACCACCATTTATGGAATGCACAATATGCAAAACCTTGCCGCAGCACAAAAGGTATGGGAGCTACTAGGAAAATCGAAAGTTGATTTTTTTAAAGCAGCTTCTACTTTTAAGGGGGCCGCTAAACGCTTGGAGTATTTAGCAGATAAAGAAGGGTATACGGTAATAAAAGATTACGCGCATTCACCATCTAAAGTTAGGGCGGCAGTTGCAGCGGTTAGAGAAAGATATCCCGATAGGACTTTTGTAGCGGTTTGTGAATTGCACACCTATAGTAGTTTGAATAAAGATTTTATCCCTCAATATAAAGATAGTCTGCACCCTGCCGATTTTGCTACTGTCCATTATGACCCAGCAGCTATGGCTATCAAGAGGATGCCAGACCTTCCTGCGGGTGTGGTAAGAACGGCCTTCAATGATGAGAGATTAAGCATCACCAATACGCCACAAGAATTGCAAGCATTCTTGGATAATCAGGCCAAGGAAAATGTTGTCATTTTGATGATGTCATCTGGTAATTATGGTGGATTAGACCTAGGTCAGTTTTCACATCCAAATACGGATACCTATGGCAGCTAAGTTAAAGGCAGTAAAAGGAAAAAACTTGTTTGATTCTTTGCGGGAAAAGTATCCTGTTTTCACCTACAAGTCATATTCTTGGAAATGCTCGAAAAATAGTCTAAAGATTCAATTTGTTTTTGAGTGTAATGAAATTGTATTTAAGCCCAGCTCTGAATTAAAATTTCCCGAAGAGATTCGTTTAGAAACGATGATCAAATCGAGAAGAAATTTTGTAGATCAGATTGTTTTCAATATTGGACTGATAGAAATGGTAAGTTATTGGAAAGCGACCTGTAGCCCTGAGATTCACGTGGCCTGTGGTCATCTAAGTAATGCTCAAAAAAAATGGTGGAAGTATTTATACTATCACGGTTTAGGAGAATTTTTCTACCTAAATAATATCAATGCTGATGAAAAATCATTTGTTGATATCACTACTGTAAAACAACCTAGGTTTGTAAAAAATGAAAAATTCAAACCATCAGCAAAAAAACTACTAGTGCCGATAGGTGGAGGCAAGGATTCGCTTGCTAGTGTGCGTATCTTAAGAGATACAAAGTTTGACAAGTACTATCTGCTGATGAATCCAACCCGGGCAGCCAAAGATTCTGCTGCATTGGCCACTAAGGAACATAAACAGAAGACCATATTCATCAAGCGGGTCATCGACAAAAAGCTGTTAGATTTAAATGACAAAGGATATTTGAATGGGCATACGCCTTTTTCAGCAATGTTGGCGTTTTATACTACTCTGGTATCGGTATTTGCCAATACGAAGTATAGTTGTTTGTCCAATGAGGCTTCTGCAAATGAGCCAACTATCATAGGTACTAATATCAATCATCAGTATTCAAAGACTATTGATTTTGAGAAAAATTACAATACATATTTAAAGCGGTATGTGAGTCCGCATTTCACTTATATGAGTCTTCTGCGCCCACTGAATGAGTTTCAAATTGTTCGCATTTTCAGCCACCAAGAGCAAAATTTAAAAATCTTTAAAAGTTGTAATGTCGGGAGCAAGCAAGACAAATGGTGCTGTGATTGTAGTAAGTGTTTGTTCGTTGCTATATTGCTGAGTGCCCATATAGGTATAGAGAGGACGAATAAAGTGTTTGGAACTAGCCTGCTTGATCAAAAAAACCTCAAGACGGAGTTTTTAGAACTGATTGGACAAGCAAAGACTAAACCTTTCGAATGCATAGGAACTATCGATGAAATTATTGTAGCCATTACTTTGATGAAAGAGAGGGAGCCGACTTTGTTTAAAGAACAATATCTGCTTCGTTTCTTTGAAAAGCACTACGCTAAATTATATGCCTCTAAAAAAGAAATCAAGCTTATAAAGAATGAGTTCTTTGATGGTCATCGATTGAATTCACAATTTAAAAAATTAGTCTATGAGAGCTATACACAAGCGAATAGCTAATTTTTTTGCGGATAAAAAGATTGCCTTGCTAGGGTTTGGTAAAGAAGGGCAATCTAGTTTGAAGTTCATTCGAAAATACCATCCTAAATTGCCTGTGGTAATATTAGATGAGCGCAAGGATAAATCTAAGGGCCTAAATTTAGATCGATGGACGATCTTTATCGACGGGGCGAAATTAAAGAAAATAAAAAAGGATGATTTTGATCTAGTGTTAAGCTCTCCGGGTATTCCACCTAAAAAATTGCCTGCTGCGCTCCTAAAAAGTGATAAGCTTTATGGGCAGGCAGAATTATTTTTGCAGTGGTTTGGCTGGCAAACGATAGGTGTCACAGGAACCAAAGGCAAATCCACAAGCTCTTCGCTTACTTATCATTTATTGAAAAAGGCTGGCGTAAAAGTGTTTTTGGGCGGTAACATTGGTGTACCACTTTTTGATCTCATTCCAAAATTGAACCAAAAGTCTTATGTAGTGGCAGAGCTTTCCTGCCATCAGCTCAATCGGAGTAAAACATCACCACATATAGGAATACTCTTGAATTTATTTGAAGAGCATCTGGATTATTATAAATCAAAAGAAGATTACTTTGCTTCTAAGCTGTCGATTTTTAAATATCAGCAAGGGGAAGATACGCTAATCTATAATCTTGATGATAAAAGAATCAAAAAGTATCTAAAACTGCATAAAACAAATCAAGAAAAAATGAGCTACAGTCTTAAAACGGCTAAAGCAGATTTATATGTAGAAGTACAAAATCTATATACTGATATGCTTAGAGGTAAAGCGTTTGCGTTGAAAACGAATTTACTGGGAGATATCAATCACTATAATATTATGCCAGCGGTGGCAGTGGCAGCGACGTTGAAAATATCTAAGACAGAGATAAAAAAACATTTAGCAACTTTCCAGCCTTTAGCACATCGATTACAATACCTAGGCCAAATAAATAATATCCATTTTGTAAATGATTCTATTTCTACTATTCCTGAAGCAACTCAAGCAGCTGTTAAAGCCCTTGAAAATGTAGGCTGCCTTTTTCTCGGAGGTATGGATAGGGGAGTGAATTATATAGAATTGGTAAAATTCTTAAAGAGCCAAAAGATCAAAAATATTGTCTTCTTTGATAAGGCAGGGAAACGGATGTATGAAGAATATCAGAAAATGTATCCAAAGCAGATAGAGAAAATAAACTACTTAGTAACCGAGGATTTTAAAAGGGCTGTTCAGTTTTGTTTGGACAACAGTCCCAAAAATTCGTACTGTCTATTGTCTCCTGCTGCATCTAGTTATGGTATATTTAAAAATTTTGAGGATCGAGGAAGTCAGTTTTCTAAGTTCGTGCTAAAGTTGAGCAAACATAAAAAATTCAAAAAGTGAAAGCAGAAATAGCATTACAGCATTCTAGTAGGGGGATGGATAAATTGTATCAGCACATTCCAAATGATATATTCGAACAAGCTGCTAAAGCTATTCTTGCTACACCTAATAATCGTAATGTTCTACTCTTTACTGGCTTTGTATCTTTTGGTAAGCAAGAGACTGACGGACCGGTTGGGACGTACTTTTTGGCAAAAGCACTATTTGATCTGGGTTATTACCCAATAATTATTACCGATTTTCATTGCAAAGATTATTTTGACCAAGCGGACCAAAATTTTGAGACTTTAATAGTGCCCAAAAAAGGATTTGGTCAATCTTTCATGTATGGAAAGATCATAGAAACCTATGACCCAGTAGCTATGATAGCTATTGAGCGAGCAGGTCGTAGTGCTGACGGGCACTATCGGGATATGGCTGGAGAGCTGATTGATGGCCAAAATGCGCCTATCGATCAATTTTTTCTCGAAGAAGCAGAGCACATTTTGACCATTGGTATTGGAGATGGGGGTAATGAAATCGGCATGGGAAACTATCAAGAACAACTCATATCTGAACTTGGATATAGAAATCCATGCGCTATTACAGTTGATTATTGTTTGATTGGGACTACTTCAAACTGGGCTGCATATGCTATAATAGCATTAATTTCTAATGCATCTCTACCTACAAATGATGAAATTGAAGCCTATTATGACTTTATTTTAGAATTAGGTGCATTAGATGGAATAACTGGAAAGTCTGAAAAATCTGTAGATAGCCACCATATTTCAACCACATTCGAGATTATAAAAAGCCTCAGAGTGTAGGATGCTATCCAAATTTGTCTTAAATTTGACCAAAACATAGTTTAATTAACAAAAATCTAATATGAAAAAAACATTACTCTCGATTTGCGCCATGTTTCTAATGGTTGCATCTACATTCGCAGTTAATTCTGGCAATTGGAAAGTTAAAGTACAAGAAGAAGTTGGTGCTTTAGATCAAGAAATGATTCAAATGAATCTAGATGATTTCATGAACCTTACTCCTGGACAGTACAAAAAAGCAACTGGAAAAAAGCTTGGACTTAAAAATACGCTTAAGTTAAAAACTGCACAAAAGTTTCTTAAGAGCAATCTTAACGCTGGCGAAGCTGGTGGGGCGGATATCCCTAAAGGTCTTTACATCGTTGGTATCATCTTAGGATGGGGCTGGTTATTGATGGGTCTTATGGATGATTTTTCAGGAAACAATTGGTGGGTAAATCTTATTCTTACTGCACTTTGTTGGTTACCTGGTGTGATCCACGGTTTCATCAAGATGAACGATTACTATTAACTAAAATTTATTTTAGTTAAGAAAAAAG
>CALIEI010000097.1 GCA_938022165.1 uncultured Saprospiraceae bacterium | reverse complement strand
ACCAATAATCATATTTCGGATACCGTTATCATAAAAGAATATTTTCTTACTCTTCTTTATCTCATTTCTTACATTCCTACTAAATGCGCCTAGTTCAAAAATCACATATCCCTTTTCTAAAATCTCCATGTAGCGTTTGATTGTATTCTTATCCACACCGACTGTTTGGGCCAATTCATTTAAATTTACTTCTGACCCCACTTGCAAGGCGAGCGCCTGTACCAAGGACTCTAATACTTTAGGTTTTCTAATCTCGGCGTAGGATAAAATATCTCGGTACAAATAATTCTCAGTTAGATTCTTTAAGATTTCTACTTCTTCTCCAGGGTTATTTATCACGTCTGGATAGAATCCATATAACAACCTCGTCTCTAATTGTTGTTCTGCTTTTAAATACCCTAGATGATTTTCAAGCTCTTCCCAACTGATCGGAAGCATTTCGTATTGCCACTTTCTTCCAGTTAACGGTTCATTCAATTCGTGTGACAAGGAGAAGGAAGAAGAACCACTAATCCAAAGTTGTACATCTTTAAACTGATCAGTGATTATTTTCAAAGTCAAACCGAAGCCTTCTATTCTTTGCGCTTCATCAACAAATACAATCTTACTGCTGCCAATCAACTGGCGCAACTGTTCCGTATTCGCCGATTCTAGTAGTGCTCTTACAGTCGGATCATCCCCGTCAAAAAACTTATAGTCTACCCCCTCTAATTCTTGCTTTATCAAGGTAGTCTTACCCACTTGTCGAGGTCCGATAATCATAATTGCCTTACCGCTACCCACTTTAGCATGTACTTTTTGGCGTAAAGTCCTTAAAATCATCCTTTTTTATGCAAAATAGGTTGTTTTTCGAACAAAATCAATCAAAAACATAATAATAAGTGAATACACTCACCAAATATTATGATACACGGTGAATACATTCACCAAATATTATGATATTTAGTGAATAGGAAAGGTATATGCTTATTTCTTAGTGTTTTATTGTGTACAGAAAACTAGAAAGTATTTAAATTTTTAGTCGAAAAAATCATACTTTGAATTAAATTACTCATTGTGATAACGAGAATAACCATATTAGCAATTCTACTGCTCCCCTTCTTATGTCTAGGACAATATTCCGAATTAGAACTCACCATTGAAAATTCTATATTCAGTGATAAAATCGACATCGATTATATTAAATTATTAATTGAAATTGATCAAAAATATGAAAACCGTACCCCTCAAGAAATAAGAAATAATGATGTTAGTTTATTTGATCATAGAGTCAAATTCTACACTAACCAACTTAGAAAATCATTCAAAAGCAAAAGAAAGGATCCAAGGATAACTAAACTCTATTATTTGTATTCTTTTTTTTCCCAAATCCAAATAAGTTCAGCTAATGAATTTAAGGCAACTTTTATGCGGAAGCCTTCTTTTGATGATATGTTAGGTATTTACCTAATTCAATGGCTAGGCAACTGTAAACAAGGCATATCCTATGAAAACGGAAAGAAAGTATACAAAAATCACTCATTGAATGAAGAAGAAGTAATAGTAGAGGCCATAGAATTCTTAGACTCTGAGGAGAAGCTAATCGAGTACTATTATTCTTTTGTATTGGGCGCATTGAGGAGACTAGGCAAATCAACTATCGACAATGTAAATCTAGATAATATCGGATTAAATCATAAAGAACAAAGTTACATTTATTATATTGTCATTAACAGACATGCAGTTGGTATAATATCAATTTGTGCTTATGGCAAAAAATCTAAAGTAGAAAAAAAATTCAACCTCATACCCACCTTCAATGGCAAGCATTTTACAGAATTCAAACCTTATATATATGAAGATGAAGTAAAAATGGAACTTTATAACAAGGTAATGCAATGTTACCAAGCTATTCAGAATGAATAATTACACAAAATCCGCCATCTCCATCCACTTCTCTTCTCTATCGTCTAGCTTCTCTTGTAGCGCATCTAATTCTTTGGTGAGTTCGGTCAACTCCTCGGGGGTCTTAGAAGTATCTAGAAATAGTTCGTGAATCTCTTCTTTTCGTTTCTCGAGTTTCTCTATCTCTTTTTCTAGTCGGGAGAAAACCTTTCTTTCTTCGTAGGTAAGCTTTCTTTTTTCACCTTCTTCTTTTTTATCCGCTTTCTGTTCTTTGCTTTTTTCAGCTTTGGAAGATTCAGACTTGAAGGGAGAAGTGTTGAACTTAGCACGGTACTCCGTATAGTTACCATTATAGTCTTTGACCTTACCGTCTCCTTCAAAGACGAAAATGTGGTCTACTACTTTATCCATGAAGTACCTATCGTGTGTAACGATCAGCACGCAACCGGGAAAATCCATTAAGAATTCCTCCAAGATATTTAGGGTAATAATATCTAGATCATTGGTCGGCTCATCGAGAATTAAGAAATTCGGATTAGTCATTAGGACAGTAAGTAAAAACAATCTTCTCCGCTCTCCTCCACTCAGTTTTGAAGCATATACCTGTTGCTGCTTTTTGGAAAACAGAAAACGCTCTAATAGGCCAGTCGCTGTTAACTTTTGCCCTTTCCCTAGTGGAATGTATTCCGCTACATCTCGCACCACGTCAATGACGCGTTTATCCACTTCTAACTCTAATCCTGATTGACTGTAGTTTCCAAATGCGATGGTGCTACCGATAACTATCTTCCCTGCATCGGGTTTGATTTGCCCAAGGATCAATTTTAAGAGTGTCGACTTACCAGCACCATTCGGCCCAACAATACCTACCTTCTCATTTTTCTTAAACTTGTAATGAAAGTCATCTATCAACTTGAGATCTCCGTAGGACTTTGAGACATATTGTAGTTCGACAATCTTGCTACCCATCCGCTGGCCCTTGATTTCGATCTGTAGATTCTCGACCTTTTTCTTGCCGTAGAGGGACTCTTTTAATTTATAAAAAGCGTCTGTTCTTGACTTAGACTTGGTGGTACGCGCCTGAGGCATCCTCCTCACCCACTCTAACTCTTTTGCCAATAATTTTTTTGACTTGTCAAAGACTACTGAGTCGTTGGCTTCCCGTGCCGCTTTACGTTCTAAAAACTGAGCATAATTGCCTTTATGCTTGTAAACTTTGCCTTGCTCCAATTCGAGTATAGTATCACAGACTCTTTCTAGAAAGTACCTATCGTGCGTTACCATCAAAATGGTCAAGTGATTTTGCTTTAGATATTCCTCTAACCATTCGATCATATCGATATCCAAATGGTTGGTAGGCTCATCTAGAATCAGAAAGTCAGGCTCATCTATAATTTGCTTTGCCAAGGAAAGACGCTTCAGTTGTCCTCCAGACATTGTCCCTAACACCTTATCTAGGTCTTTGATATTGAGATGAGATAAAGTAGTCTGGATCTTTGCATTCATATCCCATGCGTTGGCATCATCCATACGCATAGAGAGCTTTTCGAGCTCTTCGAGTCGATCAGGATCTTGAATCACCTCATTATAGTCCTTGATCAAACCAAGGATCGGATTGTCACTCGCATACACTGCATCCAATACCGTATGGCTCTTGTCCATGTCTGGTTCTTGATTGAGGAAGCCTACCTTGATCCCTCTTTTGAAGGCAATGGAAGCACGCTCCCCTTCGCCTTGCTCTTCGCCTGCAAGTACGCGTAAGAGTGTAGACTTTCCCGATCCATTTCTAGCTACGATGGCTACTTTTTGTCCTTGGTTTATTTGTAGCGAGAGATTAGAGAACAATACTTTCTCGCCATAGGACTTGGATACATTTTCGACTGTGAGGTAATTCAAAAGGGTTATATTTTATGTAGTCCACAAGATAAGGTCTTATCTTGATCTTAATTGAATATTGAAGCAATTCATCTTGAATCTGCTATAAAGATAACAAAGGCCCCTATGGGCGATGCGTATAGCAGTCAGCCCTACAAGGATGAGGGGTGGAAGTGGGTCCTCGACCTTTCTTCAAGGGCGAGGTACGAACGAACGACCCGACCCGACGCCTTGGGATGGCTTGGTGTGTAGCGGCGGCTGGGTCAGCCCCAAATAAAAAACGCACCCCATCCAAAGATGAAGCGCGCTTTAATTTATTTCTATATTATCAAAAGACTACTGCTTCGACATATCACTC
>CALIEI010000096.1 GCA_938022165.1 uncultured Saprospiraceae bacterium | reverse complement strand
TACTAATTTGCCCAGATTAAATATACATCCGGTTGCATCTGTTATGGTATATTCTATGTATTCACCAACGGTTATAGAAGACAAGAATCCAGGATCAATTTGATATGGTGGGGTACCTCCTTCAATGATAGGATCTGTAAGTACATTTGGTTGATCGCAAAATTCAAAATTAGCAGTTAGACCTTCACAAGGACCCGCTAAGTCTACCAATATTTCTTCAGTAGCTTCACATCCAGCCTCATCTATAACAGTTGCTCTGTATCTTCCATTTTCGTTTACTGTTTTGGTATTGGTAAGTCCTCCTAAAGACCATTGGTAACTTACATTTCCAGTGGCATTAATAGGGGTGGCTGTCAACACTCCTGCTGGCTCTTCGGTAATTGTCAAACTTAGTTCGCATTCATCTTCGTCTATTACATCTTCTACAACTTCAAAATCGACGGTAAACTCTCCTGCGCATCCTTCTGCGTCTGTGATGGTACAAGAATGAAAACCATCCGCAGTAGGTGTGATTCTAGAAGTGGTCTCGCCACTAGACCATAAGTAAGTATAAGGTTCAATTCCGCCTCGTGCCATTGCCGCCAAAGACTCTCCTTTAGTAAATATGATTTCAAGACCATTACACGTGGTATCTACAACGGGATCTGGGGTAGAGATGTCATCATCGGAATTACATGAACTGACTATAAATAGGATGCATATTAGAAGGGTAGGTAGAGTAGTTTTCATAAGGATTAGCTTTTATTTTTACTAAAATAGTGCTTTTGTATGATATATGGAAGCGATGCAATTTATTCTTTAAATATACTTATCCCTAAGAGGGATTCGACCTCTAACGATCGGCGAGGTTTTTTTACCTCGATGCCTTACCCTCATCTAAGTACGAGTGTGCATTACATTTCGAGTACATAGATACGCGTATTGAATCGATGGCTTCAGCCATCGATAAACATTAGAGACGACTGCAAACCTATTGCTCAAAGTGAAAAAGAAATAAGATTTGTAAAAATCTCACAAGTACCCATTTAGTCGTAGTTGCTATAGGCCCTCCAGGACTAGAATTAATATACTTAACAAACGATAGGTTTCACCCATCGCTTTAAGCTATCGCCCTCCTATGTATGTGCGGGACGGGCATCCTGGGCTAATCACTTAAGGCTCCTGGAAGGAGCACAGCATAAAGGATAGGGTGCAACCCTATCAAAAAAAGTATTATAAAAATTGAGTCCTGTAAGGACGACAGCAAACCTATTGCTCAAAGTGAAAAGGAATTAATATGTTGTTATCTTTATTTCAATTAAAACCTAAATTTCCTATCTATGAGATTCTTTGTCCTTCTTCAATGCATGTTTTTTTGTCTTGTGAGTTGTACCCAAGATAAACCGAGCAAATCCGAAAAGCCTAGTGAAAAGAAAACTGCCCATAGAGACTATATGGAAGATGGTAAAAAGATCGCCTATAATACTTTCACCACGCTAAGCAGTAATCTCCAAAAAGCGATGAAAGAAGGGGGTGTTCCTAATGCGGCTAAGTATTGTAATCTCGCGGCTTCTTCATTGGTAGATAGTTTGGAACAAATACATCATGTAGATATCAAGCGAACTTCCTTAAAGGTTAGAAATCAAAATAATAAACCTACGCAAAGAGAACTCGATCAGCTGAATGCTTATCAAAAGCAATTTGACGCAAAAGAAAAACTAGAACCTTCTTTGCAACAATTGGAAAAAGGAATGGCTTTCTATGCGCCAATTCATCTGATGGATTTGTGTCAAAAGTGTCATGGTAAGGTAGGGGAGACTTTGAAGTCCGAGGATTATGCGATCATTCAAGATCTATATCCTGATGATGAGGCGATTGATTTTGTAGCGGGAGATTTGAGAGGAATGTGGAGTATCACTTTTAAACAATGATCTTTTGCAGTGCCTTAGGCGCGACTGGCCGAAGGCCACCAAGCGAGTCGCTCTGGAAGAGCGCAAGGGCAAGTGGTAGAAGCGGCATCCACAAGTAGGGTAGGCCGTAGAGACAAGCTTGTCCGGCTTTTTAGACGGGGCACGCCCAGCCTGGTCAGTCTGGCAGGCTTGTCTTTATCTTGCGGGCAGGCCATGTGGATATAGCTGATGACACGGTGCCGTCCTGAGTGAGGAGCATTGCAGATTTTGATGCGAAGCAAAATCTGCAATGCGACGAACCGAAGGAACGGCATGACCCCAAAAGAGCAAATGCCTTATCAAAAAAATGGATGAAAAAAAATAGCTAGAAAAACTGACCAAAGCCCAAAACCAATCCGTGCTGAGAGGAGTCAAAGATTTCAATGCCATAGTCCACGCGAATGACGGAGTCGAAAACCTTAGTCAGGATGAATCTGAATCCGCCTCCGACAAAAGAGCGAAAGTTTTGCTTCTTGACCAGAACGTTGAGCGGGAAGCCAGGTGGGCGCCAAGTGCCGGAATCAGAAAATCCAACAGCCTGAACGGCAACAAGTTTATTCCTAAATATAGTATAGCGAAATTCTAAATTAAGTACGAACTGAGCAGTGGCTCGATCTACTCGATTGCCCACGCCGCGCAAATTAAAATTGCTATCCAAGACGAATGGGGCAAAAGGGGTATCATTGTTGGTGCCAATAGCCGCTCGCAACTGTGCCGCTAAATTTATCTTCTTTTTGAGTTTCCAATAGTGCCTTCCCTCGTACGATAAACTGTAAAAAGGGAGATCTTCGCCTATAGTCGCTACGGTCTGAGCAAGGATCTGATGCTGATATCCTTTGCGGTAAAAGAAATCATATTCTACTTTGTCGTGAAGGTATCCGAGACTGAATAGTAGTTTGCGCTGAGATAAGAAATCAGGCCCGTCCATGAACTCTGTATTCGAGGTCAGCTTTCTATACTCCTCATTGAAAAAGGTGATACTGTAGGTCAACTTATCCAGCAGGTTGAAGTGATTGATGCCACCTATACCCAGGCCAGTCAGATCATAATTGTAATTCGCTACTCCGCTCTCAAAGAAAAGTGGCTCGACAGAAGCGTTATGAAACGCGCTAGACCAAAATCCCCAATCTTTGCCTTTGAAAAATGGATTTTCAAAATAAAGCTTTCCATTTGGGCGGCCATTTTGAGATTCGTAGAAACCGAGAAGCGTTTGATTTTTATGCCCTAGATTGAACTCGGCTGCCCCTATCCTAAACCAAAAATTGTCTCTAACGAGACCGAGACCAAAATAGGGCTTGATGGTTTTTTGACCCATCACATCATATCGAATCTTGAGCGTATTGTCGGGTAAGGTATCTACTTCTATGACTGTATGCTGAACACCATTGAGTCTATTGATTCTATGCTGGTCTTTGTCGAGCTGAGCCCAGGTAGTAGTGCCATTTAATTCTGTCTTGATGCGGGCCAACAAGAAATCCTTATCCATCTTGTGGTCGCCGCTTATTTCTATGGCGCTTACTTTTGCCCCTTCCTCTTGGGCCAGAAGTGATGTCGTGAGAAGAAAACTAATTAAACCAAAGAGGAAGAAGCGCAATTAAAATATATATGTTGATAAATGAATTATTGTAAATTATATCGTATTCCGAGGTTAAATGTTGCCGCTTGGCCATTACTTGCCGCTAAACCTTTATTGTTAAAATCTGTGACCAGTAGTTCAAGCTCAAAATTAGGCGTAAATTGATACTTTGTACCTACACCGAATTGATAAAAGTAGTCAAAGTTTTCTTGCCAGAAAGGCGAGTAACCACCTATAGCATAAAATGTCGTCTTTG
The DNA here is from genome assembly GCA_938022165.1 of uncultured Saprospiraceae bacterium. Classification (GTDB taxonomy): domain Bacteria; phylum Bacteroidota; class Bacteroidia; order Chitinophagales; family Saprospiraceae; genus JALZVN01. The sequence continues at coordinate 2,527 of CALIEI010000096.1, read as the reverse complement.
CGTTAGGGAAATATGAGAAAATCAATGTCGCTGGAGTTGAATACCTGTTTGCAAATCCTTCCTCGCTAGGCCCTATATCTTCTATCCATAAATCAATCTCTGTAAAGATGGAAAAATTGTTTCCTATAGAGATGTCATTGAAAAGCTGAGTGTACCAGATGGCACCTTGCCAGTCAATGAACGGTAATTCGCCAGCTCCTTTTAGGTCTTCACCAAGACCAAACTGTAAGGTACTTTGGATAGAAAAATTAGGTAAAGCTGCAGTTGGTGCCCATCTGATCTTTGGTCCAATACCGGTAAACCTTGCTCTCCTAGAAATGATATTTTCATCTTCATCGTCACCACTAAAAACAGTCAATGGAGAACTAGGAAAAGGGGTGTTGCTTACTCTACGATATTTCAATTCTAGGCCTGCATTGAATCGGCTATTGACTCCGTATAGTGCAGAGAAAGTACTAGTAAAAAAGTTGTTACGCTGACTACCTTCATTTTCACCACGCTGAGTATACAAGTTATTGAAAAGCTTAAACTCAAATGTTCCTTGCGGGATCGTAGAAGAAACTACATATCTAGAAGCATTGGCACCTTGTGCGCCAGCACCTAAACTTTGATTTTGATCATTAAGCGTCCAGTCATAATCTAGGTAGTTAAACTTAACAGTCTTGCCCACTTTTTTGCTGCAAAATTGATTTATAAAGTCAATACGTTCCGCTTTGTTCGCCCCAAAATCAGTTCCGTACCATTCAAATATTTTGCTGATGTTGCACTCATTACCATTTACAGAAAGGAATGAAGGATCATTGAGGCCAATCTTTGTTTGTGCATTGAGTTGATTTTCTAATTTATCTGGCGTGTAAGCAAAGTTGGTGATAGGAGGACATCCTACTGCACCACATACTAATACGAAGTGTAATCTAGGATCTGGATTTTTACCTAAAATGAGTTCTTTCTCAAACTTGGTAAGAGACATTTTTTTGCCTCCAATATTATTGATGCTCTTTGTGAAGAAATCTCCTGTTTCTTGTACTGAAGTAAGCGGATAATTGTCTACTATTTGCTTTATGACTAGCAGGTTGTATGCATTGATGAGGTAAGCTTTTCGTGTGTCTCCAGATAAGCTACTGAGATTCACATTAGCGATATCATCGATGAATACATTTAGCATAGGGCTTTGCTTAGCAGCATTATAGTCTACTTTTCCGTCAGCAACATACTTTTGAAAAAAGATATTGGCTTCTTTGAAAAAAGTGCTTTTTTGCTGTGCAAACAATCCGTTCACCTGGAGTAAGATGATTACAAATAATGCTAACTTGAAAAATTTCATTGTTGTGGTTTTTAATAAATACATAACCAATACACTTTATGACCTTCGATGGTTGTTTCTTCGCTAACTTTTTTGGATTAAATGCTAAAAAAGTAGAATATTAACATTTAATAATGCATTCCTTATCCAAAAATTCAATTATTTCCTTCGCCCAGATACTGTAAGTGATCTTCGAAGGATGCACACCATCGCTGTAAAAATCGTCAAACACCTTATCCTGTAGATTGTACTTTTTCATGAAGACCTGAGTGTTCAGGTTATTATCCATAAAAAATACATTTTCACGCTTGCTAACAATATTCACCAGTTCACTTTTGAGGATACCCAATTGATTCGAAACGAAAAACTTGAGTAAAGTCGTAAAAATTGGAAAATCTGTAATAGGCGGCATATTGATAAATACGATTGGCACCTTTGCGCTAAACTTTTCTTGTAAATGGCTTATTATATACACAACATTTTCGTGCCACTTTTTGGGAGTGCTTAGTTTGAAGGCGTCATTAGCACCTAGGCCAATCACAATAAGATCTGCACGTGAACTTGAAATTTTAGAGAGTAGTCTATCTTTTACTTTTTCAGCAGTGTACCCACTTTTTGCTATGACTTCATAAGAATAGTTACTTTGAGAGCGACTTTTGAGATGTGCTGCCAAGAATCCAGCGATCCCGTGGGCTTGACTATCTACGCCGATGCTGGCAATGGAGCTTTCTCCCACACTTAGAATATGGAAGCTATCAGGCCCGTCTGAATATTCGATGTCTTCAGGGGCTGATAAATCCGGCATTGAGGTCATTATATTCTTTGCCTGCTTATATAAAATAGGCATAAATGGTATAGCCACCAGAATGGAGAAGAAATATTTGAGTTGATTTATGATCATCTTAGTACGAACAAAGATATAGAGACTATTTAAATACTAGGCAAAAAGTCAAGATTATTGGTGACGAATGTTATATTCACAAGTCTCAAAATAAGAGTGGTGACGTGCCATCTCTATAACTAGTTATTATGCGTGGATTAACAAGAATATTAGTCATGTTTGCTCCTATGATCATTCGCAATGTGTCTAAATACTACAAGCAGTGGCAAGCAAAGAAATCAGCAGAGCAGTATGCTCAGCCAGATCCTTACAATGAAGCCGAGGATAAGTTAGGCCCAGACAAGGGTACTTTGGATAATGATGATTTGGTTTAGATTTTTTTT
>CALIEI010000095.1 GCA_938022165.1 uncultured Saprospiraceae bacterium | reverse complement strand
CAGAGGCACTCTCTAGTCTAAAGTCTTGCTACAAGTTTATTGGAATTTTAACTATTATTACTCTTGCATTTTATATGCTTATGTTAATTCTTGGAGGAGCATCTGCCTTATTTATGTAGGAGGACAAGTTATTCTTTTGATGACTCCTTTTAGAAATTAAAAAAGCAATCAAAACTAATTGATTGCTTTTTTTATGCTTATCTTTTTTCTAAAAAGTAACCTCTTTTTTCACCTTCTTTCCTTTACGGAGTACAGTGACTTCAGCTTTGTCTCCTTTCTCATATTGACCGAGGCCCTCCATATACTTATAGATATCAGTTACCTTTATCTCACCCAATTTGATCACTACATCCCCATTTTCGATACCTGCTTTATGGGCAACTCTACCATCGATTACGCTATCTATCCGCATGCCTTTTCCATTGTACACATAGTCAGGCATTATGCCCAGCGTAACTTTAAATGAACTAACGCTTTCTTTCTTAGTGTCTTTAGTCTTGGTAAACACAAGTTGATCTTGACTATTTATTTGCTTAACCAAATCGAAGATGTATTCACTCACCATCATCAGCCCTTCATAGTTGACCAAGTGAGCATCATCGCCCGGCTTGTGATAATCCATATGCTGACCAGTAAAAAAATGCAAAACAGGAACATCTTTCAAATAGAAAGATGTATGATCTGAAGGCCCAATTCCAGAGTCAGTAGTTTTTGCTTGGATGGCTTTTACGCTATTATTTTCAATCATGCTTTTGAAGCTAGGAGAGGTACCCACACCATTCACTGCCAGCACTTTTTCAGCGTTCAATCGGCCAACCATATCCATATTGATCATTGCACTGATTTTACCTAGATCGATAGTTGGGTTATCTGCGTAAAATTTAGAACCAAACAAACCAAGCTCTTCTCCCGAGAACGCTATAAAGAGATAATTACTCTCATTGAGTTGCTGTGCTTTTATCCACTTCGCCATGACCAACATCGCTGCTATACCGCTAGCGTTATCGTCAGCACCATTATGAATTGCCGCCTCACCTGCATGTAATGAACCAGATGCACCTAATCCAAGGTGATCATAATGCGCCCCTATGACAATAGTCTTGTCAGCTTGATTGTCAAAATATCCTACTACATTTTTACCAGTTCCTTCACGAGGCTCGCCATGACTATGATGCGGATTGACTACCTCTTTAAAAGGAAAAGATTGGTAGTAACCCCTTTTATTATCTATCACTTTCATGCCTAGTTCAGCATATCTGTGTGCGATATAGTCAGCCGCTAATGCCTCTCCTTTAGTTCCTGTTTCTCGCCCTTCTAGGTAATCAGAAGCAAGATAAACTACATCAACTTTTAGATCCATTAGATCATTGTTCTGTGCATTTAGTAAAACAAAACTCAGGCTTAAAAAAAGAAAAATATTAAATTTCATAATTATGTTTATTGTCTAATAAAGGTAATGAAAAATGGCAAGGCGGAGTTCACAGAATTGTCTGAATTAGAAATAATCTATAGTAGATATTATTCTTTGTCGCGACGTGCGCAAGCACCAAAGCACGGCGAAACCTGTTTTTCACAGGTGAGTTGGACTAGGGGGTGAAGTGGGTCACCGAGGTACGAGGGGTATGAGCGGAACACCCGACCCGATCTCTGAGAGACTTTTTGTCGACCAGAGAGAAGGGTAGGCCCCATATTATTTTTATATATTTTAAAATTATTTTTTGGGCGACTCCCTTTATCGCTTGGCTACACTCCGGGCCAACTCAATCAATCGAACAGGGATCAGGCTATCCATGAGTCCGTTTCACTTCCGTCCTGCGTTTCACTTCGGACTGGCTCTATCGAGCCATCATTCCTATCCTTGTCGCAAAAGATTTAAAACAAACCATCGTGATGCATCTGCTCTACAAATTTTTCAGAACCAAAGACATTGATGTGAAAATAATCTCCAAACAATTTTGGATCTTGAATGGCATCTGCATAATTGTTTACCTTGAGTCCGGTATTCTTTTCTACTTCTTCGATGTAGTCATGCAGATTGAATAAAGCATCGTGATAGTTGGGTAGAAATGGCGCGACCACAAGGATAACTTCTGTTCCATTATCTTGAGCAAGTTTAATAGACTGAGTCAATGAATTTTGCAATTCAGGGATCAAGTCGATGCTTACATCCTTTAGTGACTTGGACTCTTCTTGCATGGCTTCTGATATAGTCCTATCAGTTAGCCAAAGTTTGTCATCACTCCTTAAATATCTCAAACACCGCTGAAAAACCTCACTGTTATATCTAAGCAGGTGGCTGAGCATTGAAGCATAATATATTTTGTTCTCCTTTTCCTTCAAATAATTTCTAAGATTTTTAGAGTAAGGACTGTAGGTTGAAAAAGCAGGAATAAGTTCATTGTTGTATCGATCTGCACAAGTGATTTCCAATATCAACTTTTTGGGTGCGTCATATTGCTGATAGTAATCTTTTAAAAAGACATGGCCAAGACTAGATGACATTCCATTATAAGCCAATGAAAAAACTTTTTGCTTGGACTTTTCTTCCACAAAAGGTTGGTAGAAAGATAGACCTCTAGAGTTTCCTGCAATCAATATATCACAAGCTGCTTTTTGCTGATATAAACTGGTAAATCTAAACTGAGATTTTGATTCTATTTTTTTGAGAATAAATCCTCCAATACGGTCACCTATAAATACGAGCAAGATAAATATTGGAATCCAAATCCATCTATTCGATTTGCTATTGCCATTTAGAGGCTTATTAGTAGATGTGTTTTCAATTTCTGATTGCATGATAGTTGTTTCCATACTTAAAATTGAAAATAGATGAATGCATTAGAACCAAATGTACCAAAAAATGCAATGATCCAAAGAATGGTTGCAAAAGATAATACCCTAAATGCTGGCGATTTTAATAACAACTCTGGTAAGTCTACTCTTTGTGCAAGTATTTCTACCATTAGCAAAAGAAGCACTAAAAATGCACATTTGATGACTATGAGTTTATGTAGTACAGCACTCCAGTTGAAATCTGCAAAGGAAGCTATCCCATTTATAATTGTAAATGCGTCTTCAAAAGAGGTAGCTCTAAAAAATATCCATGCAAAGCAAGTAGCAAAGAATACTAGACCCATCGAAATTAGATTCTGTATTGCAAGAGGAATCTTTACTGCATTTAACAATTGATTAAATGGGCTTGAAAATAATCTTTGGATGATAAGATAAGATCCATGCAAAAAACCCCAGAATAAATATGTCCAAGCAGCTCCATGCCACAGTCCACCCAACAGCATGGTGACCATTAGATTTAGATAGGTGAAGGTTTTAGCCTCTTGCACAGGGCCTCTTCCTTTGTACCAATATAAAAACCCTGACAAAAATCCGCCAGGTATGATAAGCCACCACCATTGAGTGATGACTATACTGATACCAAAAAATAGGACAATGAAAAAGTAAGAACCAAAACTTCCATTTCTGTTTCCACCTAATGGAATATATAGATAGTCTCTTAACCAACTTGACAAACTGATATGCCATCTTTCCCAGAATTCAGAGAAGTTTTTCGAAAAGTAGGGTGTTCTAAAATTGCCTGGAAATTCAAATCCCATCATCCTAGCTAAGCCTATTGCTATATCTGAATATCCAGAAAAATCACAATAGATTTGGAATGCCCAAAATATGACACCTATCGTCAAGTGTAGTGAGCCATATGTGCCGGGGGCACCAAAACAAAGATCTACATAAAGCGCCAAGGAGTCTGCAATCGCTACCTTTTTAAAGAATCCCCAAAGTACTTGTCCAAGGCCTTGAATGATATTGTTCCAATTGAACTTTTTATCCATTGTGAACTGCGGTAAAAAGTCACTGGCTCTGACAATAGGTCCTGCTACTAGTTGTGGAAAAAAGGAGATGTATGTTGCAAATTTTAAAATGTCTTTTTCAGGCTTCAATTTTTTTCTATAAATATCGATGGTATAACTCATCGACTGAAAAGTATAAAAGGAAATACCCATAGGTAAAATAATATTCAAGGTATCCATATTGGTCTGGACACCACTAGAAACCAACATCTCCTTAAAAGAGCCAATGAAAAAATTGAAGTATTTGAAGAATACTAGAAACCCTAAATTGGCAATTATACTTAGGTATAATAATTTTTTCCGCTTAGGTTCTTCCTTAGTTTCGCTTAGCTGTCTACCTACAAAAAAGTCTATGCATGTAGATATAACAATCAACGTCAAAAATCGCCAATCCCAATAGCCATAAAAGAAATAGCTCGCTACTAAGCACAATACTAGCCTAGGCATCCCTTTAACAGCAAAGTAGAGCACAAAGAAAATACTAATAAAAACTAAAAAAGTAAGGCTGTTAAAAAACATACTATATTGTTGGAAGCCAATTACTTAGCTTCTCTTTCCATACATTATACGCAATTCCATTAATGTGGATACCATCGGAGGTGAATTCCATATTTAAATTATTTTCTTTGTTTTTAAGACTGGAAGCGATATCTATATATTTGATTCCATTTTCTATACAATACTTTTTGATGGATGCGTTTACATTGTCAATTTCTTTATTACTAGTATTGAGTTTATAAATGGAGTTATTGATGGGTAATATGCTTTGAACTAAAAGTTCTGTATTGACCAATTGTTTTCCTATCTCTTTTAATAATCCAATATAGATGTTGGTAACGTACTCAGCATTATGATATAGTAGATCATTGATCCCGATCATGAGAAATACTTTGTTAGGCTGGTGACGCTTGATCTCGTTTAACCTTTGTTGAGTGCCTAAGATTCCATCTCCGGCTATTCCTCTATTCAAAATATTGTCATTTGGAAATAATTCAGACCATTCGCCATACTCAGTAATACTATCGCCTAAAAAAATAATTGCGCCTTCGTTAATTGGGCTGGAAGTGAATTGACTGTTGCGATGATCCATTTTGGAGATGGCATGTTTAGCTTTCAGCTTGTATACAATATTGGATACGCCTCCAAGCTTTAACACAATGAATGTACCTAGACAAATGCCTAAAAGATTTAAAATAAGAGAGAAAAGGAGTAGCTTTCTCAATGGATATAATTTTGCTTTAAAAAAGCTAAGATAGCCATGTAAAGCAAACTAGTCTAGTCTTGACTCATTTTTTCGGGCTTATTTTTAAGCATTTCATCAATAGACACAGTTCTAGTATGCTCAGAATGCTTGAAATTTTTGTTTGGATTTCCAATTTTGAATAATCCTTTTAATTGTCCAAGCACAAAGAAAGGTAAACCATATAAAGCTTTCCAAATTTCTGAAGGAACCTTAGATAGGTAAAGAGAGAACAAAATATTAAAGCTAAAAATAGCAATCGCTATAAATAGCCCAAGTGCAACTGGTGGCGCAATAAAGAAAGCTAGTATCATGAAAACTATAGCAGCAAATAACAAGATGAACATTGGGGGAGATACAGTCATCAAGCCAAAAAATAGCTGATTGAAATTAAATCCAAAAATGCCCTTTAAAACAAAGCCAGTTGAATTGGGTAAATTCTGGAAATATGAAAATAACCATCTACTTCTTTGTGTTTCCACTTGATCTTGAGAAACTACCTTTTCATCATAGACTACAGCATCCCAAGCATAACTTATCTTCTCTTTTCTATTCATGAGAAAGTTTTGCAGGATTTTATCTTCCTGCAACATCTTCTTCCATTTCTCTTTTCCTTGCTGTATTTCTGGACTGTTTAGGTAGTCATTGTACAAATCATATTGTACAGCCATACCTGAGCCAGATATTACAGATGAAGAGCCAATAAGGTAAGGGGCATATCTTTCGATATAGTTTTTATAAAATTCGCCTGTGCTATCAGCGCAAGCATACATAGTATCTAAATTTTTTGCTGTCCTTTGACCTTGTATGGTTCTATGCCCATTATTTGCATAGAGGTTGATCGTTTTTAGGAAGTCAGGATGTGCTAGATTGTCAGCATCGAATACTACACTATAATCATGCTTTCGCTTATAACTTTCAATAGCATGGATTATTGATTTCGCTTTTAACTTTAGTGCAGGCTGAGGATTCAAAACGGTAAGTTTTTCATTTTGAATATCCCAATCAGACACATCGCAATCATCAGCAACAAGATATATTTCAAAGTTGCTATAGTTTTGCTTTAGCAGCGATTGTATTAACGGCTTAGTAATATTTGCATTTTTATAAGCAGTGATAATGCATCCAAAATCAAAGTCTTTTTTTATCTCGGTTGATGATATTTTTTCTTTTCCAAAAAGAGAAAGCACTACTGTAATAAAAGGAAGCACCATGAAAAACATTATGATGCAAGCTATGATGGTGAATACAGTAATCAGGATATTTATTATCATGGCTTAAGATTGAGTAACAGTAGATAATTGTTCTAGGCTATGACACTTTGGGCTTTTTTTTTCATTAGATAAATTCCAAGTGAGTGCTTTGTAAAAAGCCTTAAGATGATCAAATTGTCCACGTAACAAAAATAAGATAGTATTTTTGGGAATGGTAGCAAACAATAGAAAAATGATAAACAGAATAAAGTTGAATCCACTTTTATTCCTCCTCATGAATAAGATTCTATTTCGATTTAAATAATGCGTTTTTAGTGTGCTGAGTTTGCCTACTGAAACAGATTCCTTATGATATACTAAAGCATTTGGCTCAACATATACTTCAAAACCAGCTCTTCTAATTCTTTCACTCCAATCAAGTTCTTCGTAATATAGAAAGAACATTTCATCCATTGGACCTGTTACTTCCATTACTTTAGCTGGAATCATCATCGCTGCACCGTGTATATATGGAATTTCTTTGGCCTCTGTAAATTGACCTTTATCTTCTTCAAGATTACCGATCGTTTTGTTTCTAGCAGTAAAATTATTCACTGGAGTGGATCCAGCAAATTGTACTATTTTTTTATGGTCTGTTTCTTCACTAGGGTAGTAGCACAGCATTGGGCTAATGATCCCTAGTTTAGGATTTTTATCAAATTGAAGCAAAAGTGTTTCAATGCAATTGTCAGTGAGTTCTGCATCATTATTTACAAAGAAAAGATATTCACCATTGACTTTTGGTAAGGCAAGGTTGTTACCTCCGGCAAAGCCTAGATTTTTATCACTTCTTAAGAAGATGACTTCAGGATATTTTTCTTGTACATATGATTGTGGATTCTCCTTTGAGGCGTTGTCAACCAATATGACTTCTATATTTTTATAAGAATTACGACGGATAGAATCAAACAATGCACATGTTATCTCCAATTGGTTATAATTGACAGTAATGATTGTTACGAGAGGTTGATTTGAATCCATCTTTTTACTTAATAGAAATATTACTTCTTAGTTTGGTTTACCTTTATACTAAAGGTATAGATCAAAAAAAGAGCCAATAATCTACCTAATAAAGATAATGATTATACTTGTTCATCTTGTATCATGGCAGGAAGAGTTTTCAGAAGAATTTTAAGATCCATTCTTACTGAATATTTCTTAGCGTAGTCTATGTCAAGCTTTATTCTTTCTTCAGAGGACATATCTTTTTTGCCTCTCTTAGAAATTTGCCATAGGCCAGTAAGACCTGCTGGAGCATGGAATCTAGTAATCCATTGATCCTTAGTAAGTTGTTCTGCTTCGTAAAGTGGTAAAGGACGATTTCCAACAATAGACATATCGCCTCTCAGAACATTTATAAGCTGTGGTAGCTCATCAATACTAGTTTTTCTTATCAATTTTCCTACTTGTGTTACTCTAGGATCATTCTGTAGCTTAACGAAGGTAGGGGCTTTAACAGCGCCAGTATATTGGTTTAGATGCGATAACTCTACGAGTTTTGCATCAGCATCGACTACCATCGACCTGAATTTGATAAAATCAAATGTTTTATAACCCGATCCGGCTCTTTTAGAAAAGTAAAAGATACTTCCCTTAGATTCTAACTTTACTGCGATAGCAACTAGCAATAACAGTGGACTAAGTGCTAAAAGTACACAAGTAGCGAAAGCGATATCAAAAAGTCTTTTCTTAAATGGAATTCTGTAAGGAGCGAATGGTTCTGCAACGTGGGTTGACTCAATAGCAATTTCTTGCTTGAATTGAGTAAGAAACTCTAAACGCTTAGTGATGAAACTCCAATTTAAATTGATAAGAGAAAAATGGTCATCAATACCGTGTAAAGCCGCTTCCTTAATAGAAAGCTTAGTATTTTTTGATGTAAGCGTAATAAAAGGAATATTCTTCGTCAGCTTATCAGTTCTGATTTTCTTTAAAAGATTAAAGAAGTCTTCTTTAAGAAAATCAATATCACATAATATAGCATGTGGTTGAGAAGATGGCACATCATTCTGCAAGCTCTCAGAAAGGGTTCTGTAGGCCTGAAAAGATGAGCTTATCCTTGTTAGATGGTATGTACGTGACCCATTTTTGTGCTTGCTTAGCACATCAAATGCATCGTCGTTTAAACCAACAACGAGGATTTCCTTAGTATTTATCCTCCCTATTTTGGGAAGCGAAGGTGTTAGAATGTCCATAACACTATTTAATTCGATTACTTAAACTTTTTGCAATGTTTGCAAGGTATTGGCAATCGTTTCTCTCAGATTATCAGGTTTGAAAGGTTTACGGATAAATCCGCTGGCCCCCATAGAACGAACTTGATCTTCAAATTCCTTGTTTTCGTTTCCTGTTAAAACAATAACCGGAATATGTGAAAACAAACCACTTGACTTAATATTACTCAAGAAAGTCATACCATGAAGTCTTGGCATTACCATATCAAGTATTATAGCATCCGGTTCATTACCTCTATGTAACCATCCAAAAGCTTCAATTCCGTCACTTTTGGTAACAACATTGTAATGCTTTACAAGAATATTGCCTAAAATAAGGCGAATACTATCGTGATCATCTACTATCAATATTGTTTCTTTCAAAATATAGAATCTATTTAAAATTCATTAATACTAAACAAAGTTAAATACTACTTTGCGAACTGTTTTACAAATAAACGTCGATTTGTGACATGTATTCATGCAACAAAAGCTAATGAGAGGTCCTGTGCTTAAGGGGGAAAAGGGAGGTTTATAAGACTTTATGTTCAAGGGACTCATCTCAAGTTCGTGCTGTCAGCGATCTATAAGATAGTTTAATAATAATGGATTATATACAAATATACTAATCTTAGAGGTTAAGTAGCAATATTATATTACAATATTAACCTACATTTTTCTTATAGAAGGATTATAAATTCACTCAGTTAAAGTCAATAAACGGTTTTCAACTGTTATTTCCTTAGTTTTACCCCAAAATCTTCACTTTGGCACTTGTATTGTCCGTACATAATATTAGACAATCAGTTAAATAATAAGTCACATTGAAAACGGTATTTTTTATTAGTCTGTTCATTATTCTGTATACCTACATTGGATATGGGGTGTTATTGTTTGTATTAGTGAGGATAAAGCGCCTTTTTTCTGGAAAAGAGGAGCTTATAGGCTTTTCAGAGTCTGAGCTTCCAATGGTAACCTTTGTAGTAGCTGCCTATAATGAACAAGATTGGATCGTCGATAAAATCAAAAATTGCCTTGAATTCGATTATCCTAAGGACAAAATTGAGTTTTTGTTTGTCACAGATGGATCTAGTGACAATACTCCGTCTAAGATAGATGACTTTCCTTATCCTACTGGTGTAAAGTGGAGTTTATATCATAGCCCAGAGCGAAGAGGCAAAATTGCTGCAGTAGAACGTATAATGGAATTTGTAGAAACACCAATTACAATTTATACTGATGCGAATACCTTAGTAAATAAAATGGCTATACGAAAAATCGTTGCCCATTATAAAAATCCAAAAGTAGGTGCTGTCGCTGGTGAGAAGAGAGTTTCTATGGCAGAGGAAGATTCCGCTAACTCTGCGGGTGAAGGATTCTATTGGAAATATGAATCTTCATTAAAGAAATGGGATTCTGAGCTATATAGTGTCGTAGGCGCTGCCGGGGAGTTGTTTTCATTAAGAACAGAGCTTTACCAAGCTGTCCCGAAAGATACAGTGATAGAAGATTTTTATATGACCTTGAAGATAGCCATGAAAGGGTATAAGGTAAAATATGAGTCAGGTGCTTACGCGGTAGAAAGCGCATCAGCATCTGTAGGAGAAGAATTGAAGCGAAAGATTAGGATCTCAGCAGGAGGCTTACAGGCTATATCTCGATTGACACCTTTGTTAAATATTTTCAAATATGGTGTTCTTACATTTCAATATGTATCACACCGGGTGCTAAGATGGACACTGACTCCTATGGCATTGATCATCTTGTTTATCGTCAATATACCATTGGCATTATCTGGAAATCCTTTTTTCATTTTTACAATGTTGGGACAAGTTGGATTTTATTTATTGTCCTTAATTGGCTTTTTGTTAGAGAAGCAAAAGTTGAAATTTAAAATGTTCTTTATTCCGTACTACTTTTGCGTGATGAACTATTCTGTATATGCGGGTTTCTTTAGATTCATTAAGGGAAGTCAATCTGTAGTTTGGGAGAAAGCAAAACGATTGGAAAAAGAAGAAACTATCGTCAAATAACCCAATCACACAATTATATCAATTTTCTTTAGTGCTTCCTTCAATTGATCTGCTGATTCAAACCGTATAGCAGGCAAGCCAAATTTGTTTGCTGCATCAACATTTCTTTGAGAATCGTCTATAAATACTGCGTTCTCCGGATTGATTTGATATCTTTTAAGAATCATTTCGTAAATCGCAGGATCAGGTTTTTTCAAATTTACTTTTCCCGAAACCAAAATTCCTTCAAACCATTTTAAAAATTCAAATCTTTCTTGAGCAATAGGGAAAGTTTCTGCAGACCAGTTGGTTAATGCATATATCCTATACTTAGGGTTATCTCTCAATGACTGAAGTATATTTACTACGCCTTGATCTGCTGTACCTAGCATTTCATCCCATCTATCAAAATAAGCTAATATCTCTTCTTTGTAATCAGGGTGTTTAGCAATAGCTTCTTTGTTACCTTCTGCAAACGAGCGTCCTCCATCTTGCGCTTCATTCCAGTCCATGTCGCAAACTTCTGTCAGGAACCATTCTACTTTTTCCTCTGTATCGAAGATTTTGCGATATAGATATCTCGGATTCCAATCAATTAGAACATTTCCCAGATCAAATATTATCGTTTCTATCTTGCTCATTTTATTCTATTTATTAATTCTTTTAAATATACCGGAAAGGGCTCAGATATAATTAATTAAGATTTCATTTAAGTAATTGATTAAGCAATATACTACTTTTGTGTTTTTATAAAATTGAATTTATGAATATCGCTCTGATTGCACACGATGGTAAAAAACCTGAGATGGTTGCTTTTGCTATGAAAAATAAGGCATTGCTTTCTAAGACCGAGATTTTTGCTACTGGTACCACGGGAAAACATCTTGAAGATTCTGGGCTTATTGTTACTCGATTTTTGAGCGGTCCTATAGGAGGAGATGCCCAAATCGCTGCTGAAGTTGCCAATGGAAAAATTCAGGCAGTCATATTTTTCAGGGATCCTTTGGATAAGCATCCTCATGAGCCTGATGTAAATATGCTCATGCGTATTTGTGATGTACACAATATTCCTCTTGCAACAAATCCAGCCACAGCTACTTTGATCATCGGCGGTTTAACAAATTGATTTTCAGTTATTGGAGCGTTTATTGAGCTATATCTTAATTAGAAAATTTGCTTAATTTTTGAAATCAATCAAAGATTATAAAAGGTAGAATGGCAATTAATTAATTCATGACGATCGTGTTAAAGTATTTTTTCATTTCTATATTTTTATTTAAATCACTTGTTCTCTGTGCTCAATTTGGTGTACAAGGTTCAGCTCAAAGAGTAAACAGTAGTTGCTTTGAAATTACTCCGGATTCTTTACAGACTGATGGTAAGATTATATCTAATAGGACGATTGATTTAAGAAACCCAGTTACCTTATACACCGAAATGTATTTTGGCAATAATGATGATGGAGGAGAAGGAATTGCATTTTTTTTTAAAAGCGATAATCAAGAAAATAGTTCTACGAGTTTTCCTTTCGGATTGGAGAATAATCAACCTTCGATTTCGATAGAATTTGATACTTATCAAAATATTGATTCTTTGGGACTCACCATAGAACCTTCTTTTGATCATATTGCTTTAATTAGAGATGGTGATTTCAATCATTCAAGTGCCAATAATTTGCAAGGCCCTATTATTGCAAATGCTAATGGAAATATTGAAGACGAAGAGTGGTACATGGTAAAAATAGATTGGAATCCTGAAACGAATACTATCTCTGCATTCTTAAATTGTGAAGAAAAAATAAATTATCAAATTGATTTGATAAACGATGTATTCGGAGGCAATCCGGCAGTATTTTATGGTTTTTCAGCTAGTGCTATTCAAGCTCAAAATCAACAACAGGTATGTGTTGTAGTAAATACTTTGACTGATAGATTGCAAGACGTAATATTATGTCAAGGAGGTAAAACACAAATCAATGCAGTGCGGGGAGGTGAAAGTTATGAATGGTCTCCAGCAGAAGGATTAAGTAATGCCGCATCCGCAAATCCTGTGGCTTCGCCAAGTGAAGATGTGACCTATTCCTTAGTTGTACAAACGGGTTATTGTAATGAGGTACTCAACTATGAAGTTAATATTGAAGTAAAGGATACTGAAAGCCCAAGTGAATTTCTAAGGAATGATACTACGCTTTGTGTGGATGAGGTCTTCACTTTGGATGCTACTTTGGAAAACGCAACTAGGTATTCGTGGTCCAACGGTAGATCAGAGCCCATTCAATCATTCACAAGAAGCGGTAGATATGAGGTGACTGTGACCCTAGATGACGAATGCGTAGCGGAGGATTGGGCAAGAGTTACCTTCTTAGAGATCCCTTCTGCTGTGCTTCCAAATGATACAATAATATGTCAAAGATCGGAAGGATTTGTTCTGAAGCCAGTACTGGCTTTTGATAATGTCAATTATCTATGGAATGATGAAAGTACTAGCGATAGTATTATCGTTTCTAGACAAGGAGCATACACTGTAGAAATAAGTAATCAGTGTGGATCCACCTCAGATAATATCATAATATCAACTGAAGATTGTCGGAATTTTTATATGCCTAATGTATTCTCTCCAAACCTTGATGGCATCAATGATGTAGTATTTCCCTTCATAGATTCTGGAGATGTAGACCAAATAAGCAATTTTAGTATCTACAATAGATGGGGAAATTTGGTTTATGAGCTTGCAAATGCAGTCCCTAATAACCAGAATCTGGGTTGGGATGGTAAAGTAAACGGAGAACTAGCTGCTAAGGGAATATATATGTACAAGCTCATATTGAGATTTAGAGATGGTCAAGAAATTTTAATAAAAGGCAACATTACGCTGTTATAAAGCGCATAAATCTTAATTTAGCGTTCAAGTTACTTCCATGAGCATCTTGAGTCTTAATAGACAAGAGAACTTTATAATTGTAACATAAAACGAACAAACACCATTATGAACAACTTCTTACTCGGGTTTCCGAACAAAAAAGAAAGAGACGATTTCTTTATCGCCATAGTTGTTATTCTTTTCTTCATTTCACTTTTTTGGTTTTTTCTAGGTCGAGGAGATGGGCCTAAATTGGATTCAAGTCTGATACCTGTAGCAGAAGTAGTGGCGGATGACTTAGATAGTGATATGGATGGGGTATTGGACTCCAATGATGATTGTCCTAACATGAAAGGTGATATTGATAATAATGGTTGTCCAATGGATAGTGATAAGGATGGAGTATACGATAGGGATGATAAGTGTCCAGAACTAGCGGGCATAAAATCCAATAACGGTTGTCCTTCAGATACAGATGGTGATGGAGTTTATGATATGAATGATGATTGCCCTAATATTGCTTTCAGCAGTGCATCTGGTTGTCCTCCAGATACAGATGGTGATGGCATATTTGATGCTGATGATAAATGCCCGAAGGTAAAAGGATCTCCTGAAAACGGAGGATGCCCATTCTCTAAGAAGGAAGAGAAGATACTTATGGATATCCAATCTAGTGTGGAGTTTGAAACGGGTAGAGCAGCGCTTACTAAAGCAAGCCTTGCTAAACTAGATCAATTGGTAGTGTTGCTTAAAGGGCATAACGATATAAATATGCTAGTAGAAGGGCATACCGATAATGTGGGAGATGCACAAAAGAACTTGAAATTATCAAAGGCTAGGGCAGCTGCTTGTAAGACTTATTTAGTGAGTAAGGGAATTGCTTCAGGTAGACTTAAATCAAATGGTTTTGGGTCTAATAGACCTATTGCTACAAATGACACCAAAGAAGGTCAAAGAAAAAATAGAAGAGTAGAATTTAATAGCTACTAGCTAGAGTGATTTTTCATCACTAAAAAGCGGATACTTAGAAATGGGTATCCGCTTTTTTTATGTAGAAATCTTCCAGATAGAAAATGTACGAAGGGTAGTAGGAGAGCGAGTGATAACGAAGCTGTCCGAAGTGGAACGAAGGACCGCAACGAATGTGGAGCTCCGAATGGCCTGACCCTGGAATCCAAAATATAAGTTAACCTTTACGGTTAACTTTATTTTTGGATGGAGGGGGCGTACCCAAATAAAAATTACTTAGAAATTTTGCGCAATAATCCTTCTTGAACTACAGAGGCTACAAGCATGCCTTCTCTATTGAAGATATTGCCTCTAGTAAATCCTCTACTGTTGCTACTACTTGGAGATTCGAGTGCATAGAGAAGCCATTCATCAACTCTAAATTCACGATGAAACCACATGGCATGATCTAGGCTCGCCAGTTGGATATCTTTCAAGGTCACTTCATGAGGTCGCATAGCTGTCGTGAGTAAATTGTAGTCAGATGCATAGGCTAATATTTGCTGATGGATATGAGGGTCATCTGGCAACTTACTTTTTGCCCTCAACCATACATGCTGAAATGGTTTACTTTTTACTGGAGTAAATAGATCAGGCAGCTCAACGGGTTTGAATTCGATGGGTCTGACGCGAATCATTTCTTTAAATTTTGGAGATAGAAAGTCTCCAAATTTTGCAGCCAATTCTTGATCTGTTACTAGTTCGTTGGGGTCAGGAACTTCTGGCATATCAATTTGATGATTGAGGCCATCTTGGCGTTTCTGAAAAGATGCAGCCATGATAAAAATGTCTTTGCCATATTGTACAGCCCTTACTCTTCTAGTCGTAAAACTTCCGCCATCTCTGGTGCGATCCACTACATAGGTAATGTTGTCCTTAGTGTTACCGGGCAGTATGAAATAAGCATGCATAGAATGAATAGAGCGATCCGGGTCAACAGTTTGAGTGACCGCGTGCAAGGCTTGCGCTAGTACTTGTCCACCAAATACTCTAGTAGAACTAACTTCTTTGGAAGTTCCTTGAAATATATTGCTGTCTATTTTTTGAAGCGTAAGATGCTCCACAAGACTTTGTACCAAATCCATAGGGAGTTGTTTTTGATCTGGACACAATATGGGCATTATCTGAAAAGTACCGAAATTTATTTCAACGATTAATTTATAATGTCGAAGGTATTTAACTGATCATCCGTCATAAAGAAAATTTCGTCTGAAGGGGCGGCGAAAATATAAAAGTTGTAAAAATCAGCTGCCAATTGAAATGAGAAACCCATTTCTTGATAAAAATTGATCCATGGCAAATGCGCACTATCACCAAAACCAAAATCGGTAGCTTCTTGTCCTTGGTCGTTTATCCATGCACTTACTCCGATGCGTACATTTTCGCCTTTAGTGCGTTGAATTCCGCCAAGGAAAAAATTTGTTGCTTCTTTTCGAATAGTACTATTATCAGAAATATGGATGTTCAAATTATTTGCTCTAACTATACGTGCTGCATTAAACGCGGCTTCATGTGTAGTAGCTCCATCAACATCACCCATAGTAATCGAAGTAGTAGTTGGAAAGGTCTCTATGAGTTCCGTAAGATCAGTGGCAGTATTATCATTAATAAGCCCTGTCATAAGCACAGAATTATTTTCTAGAACTTCAAATGCTCCAAAAGTGGTTTTTACCTCATCCTCCATCGGATCATCTTGTACACAGCTAGTAGCAATAATGGCGAAACACAAAAGGTATATATAGTGATTGATTCTCATACAATAAAATTGAATGGTTTATGCTTAATTATAATGACAATATAGTGCCAAATAAAAACGGAGTAAGCATATGTGAATTATTCAAAATGTATAAATATAGAATTCACTTTACACTCCGCTTGAAAGATAAATAAAGTACCAATTTCGTTGCAGAATGTCAATAATTTCGTCAAATAGAAATGTCATTGGGAATGGAAATTCGTTATTTGCGGATAGCATAAACGAGTTCATCTTCAAATTTTCCATCTTTGAAGATGGTACTTGGAAGGGTAGCTTCGAGCTGAAATCCATTTTTTTCTAGCGCTTTTATCGAGCCTTTGTTGCGGCCAAACGGGCGAGCAAAAATGCGATTAATATCGAAATTTGCGAATGCGTATTCTACTGTTTGGCCTATTGCTTTGGACATAATTCCTTTGCCCCAATAGGGTTCAGCAATCCAATATCCTAATTCTATATTTTTTGCAAAAACATCTTCTAATGGGTGTAGCCCTATTGCTCCAATGGGTTCCTCACCAATATATATTCCTTTTATTTGAGTAGGCTGATGAGCAAGAGTCATTTTTATGAAATCCTTAGCATTCTCTTCCGTATAAGGATGTGGGAAGCGGTCAGTTAAGTTTATCCAAACATTGTAATTGTTAGCATGTAATGCAAATATCAATGCATCAGCTAATTCTAGTTTTTTTAAAATGAACTCTTCTTGCATACAAATGAGATTTAATCATTGAGAATCCCTGCTACTCCGGGCAACTCTTTTCCTTCGAGGTATTCTAACATGGCACCTCCTCCAGTAGAAATGAAACTAACTTGTTCGTTCAATCCACTTTGGTTTATAGCAGCAACAGAGTCTCCGCCTCCAATAAGTGAGAACGCCCCTTGAGAAGTAGCATAGGCTACTGCGTGGGCAATAGCTCTGGTCCCCCCGGCAAAAGGCTCCATTTCAAAGACGCCCATAGGCCCATTCCATAGCACTGTTTTAGAGGCTTCTACTACATCTGAAAATTCAGTTCTAGCCTTTTCTCCTATATCAAGCCCCATCCAATTATCTTCAATTTCGTCACTAGGACAAGCTTTGGTCTTTGCTTCTTTATTAAATGAGTCAGCAATAATAGAGTCTTGCGGAAGATAGAAGTTGACATTCTTTTCTTTGGCGAGCGCAATTAGCTCATTAGCTAGCTGCATTTTATCGAGTTCAACTAAAGATGTCCCAATGGCTCCTCCTTTAGCTTTCATAAAAGTATAAGCCATCCCTCCACCGATGATGATGTTATCCACTTTACTTATTAATTGTTTTATAAGTAAAATTTTATCAGATACTTTAGCACCACCTACGATAGCCGTAAAGGGTCGAGTAGGGTTTTTAATTACTTTTTCGGCATTTTCCAATTCCTTTTTCATCAAAAGGCCAAATGCTTTTTTATCCTTAGAGAAAAATTTGGCGACAGTTGCTGTTGAAGCATGCGCTCTATGCGCCGTACCAAATGCATCATTGATATAGACGTCTCCCATAATGGAAAGCTGTTTTGCGAATTGTTCATCACCAGCAGCTTCTTCGGCATGGAATCTAGTATTTTCTAAAAGCAAAACTTCACCTGCCGATAGGGCTTCACTCTTCGCTTTTGCATCTTCACCGATAGTATCATTAGCAAATTGGACTGGTGTTCCTAATAGTGCACTTAATCTACCAACAACATGCTCCAAGGTGAATTTTTTGACATTTATACTGCCATCTTCATTCTTTTTCTTCTGTGGTCTACCAAGATGAGACATGATGATCAAGGCGTTATTTTTCTCTAGTAGTTTTTTTAGCGTAGGAATAGCTGCCTCAATACGTGTGTCATCGGTGATGTTGAATTGTCCATCTAAAGGAACATTGAAATCTACTCGGATAAGTACTTTGCTGTTAGAAAAATTCATAATTGTTTTTTGTGGATTCAAAAACACCCTTGCAATATAGATTGCCAAGGGTGTTTTAGATTTGCTTTAAAATGAGTTATTCAATAAATAATTGAATTTTATTTTTTCTTAACTACTCTTTTGGCGGTAGTTCGCTTCGCTCTGCCTGTTTTAGCAGTAGTTCGCTTTGCTGTTGCTTTTTTAGCAGTTCTTTTCTTAGTCGTTTTCTTTCTAGTGGCCTTTTTCTTGCCAGCTACCATAACACATAAATCTGCGAGTCTAGCAGAGTATCCAGCTTCATTGTCATACCAACTTACTACTTTCAGCATATTGCCATTTACTGAGGTAAGCAATGAATCAAAAATAGAAGAGTGTGGATTTCTTACGATGTCGCTAGATACTATTGGATCAGTTGCATACTGTAAGATGCCTTTCATTGCTCCTCTAGATATAGATTTAAACTTAGCATTAACTTTCTGAGCAGTAGTTGGCTTGTTAAGTACAACGTTTAATTCTACTAATGAACCCGTAATAACTGGTACTCTTAATGCCATTGCACTTAATTTTCCTGCTATACTAGGAACTACTTTACTTACTGCTTTTGCAGCACCCGTTGAAGTGGGTACAATATTGAAGGCTGCTGCTCTCGCTCTTCTTAAATCAGAATGAGGAGCATCTTGCATTCTTTGATCACCAGTATAGGCATGAGTAGTAGTCATAGAACCATTTACTACTCCCCAATTGTCTTCTAGAACCTTTACCAATGGGGCCAAACAGTTCGTTGTACAAGAAGCATTAGAGAATACATTTGCTCTTCTGTCTAGATCTTCATCATTTACACCTAGCACGATAGTTTGAACATCGTCACTTTTTGCAGGGGCAGAAATCACAACGTCCTTTGCACCCGCTTTTAGGTGTAAACTTGCTGCAGATTTAGTTCTGAAAAATCCAGTACATTCTAGTACTACATCCACTTTTAGTTTTTTCCAAGGTAATTTTGCAGGATCACGCTGAGAAAACGCTTGAATCTTTTTTCTATTGACTGTAAGTGAAGTATCGTCATATTTTACTGTACCGTCAAATTGGCCATGTGCACTATCATATTTTAATAGGTGAGCCAGTGTTTTATTATCAGTTAGGTCATTGATTGCTACTACTTCAATACCTTTTTTATTAAGTAAGTTCCTGAATGTCAGTCTTCCAATTCTACCAAAACCGTTAATTGCTATTCTTTTTGCCATGTTAGCTGATTATGTATGTTATTATTATATGTTATCTAATATGCAGCAAATGTACGCTGTTTTTTAAATATTATCAGACTTTGTAATGTACTTATAGGTTTTTTTTAAAAATATAATTGGCAAGAGCTTTCTATTTTCAATTATAGGCAATATATTTGCGTTCCGTTTCAGAGAAGTTTGGTTTTTGACTTCTGTAATGGCCCGTTCGTCTAGGGGTTAGGACGCCAGGTTTTCATCCTGGAAACAGGGGTTCCCTGTCCG
>CALIEI010000094.1 GCA_938022165.1 uncultured Saprospiraceae bacterium | reverse complement strand
GGTTTGATTTTCCAGTTAGATAACAATGGTCTACTTGATTATTTCTACCATATAGTAAAATCCAAAGATCTGTTTTATTTCGTTGCATTTTATTATAGTCTTTAATAACGCAATTTGTTACAGTACAATGATTAGCTACAGCTTCTTTAGTAGCAAACTGTATAACGGATCGTGAAGGAGAATACCCATTTGTGAAGTATAATCCTTCAACCACTATATGGTTTCCACCTAGTTCCAAATTAGATTGCCCTTGTAATAAAACTTTACCAGGAGATTCAGCACTTAGTGTGATTGGATTTTTCCCTGTACCACTGTTCTTTATTTTGATCTCTACATTTTCCCATTCTCCATTTGCCATCACTATTTTATCTCCAGGCTCTGCTTCTGAGACGGCTTGATATAGTTCATCTTTATTTTCGACCTTTGTCATTGAACCTATACTCGGAGCATTTAGAGAAGGTGGTGTCGAAGGGGAAGGGATAATAGAAGAACTTTTACAGCCAGCCAAAAGAATAATTAGGGCTATAATAAAAACTGGATATTTCATAAAAATCATTAATTGATATTTATAGAATTTGACAAAAGTAAAAAAATCTATTTTAACACAAGTTTAATCGATTTGTTTACTATTTCAGGATCAGTGGATTCAACAAAACCAATAGAAAATGTTTGCACTTCCGTAAGGTACTTATCTTTGTTTTCTCGACCAAAACCAAGCACTGTCATATCCGCTCTATCCACATAATTGTCAGGATATTGATCATCTTCATGGTGCAGCATATACAATACACGAGGAGAATCTTGGTCTCCAAAAGCCATCCATTCTGGTGCAGGTAAATCACCTTCAAAATGATCCGTAATTGGATGT
Source organism: uncultured Saprospiraceae bacterium (assembly GCA_938022165.1). Taxonomy (GTDB): domain Bacteria; phylum Bacteroidota; class Bacteroidia; order Chitinophagales; family Saprospiraceae; genus JALZVN01. The sequence continues at coordinate 8,357 of CALIEI010000094.1, read as the reverse complement.
TTACTTACATCGCCAGAGGCATACCAATAGTCGGTGCTATCCATTGTGCCTCCTGGAACTCCTTCATATTGAATCCAATATTTATAACCAGGGCTGATTTTACTCATCTTAAAATCACAACGACTTTCATAAAAGTCCCATTGCCCTTCCCATTTTGAATTATCTGAGGTGAAGATGATCTGTACATGATCCTTGTGCTCAATAGTAACAGTAGAATTTGAAGGATCTGTTTTTGCATTCATTGCATGAAAATAACTTCCATCTTGTTTGTGTACTGCATTTGGAAAACCTCGATATTCTCCTTTGTGCGCAGAACCTTCCTTGTTGTGAAATCCCAACCAGTCTATTCCATCTTTATCCAGCATACTAGATAGTCCACCACCTCCTTTTTCTAAATAGTAGGTAGCACTTGACGTAGTGATGATATATGCTGAGCCCCTACCGGCTGACTCATCTATCCCATGAGAAAGCTGCACAGATGGAGCTACATTGTCAATACAAGAAGCCAACACTAGGATCAATAAAAACAAACTACACCACTTCATCAAATAAAGAACATTAAAAATCAGGATAATGGTTACTTAATCAATTACTTACGTCTTAATTAATGTTGTAATACACAAAGTGCATTAATTCATTACTCAATATAAAAAATCATATCAACCATGAAGAATTTTATTTCTCTGTCATTTGCGGTATTTATCCTTGCGCTGATGCCCTCTTGTAGTCTAAACAAAGGTTTGACGGGTCTTTCACCAACAAAAGCTTTAAGTGCTGTACAGACGCTTTTAGGTGGTGCTAGCTCTAACGCTTTATCTGGTTTCACTGGTAATATCCTTGGTAACGCTGCTATGAAAGCTGTGCTCCCTTCAGGTCTTTCTTCGGTAACTAATCTATTAGGTGCTTCTCCAGCGGGTTCAAAGGCATTAGGTTTGTTGAATGGTGCATTGGCTTCATCCGTAAAGGATATTGTGCCTTCTATTTTAAGTAAAGCGACTAGTAATATTCCTGCAGCTGATGCATTAGGACTTTTGCAAGGTGGCAACACTGGAGCTACTGACTTTCTTAAGAAAGCTGCTGGTGCAAAATTACAAGCTGCTTTGTTACCTGCCATTACTCAAAAGCTAACAGCTAATGGTGGTTTAGGTGCAATTACTTCTGCATTAGGTGGACAAGCGGCTAACCTTCTTGGTGGCAACAAGCCTTCGATTGCGGACCTAGCAACTTCAGGTGCTGTTGACGGTCTTTTCGCTATGATGGGCAATGCTGAAAAAGCAGAACGTGCCAACCCAACTGACCCAATGTTACAAAAGCTATTTGGCAAATAGTTTTAATAATTATGGATGATGAATTATGAAATATGAATGAGAAAAGCTGATTTGCAATTAATAATTCATCATCCATAATTCATCATCCATAATTCATAATTCTCTATCTAAAGGCGCTCCTCCTCAACATAAACCCGATCAAGAAAATTACTAGCGCACAAATCAAAAAGATTGACCTTCCCCAGAGTGGATTTGGAATTAGAATCATCAAGCCAATTCCTGCACTCATACAAATTACCATTGTACCCAGTTTGTTTCTTTGCTGACGATCAAACTCATCTTGTTTATCATCTGCAACAACAGGCGTTTCTAGATTCTTGAAAAAATGATCTGTTTCCTTTTTATTTTGATCTCTTGCTTCATTGTAAAATAAGGAAGTCAAGCAAAAGAAAGGGGAGGTGATAAAGATGTGCGCACCAAGCGTAAGAATCAATCCCATATCAGCTGACTCCCGTTTTGTAAAAGGATCAATACCAATCCACTCAGCAAAAACCCGAGGCGTAAACACCTCCTTCATAAACCAAGACAAGAACAAGCCTAACAAAACCGTAACCCAAGGAGCCCACTTTGGAGTCTTCTTAATAAATAAACCGAGTATTAAAGGGATCAATAAGGGTACTTGAATCATAGCAGACAAAGACATCATCAAGTCAAACAAACTAAGCTCTTTAAGTGATCTAAAGAAAAGCGCCATTCCGATGACAAGAATCCCACTTACAAAACTTATGATCATACTTAGTCTCAATAATTTTTTATCATCTAGTTGTCTGTTTCTCTTAGCTAAGTAGGGTTGGTACACGCTACGAATAAGAATGCCCGTATTTTTATTTAAGGCAGAATCCATTGATGACATAGAAGCCGCAAACAAACCTGCGAGCATCAAACCCACTGTTCCAACTGGCATCGTATTTCGAGTAAATACTAAGTAGATGGCGTCTGCTGCCTTGCTTCCCAATTCTGGATAAGCAGAAGCTGCGTCTGGATAAAGAATGGCAGAAGCCCAAGGAGGAATAAACCAAATGATGCTACCTACACCCATTAAGCACATCGCCAGCAAAGCCGCTTTACGCGCATTTATAGAATCCTTGGCAGTCAAAAATCGAAATGAGTCATGCAGATTCATAATCGTAACCAACTGTTTGGCCAAGAAGAAAACAAAGGTGCCTACTAATAGTAAACCGTAGTTCATATTAGGCCCCATTATGAAGCCAGATGGAAAATTGGTAACCATCTCCACCGGACCACCTACTTTGATCAATGCTACAATCGCGCAGGCAATAGAAATAACTGCTACTACCAAAGTTTGCATAAAGTCCGAAGCGACTACTCCCCATGCTCCAGAAAGTACGGATACAAAGACTACCGTAAATCCAGTGATGATAATCGTGATGCTAATATCAGAGGCAAAAACAGCACTGGCAAACACCCCTAATGCGTTCAACCAAATCCCAGCATTGAGTAAGGTGAAAACAATCAATGCCCAAGAAAAGAACAATTCGTTTTGAGGCCCAAAACGACCTTTAATCGCTTCGGTAGGAGTGTCTACTCTGGTCTGCCTAAACCGCTGAGCAAAGTATAACCAACCACAGAAGTAAGAAAACGTATTTGCAAAAAAGACCAAACACACTGCAAAGCCATCAGTAAATGCTTTACCCGCTGCACCCGTAAACGTCCATGCAGAAAATTGCATCATGAATGCGGTTGAGCCTACCATCCACCATAACATGCGACCGCCACCACGAAAATAATCGCTAGTAGATTTACTAGCCATATTCTTGAAGGTAAATCCAATTCCGATGATTAACGCGAAGTATGCGCCGATCACCAAGTACTCATATACCATAGCATTATTACCCATGCTTATTTTATTGTAGATGGCTTACCTCCGTCCAATTATTATTTTTCCTTATGATGTCTATGAGTTGCTGATACAAACTACCTTCTTTAAAAGTTTGGTAAGGATTGAATGGTTCACCTTTGATATCTTTTACAAACTCTCTGACCAAACATTGCCAATTGCGCTCCGTATCGCCCTTTATCTTTGGCTGATCGTCAGCAATATCTTGAGGCAAGGGGATTTCGTCCCAAGTTTTATTTTCACTCCAAGTATAAAGCGGCCCATGCCCATAATGTCCTTTAATATAAATAGCTCCTTTTGTCCCATAAAAAACAATGTGGTCTTCATTAAATCTTGGATTCAACCCTCCATGCTTAAACAAGACAGAAACAGGTTTGCTAGCCATAGGGCTTTCCAGTTGAGCCATCACCGTGTAGGTCCATTCCACATTGCTCTCTCCCCATTTTAGCGACGGGTCATTTAGATCCTTAGGAATATGATCCCTTCTAGTTTTAAAATTATGTACGCCTTTTACAATCGGCGCCTTACCCATATCATCTCGTACATCTCCAATAATTGATAATATCTTTTCCCCAATCACAGAGGTTACAATAGAAATCTTATGAGTGAAATTATTGTTCAATCTACCACCACCATCTTCTTTACGATGAGACCATCCAAATGGAATATCCCGTTCCAAATTGAAGTGCGAAATGCACTCTACTTCAACAGGTTCTCCGATCACACCTTCTGCTACTAGACGCTTGGCATGTTGTATATGAGGCATATACCTAAAGCTAGATGCGAAGGCTGTTTTTACATTTTTTGCCTTAGCCATTTCGTACAATTCTACTGCCGATTCGCCTGTATCAGTTAGCGGTTTGTCACAAAATACATGGCAGCCATGTTCTATTGCTTGACGAATGGAATCGTAATGCGCGCCTCCCGGTGTGCCTATGGATACGATGTCCGGTTGGCAATCTTTTAATGCCTGCTTCCAGTCAGATCCTTGGTACGGGATGCCCATTTTTTGCGCGACTTCACTTACCACGCTAGGTGTTCTTCCTACGATTCCAACCACTTCAGCACCAACTGCTCTGAATGCTTCCGTATGTCCTTGCCCCGCGAATCCCGTTCCCGATACCAACACCTTCAATTTTTTATCCATCAGTTCCTTTAAGTATTTTTCAAAACAAAGGTTTAATTTACAAAATAAAAAGGAGTAGGGGCCATGCCATCATTTCGCTGCGCTACATTTGGCACCGTGTCGTCCGTTCCTTCCGCAAAAAAGCGGAACCACTTCCACCACTTGTCCTGACGCTCTCCGAGCTCTATGTTTTTTGCTTTCAGCAAAAAAAGAAACTATATCTAAAGCTAATAACTTTGGTTTCGATAAGCTCGATAGCTTACTGAAGAAGAGACTTAATTGTAAAATTAGCTTATAAAAGATCAAAGATTAAAAAGCTAGTACTATTTAATGCTCCTGAAGGGAGCAAAGCCTAAAGGATAGGGTGAAGCCCTATTCAAAGAGAAAATAATAAACGAGTCCTGAGGGCCTGTCCCGTATTCACCACGGGGACGACAGCAAACTTCTACTGCTGTGCATAAGGTTTGTAAATTAGATTATCCCCCTTTCTTCTTGGTCTGCGAGTAACCAGCGTCCAATAATAGCTTAACTATCTTGTCGCGATTATTACCTTGGATCATGATTTCGCCATCCTTGACAGCTCCTCCAACACCACATTTAGATTTAAGCATTTTGCCTAAGTCCTTGAGGTCATCAGTGTGGCCTATATAACCTTCAATCAAAGTGACCTCTTTACCTTTTCGCTGTTTGCGATCTATCGAAACGTATAGCTTTTGTTGCTGAGAAGGTAGAGTGCCATCCTCTTCATTCTCATGAAATGAATAGTCATGGTCAGGGTTTGTAGAATAAACTACTCCTTTTCGGTTTTTCTTATTCTTACTCATTTTATGTTTACGATTTTACTTTAGGCTTTCTCCAGTTGTTATTCAAATATCTCAAAATCAAATAACCCATGCTGTTTGCACCTTGTTCTGAGTTAGATAGAATTACAACTCCAGTATTCGTTTCTTTGACAAAACCAACGAAAGCTTGATGACCACTTGTAGAACCAGCATGTAGCACAATATTGTGATTTTTCTTTTTGATTACATGCCAAGACTTACCAATATAGTTACCTTTAGCAATCTCCGTTTCGTGAAGTGGTTTATGCATATTTTTAAATAGAGATGTATACTTTTGATCTTCATCACCCATTTGTGCTTTCACGAATTTCAGCATGTCTTGAACGGAAGACTTCATACCAACAGAGCCTCTAAAACTGCTAAAGCGCCAAGGCTTGGTTAAGTCACCCAATAAATTGTATCCTGGAGAAAGTCTTTTTTCTTGATCTTCAGATAGTCTAATGTTGGTATCTTCCAACTGTAGTGGGCCCAATAATTTTTCTTGGAGTACATCTTCAAATCGCTCGCCAGTCATATTTTCAATCGCTGTTTCTATGAGTGCATAGGTTACATGTGAGTACTGGTATTTATTTTCTTCTTCTTCGATTGGGTAGTAATTTTTGTAGAAATCAAACAAATCACTCTTTGCATAATGCGCATAAGGATTGTTGGCTTCCTTTTCTCTTTTACCTATACCATGTGGAAGCCTAGGCATGCCAGCAGTATGGGTGATCGCTTCATAAAGAGAAATATCAGATTTAGGATTGCGGATAGAAGCTGGCAGGTAATCATTGAGACTAGTTTCATAATTCATTAGCCCTTCTGCTACCAAAATCTCAACAAGAGAAGCGGTAAAAACTTTGGTGATGCCTCCGATTTCAAATATTGAATTTACTTGTGGATCTAGTTTCTCTGTTTTTGAAAGACTTCCATAAGAAAAAGTGTAAGTTGAATCTCCTTGTATGATACCAATCATTAGGCCCGGGACTTTTTCTAAGTCTAGGTCTGCATCAAAGTATAATACTCTATTGAGATCTTTTTGGAGCTTCTCGCTCGATTGTGCTAGAGTTGAGCTAAATGGGAGAATCAGTGCTAATGACGATATCAATATCGTCGCTATTGTTTGTAGTCGATTCATGTTTACGGTTATGGTTATGGTATCAATCGTATCAGCCATAACTTAGCATTTAGGTTAACAATTCCAAAAAGGATAAAAAAAGCCAAAATTAGTAAAAAATTACACTCTTCAGGGTAGAGAACAAAGGTGCTTTTTCCGACATATGTGTTTTTTAGGTGTTTAGCGGTCTAGCGGTCTAGGTGTCTAGGTATCTAGGTGTCTAGGTGAACGAGCGATGCGCAGCAAAAAATGTCCAGTGGACATTTTTAGTGAGAGAACCGAGGCTCCTGCCGAGGCATGCAAGGTCTTTTAATAGATAGATAGTAGTATAGCTTAGGGTATCTAGGTTTTCTAGCTTTGCCTCTCTAGCGAGTGCTTAACCACCTTGGTTACCTAAGACCTCTCTAGCGTGCACAAGACACCTAAGTTTTTCCTTAGGTATCTTGAACAAGTAAGAGGAGCTAAGGTGCCTAAGGTGTTTTCCCGAACCAGCTTTGCCTCTCTATCATGTGCATTACCCACATAAGGAATATAAGATCTCTTTATCTTACTCAAGACATATAAGAATTCTGCAGTGTCCCACCTCTCTGAGTTGGACAAGCTTGAACACGCCAGTTTAGCCTTTGGTTCCTTCGATGGTAAAAGAACACGTAAGAAATGAGCTTGTACCTTGAACCTATAGCCTTGTACCTATTACTTATTACCTTTTCAAAAAGCTAACAGCTAATAGCCAAAATCTAACAGCCTCCTAAAGCTTCTTCCCCTTCATAGCCTGATCAATCGCATTATCCATGGCGATGTGTGCTAGCGGAGCAGTGTATTCATTGATCTTTTGCATGGCGAGGTTGATGGCGTCTTTATCTTCGCCTTCCTTTGCAGTTTGCAAATCATTACGCAGTCTGTTGATCTCTGTCAATTGATCTTCTTGGAGGCTCTCCGAATTTTGCTTTAAGAAACGATCCACACCCATGAGAATATTAGCCGCTTCATTCCTAGCTTCCAATAGAACTTTAATCTGCATGTCAGATTCTGCATTCTGAATAGAATCTAGAAGCATCTTAGCCATATCTTCTTCGCTGACACCATATTGTGATTTGATGACGACTTCAGTTTTGGTATCGGATCGGAGTTCTTTGGCTCGTACTTTCAGTATGCCATCAGCGTTGACGATAAAGTGTATTTCGATCTTTGGGATACCGGCGGGCATAGGAGGGATGCCCTTCAGAATAAACTCGCCTAATTTTCTATTATGTTGTACAAGATCGCGTTCTCCTTGATAGACGGCTACTTTGAGATTGGTTTGTCCATCGACAGAGGTAGTATAAGAACGCCCAGCTCTGATCGGAACCTTAGAGTTTCTTGAAATGATCGGATCCATTAGGCCACCTACCGTTTCTATACCTAGTGATAAAGGAGTGATATCTAATAACAGCATTCCTTTTTGATTGCCACCAAGAATGTCTGCCTGAACGGCGGCACCCAAAGCAACCACCTCATCCGGATTGAGTGAATCATTCGCTTGCTTCTTAAAGAAAGTAGAAACTGCTTCCTTTACAATCGGCATACGGGTAGATCCGCCAACAAGTAAAACTTCATCTATTTCTGCGACTGATTTCTCTGCGTCTTTAAGTGCTTGCTTACATGCATCAATCGTTCTGTTGATGAACTGTTCAGTTATGGATTTGAAAGTCTCGGCAGTAATGTCTAAGGTGATTTTTTTTCTATCTAGTTTCACCTCTTGCGTATATCGATCATTATTGCTCAAAGCCTTTTTGGCTTCTTCTGCAGCCAAACGCAATTGCTGCATTACAACCTTGTTGTTTTCAAATTCTTCTAGATGATTCGACTTGATCCAGAGATCTTGAATCGCTCTGTCAAAATCATCTCCACCTAAAAAGGTATCCCCATTGGTAGACAAGACTTCAAAAATCCCTTCCTGTATATGTAGTATAGAAATGTCGAATGTTCCTCCTCCCAAATCATACACAGCGATCAACGCATTTTCTGTTTGTTCCAGTCCATAAGCTAGAGCGGCAGCAGTAGGTTCATTCAAGATCCTAAGCACATCTAGGCCGGCTAACTTACCAGCGTCTCGTGTGGCTTGTCT
>CALIEI010000093.1 GCA_938022165.1 uncultured Saprospiraceae bacterium | reverse complement strand
CCTCGGCTCAGAGTTTTGCCTTAAGCTTCCTTCAGATTCCACCTCACGATGGACACCCTTGCTCTTAGCTAGTGGTTAGCACTACTTACCTCCACAGTGGACTTTCACCACCTAGTTAATCCGCATGCACGGCACACGGGGGTGCCGCCATCCCGATGAAAAATCGGAAGGCGGCGGGCCATCCGTTCCTACCGCGGTAAAAAAACCGCGATACCACTTCTGTCCCTCACCTCTACGCGCCATCCGGCTTGTCGAGCTCCAGCTGTACGCCTGCGCTATAAGGTTCTAGGGGCAAGGTTCTAGGTTCTAGCTGTTGTGTAACTCAAAAAACACTTGCTCTTTGCTATTGGTCTTTGCTCTTGCTCTTTGCTCTTTGCTCTTTGCTCTTTGCTCTTTGCTCTTGCTCCAAACTCAATGCTCCTGAAAGGAGCCAATACAAAAGGATAGGGTTTTAACCCTATTTAATATGATATATAAATTGAAGCCCCGAATGGAAAATAAAGGCTAATAGCTAATGGCTAATCGGCTAAAGGCTAGAATTAATACCCCAGCAATCCAAGCACCCCCGTTAATGAAACAATCAATGAAAACACAAAAGCAACATAAAGACTGACTTTCACAAACTGACCAATCCGAGCCTCACCCATCAAGCCCTTCTTATTGATGAGAATAATGATACCTAGCACCACAGCAGGCAAAGCGAATACATTAAATACCTGGGAAAGGATTTGAATTTGAATTGGCTTACCACCGACTATGGGGCCGATCAAAGCGGCAACACAAGCTAACAAAGTGATTATTCTAAACTGCTTAGACTTGGTATCCAGCTCTCCAGATTGATAATCAGCCAAGAGAAGTGGTGCAATAAGCAAGCATGGAAATATAGAAGACAAACCTGCACTAAGCGTTCCGAAAAAGAAAATGCTTACTGCAAGATTTCCTGCGATAGGTTCCAAAGTGGAAGCCATATCTAATACCCGTTCTACCGTCTTACCCTCATTGAATAAGGCTCCATGAGCAACCGCCATGATAGCACCACTTATTGCAAATACTAATATAGCTGCTACAATAGCATCATTCTTTTGTTGTTTATCGTCCGCTTTAGTCCAACCTTTACCCTGTATAAATAATGGGCGTGAAAGAAAAGTCGCAGCAGCCATAGTCGTCCCTACAAATGCAGCCACTAACAATAATCCGCCTTCCTCTTGTGGAATACTTGGTATCATACCTACTACTACATCCATAGGCAATGGGTGCACGAAAAACAAGGATATCACGAAAGAGAATCCCATGATGGACACAAATATGATGAGCAACTTTTCGAAAAAACTATACTTCCCTATCAGCATTATACCATAGAACAAAGCTATGATTGCAGTAGCGATGATTAATACTATTGCATATTGATTTTCTGCGATACCTGGGAAATTCAGGCTCAATATTTCAAATATGATATTGGATGAAATGGTTAGTATCCCCATCAAAGATCCCCACTGCCCAAAGCTCACTGCGATCAAGATGAATAGCGCTAAATACTTACCGTACTTGATATTTTTCCTGAATCCATACAATGCCGTTTGTCCACTGAACAAGGCAAACTTGCCATACACATAAATAAGAATTCCAGAAAAAAAGCAACTTAGAAAAAGTACCCATAATAGCTGCATCCCATATCTACTACCCGCTACAATCATAGAGGTAACACTACCCGTACCGATAGTATATCCTATCGCAAAAATACCAGGGCCAAAAGCCAATATAACTGCTAATATCTTTCCAATAAATGAGGTATTGGAAACGCTGTTCTCATTATTCATAGTGCGTGGTCTTAATTTGAGCTTCCCAAGTTAAAAAATAAATGAGAATAAATTAAACCAAACTAGGCCGCAGAAAAATTTGAATTGAGTATTTAGTAAACAAATAATCTAGAGAAAGAGTCGCCTAATGGAGCTTTGAAATTCAACACATACACGCCTACAGTCAATTTTGAATCTTGAAATCGAGTTTGCCCTTCACCAACCCTAAAATTAGCTATATGAGATCCGGCAATATCGTAACAGCTAACTTCATAATTAATTGCACTTGCGTTATCAATAACAAGCTCATTGCCTGTTTTATAAACCAAAATATTATTGGCTTCTATCGGTTCGCTTGTTGAATTCAGATTATCGCAAATTGCTAAGGGAATTGGATTCAACTCTATTGGCTCTCCGACTTCGATATCGATACCTTCAAATCCTGAAAAATCAAATGGATATTTATAGGCGCGAAAAGTAGCGTTGTTATTTATATTGTCTCCTTGCGTAGCTGCAAAATCTCCGAACAAAGGAATTATGTATTCCCAAACAATTTCCTTTTCGGGATTGATTTCAAATATGGTACCCAAACTTCCGGCATTGATCAATACATTACCATTCTCTAGATATTGAGCATTGGATAGGAAAGGTGAATAAAATCGTTGCGAAATTTCATCTCCATAAGTCCATTCTGTATTCTCTGGCCCAAAAGGCTGATTCGCTTCTCTTTCATAATTACCATCCGCAAGTATAGGGGGATCCAAAATTTCTACTGTTGAAAAATCAGTTCCCGGCCTCCCGTTACCGTTATTGAATATGAGAATTTTATTTTTTTGTGGCCCATCTTCTATCCAGTGTACCCCATGCTGGCCAAATAGTTTCTGACTAGCCACTGAAGCACCTTGATATGCAGAAGGGTTCCCCCATCTATAGAGTATATCTCCTCCTTTCCCAGAACGTCCACCCTCATGAGTTGCAGCTTCGGCAGTGGTGGTGCTATGATCAATTATCCATATCTCATCAGAGTTTCTAACAGAGATTAATATTTGATCAAATTCTTCATTATAGTCAATAGCATTGAAATGATTGTAATCAAAATTAGAATGTGAATTTGAGCTATTGAGGTCAGGTAGATTAATATCAAACAATTCTGGATGTTCTGAAACTACTCCAAAATTGCTAAGTAAAGCATCTCGATCTTGTATCAGATGATCCTTTATTCTCCACTCCCAAACAATTTCGATATCATCAGTCCCTACTGGTCTTACTTCTATTATTCGCTCTCCCCACGCAAAGCCTTGTGGTGCAATTTGATTTGGGTCTCGCCCGTTCTGAATAAGCTCATTCTCAAATATTAATTCCCAAGTTAGCATCAAGAAGTTGCCATTAGGCATCATGATGGCATCGTGATGAGACAATTCTGTGGCTGTATTCAATTCATATGACCAAGTCGTATTGTTTTCCCAATCTACTAATGCAAGCCCTCCAGAATTACTTGCAGAGGTAAATGGACCATTTGGGCTAGGCTTATACGTTCTAAGCATTTGACCATTGGGTTCAAAATAAGCAGCCAAACCAGGAAGCGTACCCTGATCCCATCTATTGACGAGATTACCGCAATTATCTATCATATAGGCATTGCGCCCAGAAAAGGGAGAGAAAAATGTATAGCCTTCAAGTGATTCTTCTGTATTGATTATTGTGCCTACGGTGCGGTTTTGGCCAAAACAGAATGTTGCTCCACAGATTAATAAAAAAAATAGAAAATGGTTTTTCATAAACTTAATCATTTAGTTGTAAGTGATTTTTCAGCAAAAGCAAAATCACATATTCACTTTTATAACCGAACAATAGTTTTTACTCTGCGGTAACAATTACAAATTCTTTCGAGCCAGTGGTGCGCTCTAGTTCTGTACCTATAGATGAATTCAGATATTTCTCAATGCTCGAATCTTGCTTTACCACATCTGCTATTTTGTAGATACCGATATTATCATCTTGGTCTATAAAGTCTAAGGATTCATCTCCAGTGAAAAATCTCCATCCTGTATCATCTTCAAAATCGGATGCTTCTCTGAACATATACCCTACTTCTGCACCTTCTTCCATAATTGCTTTTGTCGCTAAACACGTACCTTGATCCATAGCCTTTAGTTTAAATTTGTTGATGGGATAAATTGTATTGCTTCTTGATTTAATAGCAATAGATTTTCGGCGATGGCATGTTCTAGCGCCTCCTTCTCACATTCCACCTTAGCGGTTTGACCAGTGAAAGCTTTATCAATTTCTCCTACAGGATCAAAAGTGACAATGTCTATTCCTATTCCTTCTTTATCGATCACTCCAAACTGTAAAGAGAACTGCTCATCTGCATTCAAACTACATTTCAAAACACTGGTAAAATCTTCATCCATATCAATTGGAAAGTACAGGTTATGGTCTCTTTTTAGTAACATCAGTTTACTTAGCATCAAACTTAAAAAGTGCTTAAATACAATTCGTTTATTGGCACTCTCCTCTTTATCATCTGGAAACCTAAGAAAGTCCTGTAAACCAGTATGATGTATGTAATATGCTGAAGCAAATTTGTAATTCAAATTAAGTAAATCTGATTTGAATGCAACATCCTCATAATCAGAATTGTTCTTAATAATGTGTAGTTTAAAGATTGTATTATTCATTACGACAAAACTAATAATAAATACTGCTTTTGCTTTAATTAACTTGCTAAACAATTAGTACAATGAAAGGTAATTTTTCTTCAATCATCAATAGCCAAGAACTCGTTTTAGTTGACTTTCATGCGCTGTGGTGTGGACCTTGTAAGATGCAAGGGCCGATCCTCCAAGAATTCGCAAATGAAATAGATGGTAAAGTCAGAGTAATCAAAATCGATATTGATAAAAATCAGTCTATAGCGCAAAGATTTAAGGTAAGATCTGTGCCTACTTTGATTCTCTTTAAAAATGGAGAAATTCTATGGCAAGAATCCGGCATGAAAACAAAACAGCAACTTTTGGATGCTGCCAAAAATGCAATGCAAGACAATTAGTCCAACTTAATCTAATAGAGCTCTAAGTTTCAGAAGATTACCTTAATTCATTATCGTAAACAATCACCTTTTCCCATAGGTCTTTGCATTTTTCAACGAATGCTAGATGGATAGGATCTATCTGATATGCGTCATGTGCTTCAACGCTATCGAAGAAAATGTTAACACACATATCGAATGTATTATCCACCGGTCCTCTTTCTGCAGTAGCTGCCGGGGGTCCAAAATAGAATTGATCAATTGATTTGATGGTTCCTAAAAGCTCTAACTCCTTTTCAAACTCTGTAAGTTGTTTTGGATTTGCGTCTTCGGCATACCAAAAGTAAACGGTGTGGATAAGTTTTTTAGCTGTGGGTTTTGTAATTCCGTTAGTTTCTTTTTGAGTCTGGTCAATTACGGTATTGTTAATGTTGCAGGATGAAAGTAGGAATAGAATACCAAGGCTAAGAATAAGAGTTGAGGTTTTCATTTTGAACTTGATTTTTCATTTAAGTGTTATTCAAATATACTTAATAATGTTTTGAATATTAACAACAGTTTCGATTATTACTATGATGTGGTTTTGTAGTTGACTATGGTGCTAGGTGCCGTGTCTTTCGGTGTTTTTATTTCGCCCGCTTTGGGGCTTATATTCTCTCGTTTTGTCTAGACTTAGGGCTAGGCCTCAAGCTAGTTTAGTCCGCCCACTTTGGGGCTCAAATCTTTACTTTTACAATTTAAAAGATGAACTAACAATTCGAATAGTCC
>CALIEI010000092.1 GCA_938022165.1 uncultured Saprospiraceae bacterium | reverse complement strand
TGGCTATAGCGAAGGGGATCCACCTCTTCCCATTCCGAACAGAGAAGTTAAGCCCTTCAGCGCTGATGGTACTGCCACTAGGTGGGAGAGTAAGTCGCCGCCCGTTTTTATAAAAGCTCGTCAAGAAATTGACGGGCTTTTGCCATTTTAGGGTGTTATTGTTTTATTAAGATAAGGGCGACGACTTACGCAAGCCCACCCGCGTGCGGTTGCTCGCGGTTTCCTCATTATAGGAGCACCCGATAGGAAAGACCTACTTTATTAGCTCGTGGCATTGCTGGCTTTTTTTATGCCCTCACTTATTTATGTGTTCCCTTAAACTTTTGTTATTACAGGGAGTTGTACTTTTACACAAAGAACAATCATTTGGAAGGCACGCTTAAAAAACAAATTTTATTAGAAGTTATCTGGTGGATAGTGACAGCAGTTGTTACTGTTGCAATTATATTTCCCATTGTTTCTAATCTTAGCACATACCCTTTCCTTATTAGCAATATTATTTTCATAGTTGTTTTCATTACATTGACACGCTATGTATTTTTTTTGCAGCACACTTTTCTTGCCAGAGCACAAGTCATCAAAGTCATTATAGTATTGATCAGTGTACCCATTATCTTTATGTTGATCGAAGGGTTAAGTAATTTCCAAAACTTCCTTGATGAAGAAGGTCTAGATAAATTTATTCTCTTGATGAATTTAAATCAACAACAAGGAATGATCAATTATATCAAAAGTGAGATGTTATTCTTTGGAGTAGGAGCTATTATAGTTTCGATTCTTTTTCCTTTTAGAATGACACTCAGCGTATGGAGAAATAGAAACAGAAATAAAATTTAAATAGCATGTCCAATTTAGTAGAAGAATTTAATTCTTACCGAGAAAAAATGAATGAACGTATCCTAGGTCAGGATCATAAGTTCATGAAGCGTTTTTATAATCTTGACACCAATACTTATAAAGACGGTGCATTACCTGCCAAAACCAAAGAGTATATGGGCTTGGTAGCCTCAATGGTCTTAAGGTGTGATGATTGTATTAAATACCATATTGGTGCATTGCACGAACTTGGAATGACTACGGATGAGTTATTTGAAGTATTTTCTGTAGCTAATCTAGTGGGTGGTTCTATTGTTATTCCACATACAAGAAGAGCGTTGGAATATTGGGATGCGCTAAACAATGAACATTGAATCAATGAGTAATGATTCAATGAGCAATGAAGAATTCTACATTTAGAAATGCTCATTGAAATTAATTCTAAAACTTCCGATCTAACAGAATAAAGTTCAAACCTTAATTCACATCTTGTGTCTTTGTGCTTATCTAAGCCAATTTCCTATCTTCGCTGCCAGTATTAAAGCTTAGCAGACATCCACCTTCTAGACCATGTCAGAGAGGCAGTTTATAATTCATAACTCATAATTCATAATTAAAACCATGTCCTATTTAGATGAATTAAACGATGTACAAAAGGCGGCAGTGACCACCACATCTGGACCTGTAATGGTAATAGCTGGACCTGGATCCGGGAAAACCAGAGTTTTGACATACCGTATAGCTTATCTGTTAGAACAAGGTGTAGCGCCCTGGGAAATTCTAGCTTTAACTTTTACCAATAAGGCCGCTAGAGGGATGAAAGATAGGATCTCGCAAGTAGTAGGACCCAAAGCGAATAAAGTATGGGCGGGAACCTTCCACTCCATCTTTGCTAAGATTTTGAGAATTGAGGCACCCAAGATTGGATACCCTTCCAATTTCACCATATATGATACTGACGACTCTAAAAGTTTATTGACGTCTATAATGAAGTCAATGGGCCTAGACATCAAGAAGCGATATAATGTAAATACTGTCAGAGGCCGCATTTCAAATGCTAAGAGTAATTTAATCTCTCCAGCGGCTTATGCACAAAACGAGGAACTGCTAGCGAAAGATCGTGCAAACAACAGGCAAGATATTGTACACATCTATAAAGCCTACATGACGCGTTGTAAAACAGCTGGCGCAATGGATTTTGATGACCTACTCTATCAGCTCTATGTATTGTTGCATAACAATCCAGAAGAGGTTAGAGAAAAGTATCAGCAAAAGTTCAAGTATATCTTGGTTGATGAGTTTCAGGATACCAATTTCCTTCAATATCAAATCGTACGCAAGTTGATAGAGTATGATCAAAGTGGCAGAAATATTTGCGTGGTGGGTGATGATGCACAGAGTATCTACGCATTCCGTGGAGCTACGATAGATAATATCCTTGACTTTGAAAAGGACTATAAATCACACGGAATTCAGACTTTTAAGCTAGAGCAAAATTACCGATCTACGGAGCATATTGTAAAGGCTGCCAATGAAGTTATTGGCTTCAATAAAAAGCAAATCAAGAAAGAAATCTGGTCAGACAAAGGCAGTGGACACAAAATAAAAATCATCAAAGCGATATCTGATACTGAAGAAGGAAGAAGAGTTGCAGACTTGATTTTAGAACAAAAAAATAGATACCATTTAGACAATTCAGAGATTGCTATTCTATATCGAACCAATGCACAATCTAGGGTTTTTGAAGAATATCTGAGGCGTCAGAACATTGCATATAGAATTTTTGGAGGACAGAGTTTCTATCAAAGAAAAGAAATAAAAGACCTTATTGCGTATATGCGTTTATCGGTAAATTTTGCTGATGAAGAAGCACTCAAGAGAATCATCAACTATCCGAAAAGAGGAGTAGGTAAAACCAGTATCCAAAAAATTGTAGACTTCGCTAATCAAAATCAATTGAGTCTGTGGGATAGTCTAACAAAAATAAAGTTACCTGCTAGAACTAGCGCGACTATAAATGATTTCATCAAGCTTATAATGTCTTTCAACAAGGTTAGTCAAACTGTAGATGCCTATGAAGCAGCTTCTATTATCGCTAGAAAATCTGGATTGCAAGGACTACTCAAGGCCGATAAAACGGTGGAAGGTACAAGCCGTATGGACAACGTAACAGCACTACTGGACGGCGTAAAAGATTTTGTTGAAAATGACGAAGTAATTGAAGAAGGCCTAGAAGACAAATCGCTATCCACCTTTTTACAGACTATTGCCCTGTACACAGATCAAGATGATAATGATGACGTGGACAACTATGTAACCTTGATGTCGGTGCATGCTGCAAAGGGGCTAGAATTCAGATCCGTTATTGTAGGTGGATTAGAAGAGAACCTATTTCCTTCGTTCATGGCAATGGAATCTCCTGATGGTATGGATGAGGAGCGACGTTTATTTTATGTAGCCATTACCAGAGCAGAACAATTCCTTACCCTGACTTTTGCAAAAAGTAGATATCAATACGGAAAGCTACGATACAATAATCCAAGCCGATTCTTAGAAGAAATAGATCGAGACCATATTGAGAGTACCAGTGCGATAAGTAGCAGGACCTTATCAGAGCAACCTTCTAGATCCTCTGTAAGAGGCAACTTCAATACCGTTCGTAATCGACCGGCAATGGCTCCAATGGTGGACCCAAAGACCTTCCAGCCAAGCCCTAGTGCTAGTATCCAAGAAGGAATGGAAGTAATCCATCTCAAATTTGGCAAAGGAAAAGTCAATAAAATTGACGGAGGACGAGATAATAAGATTGCTACCATAGTTTTTCCCGGTATAGATAATCCAGAACGCAGAATTATGCTCAAGTTTGCGAGGTTGCAAATAGTAGGGTAAGACTCCAGCTTTTATAGCAAGATGAAAAATCGTGCAAGAACAGGCATTTGTTTCAGTCTATTAATTTACAATGGTTCGGTAATAAATTTTAAATCGCTGATAACCAGCGTGTTAAGATACTAGCAGTAAGTTTTATAAGTCGCAGATAATCAAATGCTTACACGAATTTGATTTATAATTTGACAGAAATTACCGAACCATTCAATTTAATAAGTCTACTCTAATCTTTTTCAATAATTGAGTTAATTAATATAAATTGACTTTATTTATTGAGCTAATTAATGTAAATTAGCTCAATGAGCAATGATAATTTCTTAAATAGAGACATAAAGGCCCAAATACTTGAATATTTACAGCCTAATAAAGTAGTTATACTACTAGGACCTAGACGAGTAGGTAAGACTATATTGATTAGGCAAATTTTATCAGACTGTACAGAACCCTATTTATTACTGAATGGGGAAAGCTTTGCAACGCAAGAATTATTTTCTAGAAGGACAGTAGCTAATTTTCTTCAGCTATTGGATGATAAACTCTTCCTAATTATTGATGAGGCACAAAAAATCCCTAATATTGGAAAGGTGCTAAAGTTGATGGTTGATGAAATTACGGGAATTAAAGTACTGATAACAGGTTCTTCCGCTTTCGATGTTGAGAATCATACTGGAGAACCACTTACTGGAAGAAAGTATACATTTAAATTGTTCGCTTTATCTGAAAAGGAATATGACCAAATACAGTCCCCATTAATAAGAAAAGATAAATTGCATGAACGATTGATTTATGGGAATTACCCAGAGCTATTACAGTTGAATGATAAAACAAAAAAGAATAAATATTTATCTGATCTGGTATCTTCCTACTTATTCAAGGATATTTTGGCTTTTGAAAATATTAATAATTCAGATAAGATAATTTCTTTGCTTCGGCTTTTAGCTTTTCAAGTAGGTAACTTAGTATCAACCTCTGAACTTGGGAGTCAATTGGGAATGAGTGGAAATACAGTATCTAAATACCTTAATTTACTTTCAAAAGTTTTTATCATTCACAAGGTCACCGGATTTAGTAGAAACTTGAGAAAAGAAATCACCAAATCTAATAAGTGGTATTTTTATGATAATGGCATCCGAAATATACTTATCGCTAACTTGAATCCAATAGAACTGAGAAATGATATCGGGCAATTATGGGAGAATTATTTAATTAGTGAACGGATCAAGTTTCAACAATATACTGGTATGATAGTAAACAATTATTTTTGGAGAACTTATGACCAGCAAGAAATAGATTGGCTTGAAGATACAGGAGGAAAATTGTATTCCTACGAGTTTAAATGGAGTGCTAAAAGAACACCCAAAGCACCCAAAGCTTGGATAAAGAACTATCCTGAATCAGAGTACAAAATAATTAATGCAGAAAATTATATGGATTGGATAAGGAACTAAAATAATTAATTGGCAGAAAGGAGGCTACCCTTATCGTCCCTTAATCTCTAGATTCCCTTATCTTTGATTTGTGTCCAAAGAAAAAATCACCCACTTCTTAAAAGAACGCGCCTATGCTGAAGGCTTTGCCTTTGTAGGTATAGCCAAAGCCGAAAAGCTAGAGCCAGAAGCTAAGCGTTTAGAACAATGGCTAAATCAAGGACATCAAGGAAAGATGGGGTATATGGAAAACCATTTTGAGCTGCGGGTAGATCCAACTAAACTAGTACCAGGAGCAAAGTCAGTGATTAGTCTGATGTATAATTACTATCCAGAAGAAACACAGCAAGATCCGGATGCTCCCAAACTAGCAAGATACGCTCAAGGCAAGGACTATCACCATGTACTAAAACATAAACTCAAAACGATCTTGTTCGCTCTTGAAGAAAAGTTGGGCGCTCCAATAAATGGAAGATGTTTCACCGATTCCGCACCCATATTAGAACGCGACTGGGCCAAACGAACGGGCATAGGATGGGTAGGTAAAAACACCCTACTCATCAACCCTAAAAAAGGATCTTATTTCTTTTTAGCCGAAATTATCTTGGATGTAGTCTTTGACTACGACGGGCCCATCAAAGACTTTTGTGGCACCTGTACCAAATGCATAGACGCTTGTCCAACTGACGCTATTGCGGAAGACGGATACGTATTAGATGGCAGCAAATGCATCTCTTACTTCACCATCGAACTGAAGGAAGAGATCCCAAAAGAGATGAAAGGTAAATTTGAAAACTGGATGTTCGGCTGCGACATTTGTCAGGAGGTATGTCCATGGAATAGATTCTCCATCCCGCACTCAGAACCCGATTTTGAACCTCACCCGGACTTACTCTCTATGACCAAAAGAGATTGGCAAGACATCAGCGAAGACGTATTCAGAAAAGTGTTCAAAGGCTCCGCAGTAAAAAGGACGAAGTACTCAGGGCTGACTCGGAATATTA
>CALIEI010000091.1 GCA_938022165.1 uncultured Saprospiraceae bacterium | reverse complement strand
CCTCTATAGCTCCATCCCCACACTCTACAAGTACCAGCCGGAGCAGCACTTAAGTCAATAGTATTTGAATTTGCAGAATTTTGGAAATCCAAAACGTTATTGTTCTCATCAGTAATGATGTACCAGTAAGATAAGAATTGTGCAGTAGTTGTGTGCTCAACATCGAAAACGATTTGACCAGCACATTGTGCAAAGCTATCTCCACCGCCAGCAATCTGAACAGTACCACCGTCAGGTGCATTTCTGTAAACAGTAACAAAGTTAGAAAAGTTGAAACAACCTTCAAGATCAGCGATGTTCAAGCCAGCTTCAAGTCCAACAAGACCATCTTCGTAAGCAAGGTTATATACATAACAGTTTCCTTCCCCAGCAGCATCAAAATCTGGTCCTGAGAATACAGGAGGAAGTCCAAGGATATTTCCTTCTTGATCAGTAACTACAATTTGATTGTTAGTTCCAGCATTTCCAGTTAAAGTGATAGCACCATTAGGGATATTATCAGCAATACCATCAACACAGAAAGTAAATGGTCCACCTTCAAGAGTACCACCATCTGCCTCACATACATTATTTGCTTCTCTATTAACAGTAATAAAGTTATCAGAAACATCTTCACAGAAATCATCAGTCAGTTGAGAAAGTGGTCCGCCAATGATAGGATCATCAAGACCTCTGTAGTTCCATCCCCACACTCTACAAGTACCAGCAGGAGCACCGCTCAAGTCAAGTGTATTCGTGTTTGCAGAGTTAGCAAAATCAAGAATATTGTCATTGTCATCAGTGATGATATACCAGTAAGATAAGTTAGGAGCGGTAGTAGTATGCTCTACTTGGAATACGATATCACCAGCAGTACCTGTGTACTCTGTTCCACCACCAAGTAATTGTACATTTCCACCATCAGGAATTTCTCTGTAAACTGTAATAAAGTTGTCAGATATGTCTTCGCAGAAATCATCCGTAAGAGTAGAGATAGGATCTCCAACGATAGGATCATTAAGACCTCTGTAGTTCCATCCCCACACTCTACAAGTACCAGCAGGAGCTCCACTTAAATCAAGTGTATTTGTATTTGCAGAATTTGCAAAATCAAGAATATTGTCATTGTCATCAGTAATGATGTACCAGTAAGATATATTAGGAGCAGTAGTTGTATGCTCAACATCAAAAACGATTTGACCAGCACATTGTGCGAAGCTATCTCCACCACCTGCTATTTGAACAGTACCACCATCAGGAATTTCTCTGTAAACAGTGATGAAGTTGTCAGAAATTTCTTCACAATCATCATCCATTAAAGTAGAAAGAGGTTCACCAACAACAGGATCTGGAAGGCCTCTATAGCTCCATCCCCATACTCTACAAGTACCAGCAGGAGCGGCACTTAAGTCAAGCGTATTAGTGTTTGCAGAGTTAGCAAAATC
The DNA here is from genome assembly GCA_938022165.1 of uncultured Saprospiraceae bacterium. Taxonomy (GTDB): domain Bacteria; phylum Bacteroidota; class Bacteroidia; order Chitinophagales; family Saprospiraceae; genus JALZVN01. Next base: position 5,792 of record CALIEI010000091.1, on the reverse strand, counting down.
AAGTATATTATTGTTATCATCAGTTATGATATACCAGTAAGATAAGAATTGAGCTGTTGTTGTGTGTTCAACATCGAAAACGATTTGACCAGCACATTGTGCAAAGCTATCTCCACCACCAGCAATCTGAACAGAACCACCGTCAGGCGCATTTCTGTAAACAGTAACGAAATTAGATAATGAGAAACATCCTGCAAGGCTATTAATATTTGCTCCTGCTGTCAATCCAACAAGGCCATCTTCGTATGCAAGGTTGTATACATAGCAGTTTCCTTCACCTGCAGCATCAAAATCTGGTCCTGAAAATACAGGAGGAAGCCCAAGGATAAATCCTTGTTGATCTGTCACTACGATTTGATTATTGGTACCAGAATTGCCAGCCAAAGTAATAGCTCCAGCAGGAATATTGTCAGCGTTACCATCAACGCAGAATGTGAAAGGCCCACCTGTAAGTGTACCACCATCTGCTTCACAAACAGCAGTAGCATCATTTTCAGCACAGAAAGTATTCGCTCCAGAAGTAAAATCACTTGAAGCATCTCCATCACCATCATATGCATAACTTTCTCCATTTGGAATAGCTGGTAAAAAGTCTCCAGATGTCCAAATACCGGCTTGAACAGCTACAGAAGATCTTTGGTGTCCACTAAAACCCCATTCAACATAATCAAGAAGGTTATTAGGATTACCAAATCCACTTGTAGTATATAATCCTAGTTCAGATTCAGCTGCACTTAGAGCAGTAAATCCTTCTACAGTAATAAGCTCATTAGGTGCAAGATTTAAAGATCCGCAAGTGATAGTTAAGGAGCTTAATTGGTCGTAAGCTGGAAAATTGCAAAGCCAATAATTACTGATATCGACTGTAGTATTTCCAATATTTTTTAGTTCAACGGTTCCAGCTGCGTCAAACTCATTGATGACTATTTGACTGTTAGCCTTAGCTCCAAAAGTCATCATGATTACAAAAGTGAGAAATGTCAAAACATTCCTATTCTTGTAAAAGGCTCGATTTTTTTTGAACAATGTTTGATTCATCTTTTAATTAATTTTTTAATTTTTTTTTAATTGAGTTTTATAATTTTTAAATAGATTTTAGTTCCGCCGCATAGTGTGAATAATAATGGTATGTCATCTGTTAAACGAAAATGCTTGCGAAAAATGAAATAAATATTTTGAAAAATTCCTTGTACTAAACTTATTAATTGGATCATAAATTCACTGTTGTGCAGCTTAATAGCGCACTTAATTTTCGTCTTTGTTTGTTTAGGCCAAATAAAATATTCTTGGCTTGACAAAAACGAAATCGAAAAAAGCTATCAAAGAACGAAACTTCTTTGATGCAATTTTGTCTGTCTTCTTTTTGTGAATAGGAAAGAAACAAAACGTTGTTTTGATTCTTTTCGAATTTAATATTTGTAGTTACAATACAGAAAAATAATATTGAAAACTCAAGTATTAAAATTGATTTATTCTCCATGATTTAATAAGCATTCAGTTAAAATAATCTTTTAAGGCTTGTCGCCTTTTCAAGTATTAAATTACTGCTTATTACAAGTTTTCTCTATCAAGAAAAGTCCAAAAAATATCGAATTTAGATCATGAAAATGGTATGTCGTAAAGGATGCAATTGAGGTGTGAAATTGCTATCGCAAAATTAAAATTATGAGTGAAGTTGTTTGTGAAATTGTAGAGGCGTTACATTGAATTTTGCTTTAAAAGCTTGTATGAAATGTGATTGACTACTGAAGCCAATAGAGTCACTAATTTCATGAATAGTTTTGTCTGTTTTCGTTAATTCAAATTTACTTTTTTCCAATCTTTTTTCTTTTATCCATTTACCTGGAGAAGTATTGTAAAGTTTTTCAAATCTCCTTTTGAAATTTGAAACACTCATTCCACTAAGGAATGCAAGCTGGTCGATTGAAATCTTATTGCAGTAATTTTGCAAAACGACTTGTTTTAATTTTGAATCTGCACTGTCCCAGCTATGTGCAAAAATACTTTCAATTTCGCCTGTAGTATCTTGAAGATACAAGTGATGAAGGAGTTCTTTAGCCTTAACCTTAATTAAATCAGAATCTGGTTTTTTTGTAATTTCTGAATCCAACATTAGCATAACAGAATTAAGATAGATGTTCATCATGTCGCCTACTTCAATAAAGTGAACACATTCCGTTTCTCCATTGATACTTGATTGTGTGATTCCTTTTTCAATACAAAATTCTCTAACTAGATCATCAGATAAAAAGAATAAAAAAGCTTTAAATCTACCATCAAGAGGTGATAGACTTTCAGACATAATATAGCCACCTTTTCTTAATAGTGCTGCTTTACCTTCATCTACTTCCCATACTCCATCGGGACCCATAAATCTGGCTTGACCTTTTATTACATAAACAAGAAAAGTGAGCTTAATGTCAAGTTGGATATTTTTAATATAATCTAATCCATGTGTATAATTTACGAACTGCTCGGATCCAATATATAAGGATCTGAAATTTGGATTTTGATTAAAATAGCTTGGAAACGTAATGTTCTTATTCATGAATAATAGTTAATTAAACAATTAATAAAATCAGTATTTCTATTCTTTTTTCAGTTATGTAAAGTAATGATATTATTTGTCATTACAACTATAATCAAACTGGAAAGTTTAAAACAAAAATTGTACTAAAGGCTATCGGTTTCGACTTTTTCGTGGAATAAAAAAAAGAGGGTAGGCTTATGACAGCCTACCCTCATAATTCAAATTAGATCAACTTTTAATTACTTATTTTAACAAAGCGTCTATTGCTATCTTTAATGTCTAATCCATCTAATGAGATGAAGTAAACACCATCGCTCAATTCTGCAGTGTCAATGTTAAACCTATTATATCCCTTGAATATTTTCATTGTTTGTGTACTTACTACACGTCCAGTAACATCAATTACATTCACATTTGTTTGTAGATCAATCTCACTGTTGATAGGTAACATAATGAAATCTACTGATGGATTTGGATATGCTTGCTCAATATTCATCATCTTTGCTTCGATGCTTCTATTTTGAGTTGCGTTATTAAGTCCATCAGCAAATGTAAGTGTTACAGATGCTTCATCATCTTCATTAACTTGTCCATTAGAGTTGCCTGGAGTAGAATCAGGATCCTGCTCGTTAACAGCCATTATTTGAACAAAGTTTGTAATGTCTACACCAGAAACAAGTGTAAATAAATCAAGATCCAAAGTAGCAGTTGTACCTGCACCTACGAAGTCTATAGTCCATTCTTCAAAGAATAAACTGTATTCTCCATTATTAACTGTAGCATTTGTAAATACCATACCGTCAGGTAATCCTGCACTTACTACTACACCTGTAGCTGTTTCTGAACCGTTGTTCGTAACTTCTATTCTGTATCTAACTACTTCGTAAATATCATAAGTAGTAGATTGAGTAGAGATAGATAATTCAAGATCAAGGTTACCTTCGTTAGTACCAAATCCACCGTTTGAAGCTGGAGTAATTGTGGTACTAGCTTCGTCATCTTCAGTAACTGTTCCATCACTACTGTCTGGAGTAGAATCTTTATCTGCTTGATCTAAAGAAATCACTTGAGTAAAGTATTCGATATCCACACCATTTAATAATGCATATAATGTAAGATTTAATGTTGCTGTTTCGCCAGGAGCAAGAGATGGAATATTCCAAGTCTGCCAAGCTAGCTCAAGAAATCCGTGTGAAGCATTGTCACCAACGTAAACTAAACCGTCAGGGAATGAAGCATCGATTTCAATGTTAGTTGCAGTTGCAGTTCCTTCATTAGTCACTGTAAATACAAAGCTTGCATTTTCAAATTGAGTGTACAAGTTGTTTACTGCTTGGATGTCTAAATTAAGATCTACGCAGTCATCAGTTGCTTCAGTTCTTGTAACAACTATAAAGTTAGAAACAGAGTGGCAACCACCAAGGTTATTGATGTTAGCACCAGCTTCTAATCCAGTGATTTCATCTATATAAGAAACATTGTATACATAGCATACTCCAACACCAGCAGCATCAAAGTCAACTACAGAAGGCATAGGTGGTAGTCCAAGAATATTACCTTGATCATCAGTGATTACCCATTGGCTAGAGCCATTAGAGTTAGCAAGTGTAATAGACCCAGCAGGGATGAAGTCAGGCGTACCATCAACTGTGAAGTCGAAAGGACCACCAAATAATTCACCACCATTAGCGTCACAACCAGAAGCATTATTTCTAATCACCTCTATAGGATTAGAAAGGCTGAAACATCCTTGGATGTCATTTGCATTCAATCCAACTCCAACTCCAGTTAATGCACCATCATAAGCGATTCTCCAGATTAGGCAAGTGCCAGCTCCTGGGTTGTCAAAATTAACAGCAGAAGGCATAGGAGGAAGTCCTAAGATATATCCATCAGAATCTGTAACTACCCAAGCAAAGTTTGCACCTGTTTGACCAGCCACAGTAATTGATCCAGCTGGAATGTTATCAGCAACACCATCACCTACTTGATCGAATGTGAAAGGTCCACCTGTAAGTGTACCTCCATCAGCATCACATCCACCACCTGTACTGTCATTATCGGCACAAAAAGTATTAGAGCCGGAGGTGAAGTCAGATGAAGCGTCTCCATCACCATCATAAGCATAACTTTCACCAGCAGGTATAGAAGGTAAAAAGTCACCTGTAGTCCATATACCAGCATTCGCTGCCACAGATGCTCTTTGATGTCCTGAAGATCCCCATTCTACGTAGTCTATTAAAGCAGTAGAACTACCAAAAGAATTAGTTGTATATAAACCTAATTCAGAATCATTAGCATCAATACTCCAATCATCAAAAGCAACTACTTCACCTGCTGCTAGATTTAAAGATCCACATACAATGTTTAAAGTTGAAAGCTGATCATAGGCAGGGAAATCACATAGCCAGTAAGTACTAATATCAACAGTTGCAGAACCAATATTTTTTAGTTCAACAGTGTTGTTTTCACCAAATTCGTTTATAACGATTTGACTTTGCACACTACTTGCAAAAAAGAGTAGTAGTAAAGGAATAAAGGCTAGACTGCGCCAACTCCTTTGTAAATTGAGAATAAGGGGTTTAGTAATTTGCACCATAATTAAATTTTTTAGTTTGTTTTTAATTTATAAGTATAGCTCCGCCATTATGATCAGTGTAAATTGATCAACCATTAACTTTTTACAACAAAAGTTTTAAGTCTTAGTGAAGCACAATAGTGCTTACTTAGATAATGAAATTGCTAGAAAATCCTAAATTAATTATCGGTTTTGGATCGGTTTAATTCTTGCTTTTTAATCAAATTATTTCGCAAAGGCTATCTTCATCTGTAAACCTGTTGAAAATAAATCAACACTTCCCATTCCTATTCCAGTATATGGAAGTTGAACATATGGTCCTATTTGTACTGCTATATTTTTATTCAAGTATTTTTGATATCCTGCATTTACTGTTCCTACCCCAAAAAGGTGTAAACACTTTCTGTCTAATTCTGCGCTTGACCTTGATTTTGCAATATTTGGATCAGCCATTATAGCTTGATCTTCCCATACAAAGTCATACCATTCGTTATTCATTATGTATGATGAAACACCTGCTGTTACAAAAAAGCTATTTCTGTCATATCCTTTGAAATAGTATGTCATTTCAAGTGGAATTTCAAATATATTGCATGATCCGCTTACTATTTGAGGGGCATCGCTTACCCATCTAAACTGAGCTTGAGGAGTGTAGTTTTCTCCCGAAGTTTCATAATGTTTTTG
>CALIEI010000090.1 GCA_938022165.1 uncultured Saprospiraceae bacterium | reverse complement strand
AAGATCTGTAACCATCTTCTCACCTTGCTTTTGTAACTGCTTGGCATATACCTCAAGCTCAGAACTCGCTGCCGCCATCTCAGGCATTTCGCTTGTCAAGGCTCTTAGATTGATATAACCTATCTTTTGTGCATTCATGCTAAGTGCTAAACCTAATATTAGAACTGCACTAATTAATATCTTTTTCATAATTGAATTTATATGGGTGTAGAGGCACCCAAGGCCTAAAAAAAGGGAAACTGAAAACCATCAGCCTCCCTATATATTATCTTTGTACCAAAAAGGAAATTACATTCCTAACTTGGCCTTTACTTGTGAACTTACATCAGTAGTCTCATCAGCATAAAGTAAAACCTGCGTACTACCGTCAAAAATGAAAGCATAGCCACCTTCTTCAGCAACTGCTTTGATAGCCGTATTTACTTTATCATAAATTGGCTGTAGAAGATCAGCTTCTTTCTTTTGTAACTGTTGCAACATATCCTGCTCAAATTGAGCAATCTCTGCTTCCTTAGTCTTTAGCTTAGCTAGCTCCGTTTCTTGATCCTTTGGAGATAGCGTACCCTCCGCTGCTTTCTTTTGAGCGTCAGCATATTTAGCTTGAAGATCGGCCACCATAGCTTCCCCTTTCTTTCTGAGTTGCTGACCTAGCACTTCTAGGTTTGCTTTAGCTTGTTCTACCTCACTCATTTCAGATAATAAAAGCTGAGAGTTAACGTAGCCAAATTTTTGCGCACTTACCGTAGTTGACATAAAAGTCAAAGCCAGCATCAAACACGCACAAGTCAATAAATTCTTCATTGTATTAAGTATTATATATTTTTTTAATAGGGGAAACCCCATATTTAAGCCTGTAAAAATAGCGATTAAAAGTTAATTTTTAAATTCCTAATTCTCTTTTTACTTCTTCAGTTTTGTCATATTTCGGATTAGCGAATATCAAACCAGTAGAACTACTCTTGTCAAAGATAAAATCAAAGCCTTTTTGAGTAGCAAACTTGTCTAGCGCATTATATACTTTGTCTTGTATCGGCTGCACCAAGTCTTGTCTTCTTTGAAATAAAGCACCTTCAGGGCCAAATTTATCTTTTTGCATATCTCTGACACGCTTCTCAGCACCCATGATTTCATCCTCCTTTTGAGCACGCATATCATCACTCATCAGCACCTGCTCAGCCTGATACGCATTATACATACCTTTGATCTTATCATATTCTTGAGCGATATCTTGTCTCCACTTTGAAGCAACCTTGTCTAAGTCCGCCTGCGCTTGATTATATTCAGGTAATGTTTCTAATACAGCATTGATGTCTACTACTGCGATTCTTTGTGCGTAAGTACTACTCATAGCGACAAAAGCAAATAGCGCAGAGAATAGAAGTGATTTTAGCAACGTGGATTTGGTATATTTCATAACAATCGGATTTTAAAATTGATTTTTTCTTTAAAATAGCCACTAATATAGGGCTTTCCATCTCAATAACGACTATTTGATGAAGATCGTGTGGTTTAGGAGAATCCCTTAACTAATGTTTAACGGAGTCGTTAAAAACACTTAATTATGGTAGCCATGCGCCGTTTTGGGAGCGGCTATTTTACTAAATTTAGGCATGCAATCTAGGTATCTCCTTATATATGTAGTTTTCTTGTTAGCCATATCGCAGACAGCTCTTCAGGGGCAATTGCGGTATTTGCAAGCAGATGCCCATTTTGGGAGTATAGTCCAGCACAGGACGACCATTGCTTTTGATACGGAGTCGCCATCTTATGGCCTTGATTTGAGCATGTATTGGCAGACCCAGGGCAATAAGCCTTGGCAAGCAGGCCAGCAATTTCCGCGCTTCTATCTATCTGCTCGTTTTCAGGATCTAGGCAATCGGGAAGTATTAGGGCAAGCATATGGATTGCTAGGAGGTATGGAGCTCAATCTATTTCGCAGGCAGAAGAGTGCCCTTCACTTTGGCTTTGGCTTTGGGTACTCCTATTTGACCAAGCCTTTTGACCGTGTTTCTAATCCTACCAATAATGCCATCGGTAGCTTTGGTAATAATTCTATTACGCTGCACCTCGATTGCGAAAGACCGATAGGCAAGAAGCTCATCTACCATCTTGGTCTCAAATTGATGCATTATTCCAATGGTGCGCGCAAGCTGCCCAATCTAGGCCTCAATATACCCGCACTATATATAGGCATCTCTCCCAATCGAGGAACCTACGAACAAGACTTTTTCAATTTCGATCGACTAGACAATAGGCCGACCAACAGATTTGCCATTGGCCTGTATACCCAGTACGCGCAGGTGGAGATTCGAGTGCCAGGTGGGCCCAATTATCCAGTCTATGTTTTTGGGGGTGATGTTTACTATCACCACAATGCCAACCACCGTTCCAGCATCGGATACCAATATGAGTACAATTCGAGCATCGCGATTTTTGGATTACACACCGGCGATTTCCAAACCGAAGACGAAGCATTGGTCGGAGCGAGCCGCCATGCCATCAATGTAGGGCACGAGTTTTTATTTGGTCCCTGGTCCGTTCAGTTGAAGACGGGGTTTTACATCAATCGAAATTCAGGTTGGTTACTGCCGACCCCTTACTATTTTCAACTTTCGCCACGTTACTATTTTCTCCATGATCGCCCATCGCGCACAAAATTTTACGCCAATATCCAGTTGAAGTCTCACCTCTTCATCGCAGAGTATATCAGTGTGGGAGTAGGTATGGTATTTCGTTAGTATGATTTGGGGCCACCTCTCCACTTCCGCGAAAAGCTCCGGTGCAGAGGCCGGGCTTTCCGTTTGTATTCAGCAGCCACTCGATCTGTGGGATCATCACTTCATAGCATCTGCTCCCGAAGGCTTTCGGTATCAGCTACTCTTCAGCGGATCGCACTAGATCTCTTGACTACTTCATATCACTGCTATCCCTTGTCCGAAAATTTTTATTATTAGAAATAGTAAACTTGGCAAATGCAGTATAATTTAAGTTCACATTTTGTGGACATTTTGTAATAATTCACATATCTTTACGTTGTGAAGATTAGAATTATAAAATGGTCAAATGTGCTATTGCTGTGTAGAAAGGATAAAACAATGCTTAATGCATTTGAGGATTTTAGAAGAAGATTAAAATTTGCTGATGCTTGCTCAAACCCTCAAGATTTAGTGCAGTCATTTCAAAACAGCGATTTAATTACTTGTCCAAAATTTAAGCAGAGCAGAATTGTGTTTAATATAGGGAATAACAAATATAGAATGATATGTGGTTATATTTTTAAAGTTAAGACCACTATTCTGTTTGTGAAATTTGTTGGAACGCACAAAGAATATGATAAAGTTGATTCTTGTAAAATTAACATGTTCAAATAGATTAAAAATGAAGTATAAAAGAATATATACCATTGAACAGTATAACGAATACTGTAACGTTTATGAAAAACTAATAATGAAGAACTCAGAAAAATATTCTGATGAAATTGACTTGTTAGAATTACTTATCGAAGATTATGATAATCGTACGATAGAATCAATTGGTAAAAAAGAAGACATGAATCCGGTTGAAGTACTTCAGCATTTAATGGATGAAAACAAACTCACTAAAGCTGAACTTGCTCGACAACTAAATGTCTCAAGACAACTTATCACTGAAATTTTGAACTACAAACGGAATATCAGTAAAAAGATGATTGCTAAACTAAGTGATAGATTCAAAATGCAACAAACAGCTTTTAGTAGAGAATATGAATTAAAAGGCAATAAGAAAGCTGCATAAAGCGAACGAATCAACAATTTTATTCTCAAAATAGAAAAAAATAAAAGTCCGTCGATGTTTTCAATATTGATGCTATACTCGTATCTAACATAGCAAAAAATGATGTGAGAATTGAAAAACATTAAAGCCACAACGTGCCTGCCCAACTTGCAGAGGTGGGACGAAATATATTAGCCCGGGGCTGCAGGCCCGGGTAAACCATGCGAAATATCCCATTTGGCGCGATTTTTCTTATTTGAAAATCGTGACAAATGGCCTCCAAGAATAAGCTACACAATTATGTAACAACCTTGTCCGAGGCCCTTACGAAACATAGATTGAAGTAGTGATAAAGTATGTAGCCTTTGCAAAGTAGTTTCAAATTGAAAATTAGAAATGTAAAGTAGTTTGCATTAAAAGCTATTCGATAGATAACACTTGTGATAAATTCTACATTTTGCAAAATGTAAAAAATAGCTAGCTGAATATTTTTGGATCAAATTCATGAAATATTTTTCTAACTTTACTATGTACGATCTAATTTATCTTTCATGTCTAAGCCTAAGCCTAAGCCAGGATTAGTACATAGATCAGTAGATTTACAAGCGAAAACAAGTCATTCTATAGCACTAGATGGCATTAAATCAACAATATGAAAAGAGCTCTACTTTATCGGACATGGATTATCCTCCTTATTCAATTCTTATTTTTTTCTGTAGGATTTGCTCAACACCCTAATGACAATTGTGCTAACCCGGCACTACTTATTGTAGGCAATGATGCAGCTACTTGCCGAGTAGTGGCAGGTGATACTAGAGGAACAGAAGATGCAACCACTGTGCCTGGACCCGAGGTTTGTTCTAGTACATGGTACACAGATGATGTTTGGTATAATTTTGTAACTGAGCAAGAGCTTCCAGAAAATGGAATCACTGTAGAAGTAAGATTAGACCCAAATGTGCCAACAGATTTTGTCAATCAAGGGATGGCTATTTATTCTGATTGTGATCAAGAAACATTACCGCTTAATTGTTTTTCCAATAGACCTGGAAGAAGGACGATGCACTTTCCCCTAGAGTGTTTGATGCCAAATACCAATTATTTAGTACGCATCTGGTCAGCTTCAAGTGCCACAGATAATGCAGGTACATTTTCGATCTGTGCATATGAAAGTCCAGTAGATACGATAGTAGAACCTAGAGTAATTTATGAAGAGACTTTTGATACAGGATTAGGCGCTTGGACCAGTGTGGCTGAGACAGAAACAGTTACACCAGCAGGAGAAACCTTTATCGACGATTGGCTTTGGACAGGTACGGGATGCCTGCCTAACTATTTTGGCCTTGAAGATTGTATGAATAAGCCAGATACTGAATGTGGCGAAATTGGCATGGTGGGGTTTCCAGCCGGATGGTATCAATCGAAATTTACTGAAGGTTTAATTCAAATTATATATGATTATTCAAACAAGATAGCCTCCTTAGTGTCACCCCCTATTGATTTGTCAAATGAAAGTTGTGTTGAATTGGTATGGACAGAATTATACCGTGGATTTAACGGAAGTTTAGCTTCTGAAACGGGTTCTACTGTAGAATATAGCCTCGATAATGGAGAGACTTGGTTGATGCCAAGCCAAGCTATTAATACTGCAGGTGTATATTCTCCCATTATAGGAAACTATTTTCCAAATAATTTGACAAATACGATCACTAGACGCATTCCATTGTTAGGTGCGGGCAATAAAAAAGATGTAAGAATCCGATTTCGTTTTGTTGATGAATTTTATCACTGGCTTATTGATGATATTAAATTGGTAGAGGCTTATTCGCATGACTTAGAAGCGCAAGCAAATTTCATTGCGCCCTCCACAATAAATCCAATGTCAATATATCAATTAGAAGAATTTGATTTCATGATCGATATAGTCAATCTGGCATGTGAAGATCAAACAAATGTGAATGTAAATGTGCTGGGAACAGATTCAAATGGTCTAATAGTACACGACGTTAATCTCGCATATGGTACGATAGCTTCTGACTCTTTTGCAGAAAATCAATCCTTCTTGCAACCCTTCATGCCTCCTCAAAAAGTGGACGACTATACTTTTACGTATTCAATTTCTTCTGACGTAGACAATGATTTATCCAATAATACCCAGACTTTCAATTTACAGGTAGTTAACGAATCGGTTTTCCGAAAAGAAGATGGAGTTTCCACTTTAAGTTTGAATCCGGATACGAGAAGTGACGTTAACTGGAGCCCAGATGAACCATACACTTGGGAAGTGGGAAATGTTTTCCATGCTAATAGTATTAACAGTCCCATTAATGGAGGGTTCTTGGGTTTTAATGAAGTTTCATTTCAGCTTGCAAATCCTCAAGATTTGGTAGGTGAATTAATTCGAATATGGCTGTATGAAATAGATGATAAAGATTTTGATGGTATTATTGATAAAGATGACAATAACGAATTGCGAAGACTGGGTATTTCTGAATATCAGGTTACGGGACTTGAAGAAGGTCTTATCACTGTAGAGCTCTTTCATTTTGGTGGTTCTTCAGGTGTTAGGAAATTAGATATAGTCGCAGGAAAAAATTATTTGGTGACTTTAGAGTATGTTTCAGAGAAAACCGACGGCACTATTATGAGGGTTGCAGCAAATGACACCTACAATTATTCTGTCGCTTACTTTAACGCAAGACAAAATGCAGGTGATGATTATACCAAGTTGAGATATGGGAATGCGTTTGCAATAACTAAGGAAAACTACTTTAGAGTAAGCCCTGGAACGACCAATGATTTTACGACGGGCAATTTCAATGAGGATATTGTACCTATAATTAGACTAGGCTATGATGTTGTATTTTTCGTTTCTGCTGAAGACGTCCAAATTGATTTGGATTTAAAGCTGAGTCCAAATCCTGCTTCAAATTATGTTGACCTAAATCTAAGTCAGGCTAACACTACAGATATAGAAATCTCGATACTTAATTTGGAAGGGAAGGAAATGACAACTAAATCATTTCAAAGTATCAACAATCTATCAGAAAGATTTGATGTTTCCACTTTCGACTCAGGTGTTTATATCATGCACGTGAAGACACCCGAAGGTTTTCAGTCTCAAAAATTTATTGTGGTAAAGTAGTATTAGTAAAGCGTTCATAAATGTTTGTTGTCAGTTTTAAAAAAAATAAAGCTCATCGATGTTTTCAACATTGATGCTATACTCGTATCTAGTATTGCTAGCTGTAAATGAAAAAATGTAGTGCCTTGAGAATAGCATTGAGGATACAATCCTCGACGTACGGGGGAATAAAATATAAGCCCCAAAGTGGCCGCATTAAAAAGCACTGTAAATACTTAAATGATAAAATTTTTCAACAAATTTAAAGACTGGAAAAAGAATATTAAATATGTACAAGTATTTGAAATAAATATTGTATTCAATGATTCCACCATATTTGATAAATTAGAAAGAGAACTGTCAAAATTTTATTCTATAGCAGAAGAATTAAAGATTTTAACTGGGCAATACAATAAAAAATTTATACAAGAAGATACCTATATAACTGAAAGGCATAAGACAAAACAATTATACTTAGAAAGTAAAGACTTGATTCCGGGCTCTATTTTTCATGGAGTACTACAAATTTCTTCCTACATAAATGATAAGAGAGATATAGATAATTCAACAGTAAGATGTATATCGAAACTATATCCTGAAGTGTTACTTCAATATGTTTTAAGTGAATTTCATAGTTCAATAAATTATATAACGCTTTCTAATCCAACGTTGAGCAGTTGGGATTATAGAACAAGCCTTACTTCATATAAGTATAGAAAAGGTATCCGAATTTCTCATGATTCATTTCCACCATATCCTAAAAAAGTAGATGTTTCAAACCGACCTGGGAGAAATGGGCAAATAGGCAAGTGCAATTTCAGAGGCGCCAATGAATATTGGTTTGGTAAAAGTTATTTCAATTGCGTTGGAAAAGAAAGAATATTGGCATTTAAGGATGCGGACAGAATAGAAACACTAGAAAATGAAATTGTACATATAAAGCTGTTTGATGAAGAGAATTATTGGGATGATTTTGCACAAGATAAACTAGCATCATTTAGATATCATTTAGGTGTGAAGGATATAGAAAAAAGACACACAGCTTCCAATACCAAGAAATCTTAATAAGTTCTAATAATGACATATACTTGATGTGTATATAGGATTTATGATTCTACATCATTGTTACGAACTGCTTAGACGATGTTATGAATGGACTTGTATATCTGTTTTAGCTAAGTGTAGGGCATTGAGGTTGAAAACCTCGACGATGTAAAAAGAAAGAAGAATAGTCGATGTTTTCAACATCGATTCAATGGACTCATCTCGATTTTTTGTGTCTAAGTGCAAGATCTGAAGCCTTATAAGAAAGGAAGACAATTATCATCCATCGCGATGCGATAGCGAGCCTAAAATGGACAAGTGGTAGAAGCGGCATCCCCCGTAGAGACGCATTGCTATGCGTCTCTACGGGGGATATAGCGGATGACACGGTGCTGATCGTATAGATCAGTATGGCCCCAAAACAAATCCTGTATAAAATAGAAAAGCCTAACACCAGAACGGTATCAGACAGCTTAAAAAAATGAGTTATTGGACCTCCGTACCCCCCAATGCGAAGGTCCAACTCATTTACAAAACCCGAAGGTTTTATATCTTAGGTATGATTCGTTTTTAATAATAAAGGGAGGGAAAAATAAGGTGTTTCAAAAAAAATGAGTTATTGGACCTCCGTACCCCCCAATGCGAAGGTCCAACTCATTTATAAAGTCGTAAAGACTTTACTTCTTCGGTATGAATCGTTTTATATACTGGGAGGTATAATTAATAACTATAATAAGTTATACTATGGCATGCTTTTGAAAGCATATACGAGGGGAGAAAAAGTGAGTGATCGGACCAATTGTACCCCCCAATGCAATTGGCCCAACTCACTTATATAAAGCTCGAAAGCTTTAAATCTTGTGGTTATTATTATTCGCTTGTCAACATAGGGGGGAAGGCGCTTTGAAAGAGAGTGAGTGGTAGATCAGCTCTACCCCCCGATGAACTGATCTGACTCACTTTAAACTCATTGCTGAGAATAAATCTTCATTGCAAAAGATGAATTAAATCCAATAATTTATTAGGGGGTGGATTTTATTTCAACACTTAGCATAATGCAAGTTTGATGCCATATGAATTTTGTATAATGTGTAGCAATTGTCATGATATAAGACAGTAAGGGAGCAGATGGTCATGATTTTTGTGTCAAAATGACATGGTTTTGCGAATGGTATATATATTGAAGATCAATCATAAAAACATATTCAACTATGACAAAAGGAAACATATCAGTACAAACGGAAAATATTTTTCCGATAATTAAGCAATTTCTGTATTCAGATCAGGAAATTTTCTTGAGAGAATTGGTTTCAAATGCTGTCGATGCTACGTCGAAAATACAGACACTCTCTAGAAAAGGGGTGTTTGAAGATGAATTGGGAGATGTTACCATCGAGATCATTTTGGATAAAGAAGCCAAAACCTTAACTATTAGAGACAAGGGAGTAGGAATGAGCGAGAGCGAAGTCAATAAATACCTTAATCAAGTTGCTTTTTCTAGCGCACAAGATTTCTTAGAGAAGTACAAAAATGAAAGTTCTATCATTGGGCACTTTGGTTTAGGTTTCTATTCGGCATTTATGGTAGCGGATAGAGTAGAAGTAGTCACTCAAAGTCACAAGCGAAAAGAGCGTACTGTAAAGTGGACTTGTGAAGGTGATCCAAAGTACACTTTAGAGAAAGTAGACAAGAGAGATAGAGGTTCAGATATCATCTTGCACATCAGTGATGATGCTACAGAGTATCTGGAAGAGTCAAGAATCCAAGAGTTGCTAGACAAGTACTGCAAATTCTTGCCAGTAGAGATCAAGTTCGGAACAAAGACGGAAAAGGTATATAAAGATGAAGAAGACAAGGAAGGAACGGATGTAGTAAGCGATAATATCGTCAACAATCCAAACCCGCTTTGGAAGAAAGCTGCGAATAAGATAAAGGAAGAAGACTATAAGAGCTTTTACAATGAGCTATATCCTTATAGCCAGCCACCGATGTTTTGGATTCACCTCAATATAGATTACCCATTCAACCTGACTGGTGTATTGTACTTCCCTAAGATTAGTAATTCTATGGAGGTGCAGAAGAATAAAATTCAACTATATAGTAATCAGGTGTACGTTACGGATGAAGTTAAAGAGATCGTGCCTGAATTTTTGACGCTCTTGCATGGGGTGATCGATTCTCCGGATATTCCATTGAACGTCTCTAGGTCTTATTTGCAAAGTGATCAAAATGTGAAGAAGATCACTAGTTATATCACTAAGAAGGTTGCAGAGAAATTAAACAATCTCTTTAAGAAGAAGCGTGAGTCATATGAGGAGAAGTGGAAGGATCTAAGTGTGTTTGTGAAGTATGGGATGGTGAGTGAAGAGAAGTTTTATGATAAGGCGGTTAAGTTTGCATTGTTAGAAAATGTGGATGGAAAGCTATTTACTATCGAGGAGTTTAGAGAAAAGATAAAAGCGGAGCAAACAGACAAATATGATAAGCAAGTATTCTTATACTGCAATCATAAGGAAGAGCAGGCTAGCTACGTGAAAGCAGCCAAAGATAAAGGCTATGATGTATTGGTGATGGATAATATCATTGATAATCATTTCATGCAGCAGCTGGAGCAGAAGTTGGATAAGGTGACCTTTGTGCGTGTTGATAGTGACATCATCAGCAACCTGGTGCAAAAAGATGAAACGATCGAATCTGTCCTAAGCGAAAAAGAGACAGAAAAAGTATTGAACATCTTCAAAGAGAAGGTAGCGGTAGATGCTAATAAGTTTGAGATGAAAGCGCTATCCCCTGATGAGCCACCAGTAGTGATCACCAAGCCTGAGTTTATGCGTAGAATGACGGAGATGCAAAGAATGCAGGGCATGGATAGCAATATGATGCCGGAGATGTATAATGTGATCATCAATTCTAATCATGTCCTTATTTCAGACAAATTGAATAAGATGCGTAATGAAGAAAAGAAAAGCGATTTTGCACAATACTTGTATCAATTGGCATTGCTCAATCAGGGTATGCTAAAAGGAGAAGGCTTAAGTAGTTTTGTGGAGAAGAGCATCGAATTTTTGAAATAAGCGCAGAGTAAGTATTTATCTAAAAATGGGTTGTAAGTTATTCTTGCAACCCATTTTTTATTTCTTCTGCACGCTTAAAGAAAAAGCCATCTTTGATTTTTGTCAACTCATCAAGATAAGATTTAGCTTCGACGGTTTGATTCTTTTTGATTTTTAGCAAAGCTAGATACCAGGTAGCTTCTTCAAAGAAGATTTCACTATTGATTCTGACAGTTTGTAGCTCTTCTTCGGCAAGGGTGTATTCTTCTGTTTCTAGATGAGCAATGCCTTTATACAGTCTGAGACGATTGTCTTCAGGGCGAACCTTTATCAATTCGTTAAATTGAGCTAAAGCAGCATCAAAATGTTGTTGATTGTATAAACGGATAGCATTTGCATATTGGTTGTCTTCGGTTGCGCCACGAGTTTGTACATTCCAACTTGGTCGCTGATAGTAATCTGCAAAAATGGCATTTGGACGATTGGTGCTTTTGTATCCCCAAAAAGAAAAAGCGCTGATTAATAACAGGAGTGTAGCGGCTGCTAAGTAAAACCAATTTTGTTTTTTGGTAGGTTTATTAGATTCATTGATTTCTTGAGGGTGTTGGATGAAGCCTTCTAAAGCAGTAGAACACATATCGCAATCTAAGAGGTGATTTTCTATGTCAAATCGCTCGTCTGCATTTATGGACTTACTGGTGTACGCCATCAGCTCTTGCTTGCTAAGGCAAGAGCGATCTTGGATAATATCTTTAATTTTCCTGCTCAATCCAGAAGGTTGTAATGGTTATATATAAAGCGTCTCATGTTGCGTTTGCCATTTTGCAAGTGGCTTTTTATTTGTTTATGGTCTATTCCTACTTCCTGGCTTATTTCTACATAAGACAAGCGTTGATTATAGAAAAGATCTATGCATTGCCTTTGCAAGAAAGGCAGATTATTTGCTGCATTTTCCAAGGCACTTTCTGTACTTTGTCTGTCCTCCTCTATAATAAGACGTTGCTCATGACTAAAATACACAAGTTCTTCATGATCTATTTGATATTTTTTATACTTTTCTAGCGTAGCCACCTTTCTACCTTTACTTCTAAGCGCATCAATACAGTGATTTTTGCAAATACTAAAGAGCCAATATTTGAAATTATCAGTTTTAAGATTTTTGGCTTTTCCTACTAGCTTCTCATAAATCTGAGCTTTGAGATCTTTACTCCAATCTGGATCTTGACTGTATTTTAAGCAAATGCCATAGATGAGGTGCTCATATTTTTGAAATAGGCGTAACAGCCAGACTTGGTCTCCAGTTTGGCCAAATTTATCAATTAGTATTTGATCGTCTTGATGTTGCTCTTTCAAAGAAAATTATAATAGTTGCTCTAAGTTTTGTCACTAAAAACGGAATTGCAGAAGCAAATGAACATAATGCGATTATTTAATTAAATTTGCAAAGCGGTTTGTATAGGAGTCGCTATAGTATTTTTTAATCTAAAGATAAAAATTAAATGGCGATTTCAGTAGGTAATAAAGCACCGGACTTTTCATTGGTTTCAGATGCTAAAGAAACCGTAACTCTAAATGACTATCAAGGTAAGAATTTGGTGTTGCTTTTCTTTCCACTTGCTTTTACAGGGGTATGTACCAAAGAGTTATGCACCATGCGAGATGATATAAGCCAATATAATGATATGAATGCCTCCATACTTGGGGTTTCGGTTGACTCTGCCTTCACTTTAGAACAATTCAAAGCTGCTCAGAACCTAAATTTTCCACTTTTATCTGACTTTAATAAAGAGGCAAGTACGGCTTATGATAGCTTATATGAGGAATTTCCTGCATTTGGTATGCGTGGAGTATCAAAGCGTAGTGCCTTTGTTATCGATAAAGAAGGCATAGTTCAGTACGCAGAAGTTTGTGCAAGCCCTGGGGATTTACCAAATTTTTCTGCGATCAAAGAAACATTATCAAACTTAAATTAGTTATCTTACTTTCTGAAATGCGCTGTTAGGTCGCTATTTTTCCATATTTATAGATCTAATTGAATAAAAGTTTAATAACATGTTTGCATCAAGTCTAAAAGAAATAGAGTTTAAAAACAGCTTCAATACAGCTGTTGAGGAATTAGAAGAGGTAATAGTAGAAGAGCTGACAGATGTAGGTTCTGTCAATGAACTGATAGTGTATAATGATGATCATAATACTTTTGATTGGGTTATACAGTGTTTTGTTGAAGTGATAGGCCATACTTTTGAGCAATCGGAACAGTTGTCACTATTGGTTCACTTCAAAGGAAAGGCTGCAGTAAAAACAGCTCCGATGAATGTTTTGAAGCCGCTAAAAACAGAGTTGGTCAATAGAGGCTTATCTGCGGTAATTGAATCTCGCGATTAAACACTTACTCATTATCCAATATTAATTGTACTGGCTCCAAGAAGAATTAATTTTCCCGCATCCTAATCTGAGTAATCCAGATGGCCTTTTGGCGGTAGGGGGCGATCTCACTCCAGAAAGACTTTTACTAGCTTATAAGAATGGAATATTTCCTTGGTTCAATCCAGGAGAGTTGTTTTTATGGTGGAGTCCAGATCCTAGATTTGTGCTGTTTCCAGAAGACTTAAAAGTGAGTAAGTCAATGAGACCTTATTTTAACCAAAATAAATTTAGAGTAAGTTACGATACCTGTTTTTCGGAGGTTATTTATGAGTGCAGCCAGGCTATCAGAAGAGGTCAAAGCGGTACTTGGATAACGGAAGAAATGATAGAAAGCTATACGAAGCTTCATGAGATGGGATGGGTACATTCTGTTGAAGTGTTTGAAGGAAAAGAACTAGTCGGCGGGCTTTACGGGATTGCAATGGGGCAAGTGTTTTTCGGAGAGTCTATGTTTTCGAAGGTGAGCAATGCTTCCAAATTTGGGTTTATTAGTTTGGTTCAGAATCTGATAGAGCATGGGTTTACCTTGATTGATTGTCAACAAGAAACTGCCCATTTGGCTTCACTAGGTGCAATAAGTATTCCTAGAGATGAGTTTCTAGAATTGATGGAATCCAACAACAAGCTAGAACATAAAGCGCAAAGCTGGGTAAATCTCTTTACTTCTTAGCGAGGATACTATATTTACACTATGATTCGATTATTGATAGTTTTTTTGGGCTTGTTAAGTATTCCTGTATCACAAGTTACGGTACAGCAAAAACAACACGACTATCCAAAAGATTATTTTAGATCTCCAGTAGACCAGGCTATTAAACTGAGCGGCACCTTTGGAGAACTTAGACCAAATCACTTTCACGCTGGTATTGATATTAAAGCTAAGTCGGGGCAAGTAGGACAGAATATATATGCCGTAGCAGATGGAGTTGTATCTAGAATAAACATCAAATCGTCTGGTTATGGCAATGCGCTTTATATAAACCATCCTAACGGCTACACCAGTGTGTATGCGCATTTGGAAAAATTCCCAAAACACATTGCTGACTATATGCATAGAAAGCAATATGAAAAACAGCAATCTGAAGTTGAAATCTACCCACCAAAAGATTTGTTTCCATTTAAAAAAGGAGATATCATCGGGACCTTGGGTGTCAGTGGCAGATCCTATGGGCCACATTTACATTTTGAAATAAGAAATACCAAAACGGAAGTACCTATAAATCCTCTTCACTTTGGATTTAGTATTGATGATAAGGTACGACCCGATCTCAGAGCAATCAAGCTGTATGGCTTAGATAGCCAAATGAATGAGCTAGAAACGAAGCAGTACACTTTGCGCAATAAGGGGAGTAATTTTTATCCCAGCAAGGATACTATTGAAATGAATACCTATGAAGTCGGTATCGCACTAAAGGCCTATGATCAAATGACGGGCGTCTCGAACTTGAATGGTATTTATGCGCTAGAAATGTTTGTCGATGATAGCCTTGCTTTTAGCTTTAGTATGGATGAAATTTCCTTTGATGAAACGAGATTCATCAATGCGCATATGGATTACTTTGAAAGAGAAACGAAAAAAAGCTACTATAATAGATGTTTTAAATTGCCGGGAAATAACTTGTCCATCTACCACAATGATGAATGGGACGGAGTGGTGAAGATCAATAAGACTAAAGCCAGCAAGGTGAAATATGTAGTTACGGATATCCATCAAAATGTTAGCGAGTCAACTTTTTGGGTTAAGAAATCTTCTAGTGATAAAGACCTTGAGGGGAAGCCCTACCATTACTTGCTGTACCATGACCAAGACAATGTGATCTCCCAAAAAGACATTAATTTATTCATACCCAAAGGCGCCTTGTATCGTGATCTTCAATTTGAGTTTTTGACTTCGGAGGAGAATTCTTATAATGTCCAATCCCCAATTTATCATCTGGACGAATACACAACACCTATGCACAAATATTTTGATTTGTCTATTAGGCCAAATTCCCCATTGGGAGAGTTCAAATCAAAGGCATTCATAGGCTACTGCGGAAAGGATAATAACTTTGTGAACTGTGGTGGTACTTGGGAGGGAGATATGTTAAAAACCAAAACGAGTCAACTGGGGAATTTTTGTATTATGTTGGATACCGTGCCCCCAACCATAAATCCCGTCAAATTCCGATCTATACTTAATGGCTATAGATCAATCTCTTTCAAGATAGAAGACAATTATGATGTAGGTAAAGGAGGTAAGGGGATGAGCTATCAAGGATACATAGATGATCAATGGGTATTGATGACCTACAACGGTAAAAACGAAACCATTACTTATCGCATAGATGAGAAATTAAAAGCGGGCAAGCATACCTTTAAGTTAATAGTTAGTGATGCCCTAGGAAATACCACAACATTTGAAAAACCAATCAGCCTATGAGTTCCGAGTCAATTGTATTAAGTGAAATCAAATCTGAATTTGAACGCCGGATATACGAAGAGGGCTACGATAGAATAATAAAGTGCCTCGCTTTTCTCACTGAAGAAGAAGTTTGGCAAAGACCAAATGAAAATACGGTTAGTATTGGAAATTTGATTCTCCACCTAAGTGGTAATGTACGACAGTGGATTTGTGCCGGGTTGGGTCAGCAAGAAGATGTGAGACAGAGAGATGTAGAGTTTAGCACAGAAGGAGGAATTTCTAAAGCACTACTTTCGGAGAAGATCAAACTGACTATTATTGATGCGCAAGCTGTTGTTGATAGAGTGAACTTAGAAGATCTTGCTAGGACATATCCGGTACAGGTGTACAATGAAACAGGCTTGAGCATTATCGTGCACGTAATAGAGCACTTTTCTTACCATATAGGTCAAATCACCTATGCGGTCAAAAGTCTAAAGAATATTGATACTAAGTACTATTCAGAAGATTTAGGTTAATCCTAGATAACCTTAAAGATCTTTACTAAAGAAGTAAGTAAAGTAGGCATTGCTAACCAGAACCACTCATTGGCAAATATCAATAAGCCAATGAAAGCAATTAGTGAAACCACAAACATGATGTAGTCTGATGATGATGTTTCTTTAACTTGACCGTCCATTTTGAAAATTTTCACAAATCTATAAAACAATGGTGTAAAATGCTATATATACCGTAAAAATAGAGTCATAAATGCACTCTAAAGCGGTATTACATTACCATTTATGACTGCAAATTTAATACCCACTTCGTCTTTCAAGAAAAAGGCACATTTATTACCCGGTTTTAGGCTAAAATCAAGGTTTTCATTCTTGTCCACAATTAAAAATGGGATGGATTTTAATTTGAGCTTTAGGTCAAAATTGTCCATTTCTAACACACCAATTCCTTCCTTTAGGTACTCCTTTGGATTTATTCCCTCCATGATAGGGCCACTTACTAAGCTATAGTCATAAATCTTGGCAGCTTCATAAGTTAATCCATTTGCATCAAACTCTTCATAGCCAAAGAAGGTAGAAAGATCACCAAGGTCTTCGATAAGGCCTTCCAAATAAAATGATTTCCCATCTTCTGAATCTACTTCTTCCTTATTGATCGAGATGTCGATTGGATGATCAATCGATGGGAATTGGACGCCCCTGATGATAAGATCATTCAATTTTCGATCATTTTCAGGGATTGCCCAATACTGATCTACTTCATTGTCTTTTACTCCGTCTACAGCGATATTGTAAAGCAAACTTAAAAGGATCGAAAAGTGTAGTCTTCTGATCTCTTGTTTTTCTGGATCATTTCGTAGGCCGCCAGCTTCAACTAATATGGTACTAGTCCCCCAGCTTTGAATATTGTCTCCAAAAGCACGGGGTTCAAAATCATCATTATATCTTCCCGATTGATTTGGATGCAATTCATCTAAGATCTCTTGCATCAGTGCGATTCCCTGCATCGCAGCCTTTCTAACCGTATTGATGTTTTTATCATAATCGTAGGCTGGGGCTAAGAAGGAGTGACTAGCCGTTTGATTAGTGCCGGGCACATTGTAGTACTTGCTTTGGTCGTGAAGGTTGAAGCCAAATATAGGTTTGTTCTTTTGATGTGCAGCCTTTAGAATTCTGGATTCAGGACAAGCTAGCTTTAAGGCATCACGATTTAGGTCAATCTCTGCGGCATTTCTTCTCTGAAATCTTTCCACCCCATCAGGATTCAACATGGGGATAAAGCACAATTCGAGATTGTTTAAAATGGTTTCTCTTACATTTTTGAGTGCTTCATCTTTAGCAAGGAGAAAGTGTAGCATGTCAAAAACGGCCATTGTAGAAGTGGGTTCATCTCCATGCATCTGAGTCCATAACATGACATTCTTTGAGCCAGAACCCATCTTTACTTCATGGATAGATCTATCTTCAATACTGTGCCCAAGGGTGCTTATAGTAGCGCCTTTTTCCTTACAGTGTTCAAGAAGGGGAAGTATGTCTTGGTGTTTAAATCTGCGATGATTTAGTGACTCTTCCTTGTACTGTGGATGTACCTCGTAGAGTTTTCTTCCCAAAGTCTGATTTGCTGTCATGCAACAAATATAGGTTTAGAATTTTAAAGTCTAATAAAACTAGTTGTGACTTATAACAACTTTGTAGCTGCTTTGATTTTTTTGATTGGCCAAATAGAGGTGGTACAAGCCTGTTGGAATCTGCGAAACATCAATAGATTTTAGATTGCTATTCCAAAGAGAAGTTTGCTCTTGGTATATGATCTGGCCAAGGGCATTGATAAGTCTAAGCTGAACATCTTGATGATTACCTTCCATAGAAATGTATAAAAGATTATCAGCTGGATTAGGGTAGATGTTTAATGCTTCAAAAGGCCTTAACTGGCTTGTGCTGGTAGTGGATTCCAAGAGTATGTTATCGGTGAATTGGCAGCCATTGGCGTCTGTGCAAGTAAACTGATAAAGCCCTCTACCTAGGTCATTTATTATCATCCCTTCGTCTCCATTATTCCAAACGACTTCGTATGGAGCTGTTCCTCCAGTTATTATTAATTCGATACTGCCATCATCGTCTAGATCTGAACTTGGGTGAACGATACTGTTCTCAACAAAAATTCTGTCCGGCTGATTTATTTGAAAAGTTCTTTCTTGAAAGCATCCGTTTTCGTCGTTCACCTCAACTAAGTAAATACCAGCTGGTACTTCTTCAATGAAATTATCAAAAAGCTCACCTCCCCAAAAATAGTCGTATTCTCCAGTACCCCCACTTACAATGGTTTCAATCGCTCCGTCTGTCTCCCCAAAGCATGAGGCGTCAGAAACGACACCTTGAATTATGATAGCTTGAGGCTCATTTATGATGATTGTATTTTCTTGAATGCAACCATTTGCGTCTACGGTATTTATGGTGTATTCACCCGCTGAGAGATTACCCACAGATTGATTATTTAATATTGAATTTGTAAAACTGTTGGGCCCGTTTAATTCAATCACATAAGGGGTTTTGCCACCCGATACACTCACGTCAATACTCGCATCCTGCTCGTCAAAGCAAGAAATATTAATAGTTTCTAGATCGATTTGAATCTCAAGAGGGGAGTCTAATGTGAGTTCTAATACTTTTTCGCAACCACTACTAGTGCTTACCGTGACTTCATAATCGCCTGCTGCCAAGTCATTTCTTTGATTACCTGTAAAGTTATCTGGCCATAAGTAACTTAGTACATTATTTATGTTGCCTGGACTAAGAATGATAAAGCCATTGGTTTCTCCATAACAAGTTGGATCTATAAGTTCGGAATTTACGATTGGAAATTCATCTGCTTCTTCAATTTCAGCTTCGCCAATTATGGTGCAGCCATTTTCATCAGTTATGGTCACACTATAAGTGCCTTCTGATAAGTTGTCTAAACTAGAAGCATTACTTCCGTTACTCCACTCATACATATAAGTGCCAGTTCCCCCTTCGATATCAAAACTAATAGTGCCATCTCTTGCTTCCCTGCAGGTTTCATTGCTTAGATTAGTATCCACTATTTCTAAAGCCGTCGGGGATTCTATTTGAGTGCTTAGTATAAAAGAGCAATCATTTACATCAGTAAGCGTTACCGAGTATTCACCTTCTGCTAATGAAGTGATGAATGGTGTGTCAGCACCATTGCTCCATTCAAATTTATATGGCGGTATTCCTCCTCTGATTTCTAGCTCAATAAATCCATTATTCTCTCCTGCACAAATATTATTATTTGAGTTAGCAGTTGCTTCAAAAACAGTTGGTTCTGAAATTTCAAATGACTGTGTAGCTGAGCAACCATCAAGAGTGGTGTATTCTAAAGTGTACTCTCCAGCTGCTAAAGAATTTAAGGAAGCACCTTCGTCTCCAGTATTCCATATCAGTTGGTCTAGTTCAGATCCGTTCAAGATAGATATAGATCCTCCTGCACCTTGGTAGCAAAGATTGTTAGTGATTTCAAATTGAAGTTCAAATTCAAAATCACCGTTTTCGATAGCTATGCTTTCTTCTATCTGGCAAGCATTCGAATCCGTAATTGTAACTAAGTATTCTCCCGCAGCAAGTTCTGTAATAAATGGAGAAGTAGCTCCCGTACTCCAGTTGAAATCATATGGAGGTGTGCCGCCACGAAGTTCTAGACCTATGCTTCCACTATTGTTTCCAGAACAAGCGTTGTCCGTAGCAATTGGCGTAACTTCTAAAAGTCTTGGCTCCGAAATGATAAAGGTTTGCGTACCTGAACACCCTTCAATAGTTGTATATTCTAAGGTGTATTCTCCGGCACTTAAATCATTTAAGTTTGCACTAGTAGCCCCGGTGCTCCAATTTAAATCTTCGAGCCCTTCCATATTCAAAATACTTATTGAACCTTGCGATCCTTCATGACATAGATTGTCTAATATTTCAAATTCTAGATCAAAATCAAAATCGTCATTCTCAACAATAAATGTCTCTTCTATTGAACAACCATTCGCATCTATGACATTAACGATGTACTCGCCAGGTAATAGATTTTCATTGCTCTCTGTAGTTGTTCCGTTGCTCCATTCAAATTCAAATGGTGCATTGCCTCCTTCTAAAATTAGAGAAATGTTACCTGAGTTAGCATTACAAACTGCTGATTCTATGGTGGCAGTAACTTGAAATGTTTGCGGAGCATCTATTTCAGCGTCTAATAATGCAGAGCAGCCATTTGCGTCAGTTACGGTTAAAGTATAGAGCCCTGCCTCTAGCCCTGTCAGTACATCTGCTGTCTCTCCATTGCTCCATTCAAATTCAAATGGTGCTGTTCCTTCTAATACTTCAGCGCTTATTTCTCCATCTATATTGTCGATGCAGCTTAGATGTGTTGCAGTCAATTCAAATTCAGGTTTTGGATGAACTATGATTTCTATTTCACCACTCGCTTGATTATTATTTTCGTCAGTAACAGTTATAGTAAGTGAAGTGTTATCATCATAGGTGGCCGTTCTTTGCGCACCAACAAATCCATCAGACCATCTATATTCGCATTCGCAAAATGGGATTTCAACATCAATGTCTAAAGATTCTCCACTGCATACTTCAAAACTGGATGCTACGATAAGTTGTAAAGTAGGCTCTTCTCCTTCTAGTTTGAGTATCCAAGCATCGCTTCCACCATTATTTTCATTTAGATCAATGTCATCAGAAGCAGTTTGTCCGGTTAGCCAATAATGGCCCTGTCTATCCTGCGTCACGGCAAGTATTTGATCGTCTTTACTGCCCCCATAGTTTTGAGACCATTCTTGGACGCCATCTGCATTTAGTTTTGTAGCGAAGGCGTCTTTGTTTCCATAGTTGGTTCTGACTATTCCATCGTATGAAACGGTGTGCCCTACGATCAGCATACCTCCATCATGAGAAGCTACTATATCCGTAGCGAAGTCATTAGCGCTTCCGCCAAATTGGTTTCGCCAAATTTCTGATCCATTGCTAGCTAACTTTAAAGCCCATACGTCTTCATTGTAGACACCATTGATCCCCGAGTTGGTGTCGTTGATTTTTCCTTGGACACCGGCAAGTAAAATATTGTCTATGCGATCTAGGTCAATCGCTACAAAATTTGAATAATTGCCATTTGTGAAGCGCCTTCCCCATTGTTGTTCTCCTTTGTCATTTAGGCATAGTACAAAGCCATCCTTTATCCCTTTTCTAAATTCAAGAAAGTTGTCCGAAAAAGTAAATCCCGTTATAATTATTTCTCCTTTTTTATTGATAGCAAAGTCTGTAGCCTTGTCTACACCACTGCTGCCGATGGTGTTCTCCCAAATCAGCGTACCATCTTTTGTTAGATTGCAGATATAGATATCAGTGGCCCCACCAATACCTATTTGGGCGACATCTGTAGAGTTGGTGTTTGCGACTATGATCAGTGAACCATCTTTTTGTAGTGCAATGGCAACAATATTGTCCAGTTTATTTCCACCTAAAAATTTTGACTGGGAAAGCTGATGATCTTCGTTTAGATCACCGAATAAAATATCTCCTGCCCCAAGATGAATATTGCCATCCAAATCGTTGGAGTAGGTCAAGCCACCAATAAAGGTCTTTTCATTGTCAAGTAGTATGGATTTACCTAAATCGTGAGCACTTCCTCCAATGCTGCTGGTCCAATTGAGGTCCCCATTTTCGGCCATCTCGCAGATAATGATGTCATATAGCCCTTGTCCGCTTTTTATAGTTCCGACATTAGACTGGCCAAAGCCAATAACTTGGGCTCCTAGATCATCTGTTTCTACTATGTTTTGGAAGGTTTCATCTTGTTCGCCACCATAAGTTTGTGACCACAATATGCCCGATTGGGCCTTCAGAGATGTCGCTGAAAGGATTAGCACAAGAAGTGCCAAAACTGGTATTTTGCTTACTCGATTAAACATGATGTACATGGGTACGTAAAAGTACCTTTTTTGATTTAAAATGTTGATTTTATTTGAGTTAGTTAAATAATAATTGCAGACAAGACATATACAAATCCCTAAAACGGTAAAATTATTTTTTATACATTTGAACAAATTATCCTGGTGAGCAAAATCAACTTAGTCATATCATTATTTTTTATAATGTTCTTGTCCTTGACAATCTGTGTACAAGCACAGGTAGTTGTTAAGGCTGACCGTGACCAAGCTACCTATGAAGTAGGCGAGGTGATGAATTTTCAAGTGACATCTAGTGAGTCAGGAGAGGTTAGCTTTATTATCAGAGAAGATAATCATGCCCCCATTATAGAAAAGGGAACCTTCTTTTTGGAAGCAGGTCAGACTTATAATATTCCTTTTTCACATGATGAGCCTGCTTTTTTGATTTGCTACGTCAATCAAGCCGAGTCTTCCGATAGAGCAGGTGTGGCTTTTTCACCTTTTCAGATCAAACCTATTGAACGAGAGCCGGCCGATTTTGATGCTTTTTGGGAAGCGCAAAAGGCCGAAATGCGGACAGTTGAGTCTAATCCTGAGCTTATACCACACACCTCTACCAATTTTAATGATTCTTATAAGTTGGTTTTAGATCATATTGATGGGCGCAAAGTGTATGGATATGTCACCATACCCAGAGGAGAAGGGCCATTTCCAGCTTTTTTAGTGATGCCTTCATTTGGTGGAGGGGCAAATCATGTGATTGCAGGAACCAACGAATCGGCACAAATAAATGCGATTATAATTACGCTTAGTATTCATAATGCCGATCCTGAGGAAGGTGATCCAGATCGATATATGCCTGATGACATATCTTCTAAAACAGGAAATTATTATAGATATGGTCTTCTTGGAGGGGTCAGAGCTATCGATTATTTATTTACAAGAGATGATTTTGATAAACAAAATTTAGGAGTCATGGGGATTAGTCAAGGTGGTGGTTTGTCGCTCATTATGGCTGGCCTAGATCAAAGAATCAAGATGATGGTTCATAGTGTGCCTGCGCTTTGTCAGCATAATGGTCTACGATATGATCGCACCAGCGGACATCCATATTTTCTATTCAAGTCGCGTACCACTGTAGGTACTCCAGCGCATGAACAAAATACATCTGATGCGATTCGATATTATGATGCGGTCAATTTTGCAAAACGCTACCGTGGTCCTTCAGTTCTATTCTTGAGTTACGAAGATCATGTGTGTCCTCCAGGCACAGGTATGGCAGCAAATAACCTGCTGATAGGAGGGCCGAAGATTATTATGCATTCAAGAGAAACGGTTCACGAGACGCCGGACTATCAAATAAAACGATACGATTCTATCCGCAATTTTATGCCAGCTACTAGGAATTCTAATGGTGCTATTTCTACAGATATTGGTTACAACGTTTTGTCTGTAGCGGACAACTACTTTACTACTGTAGGTAATACAGTTCAATTGACAAGTGAGGTTACGCTAGAGGGAAATGTATTGGACCTAAAGAGCGACTGGGAAAAATTATCTGGACCGGGCAGAGCCGTTTTTTCAAATCCAACTTCCAATAGTACCGCTGTACGTTTTGATCAACCAGGTACTTATGTACTAAAGTTTAGCGCTGTTGATGATCGCCGAATAGATCAAACTGATAGATGGGTTTCTATTCACAATTATATTACTATTACGGTAGAGTAGAGTTCGACTCGATAGAGTATGTAGGTCTATGTGCTCTTTGTTTCCTTTATTTTTTGAACCATATAAGGTATTTAAGGGCAATATAAGAATCATATAAGAGAATTTACTTTGCTCTCTATCTGTCCTTTGTCTCCTTTGTGTTTTACCGAATGAGCGCTGATAACATAATAAATAGACTTAAATATTAGTTTATTACATTGGATATCAAGTGTGTATCTTGCCTATTATCAACACAAAAATTTTCACAATGAAATTGCTAACTACTTTGCTCGCCGTCATTTGGCTCAGTAATGTTTTTGCTCAAACTTTAGATCTTCCACTAATCGAAGTAAATGAAACTGTAGTGGCCTATGCTAAGGTTGACGAAATACATTTTACCTTAAAAATTAAAACTACAGAAAATCTCATCAAGGATGCCAGAGACGAGAATAGGAAAATTGCAGAATCTGTTTTTGCCGTTTTAGAAAAAAGAAATATTCCAAAACGATTTATACAAACAAGGCGCATGTCTGTTTCTAAAAATTTTCTCAGGAATAAAATTAGTCAAAATGTGTACGATGGGTTTAATGCAACACAAGTTATTTACGTTTGTCTAAAAGATCTAAATGCATATGATGATTTGATAGATGAACTTTTAGAGATGGACATCGAGAATATAGATGGGCCACACTTTAAGAGTAGTGAATATGAAATGGTACTGAAAGCGGCAAAGATAGAAGCACTTAGTAAGGCACGCGAAACCGCAAGTAATATGGCAAGTGCGCTAGGCCAAAAAATCGGTAAAGCAAAACTAGTTTCTGCCATGCAAAATCAATCAGTGAATAATACCGGATATAATAATAATCGCACAGCAAGCACAAATGACGCTCAAGGAGGAAGAGCTTCTTTCGAAGTGGGAGAAATAAAAGTCCAAGCGAGTGTCAATGTTTCTTTTCACTTGCTAGATTAATTATTTTCTGTTTTCTTAAATTCTCTTCGATAAATATCATGCGAGCATTTTTTGCCGAAGGCAAAAATGCATAGAGCACGGAGTGCGTCAGGACAAGCGGTGGAAGCGGTATCCAATACGGGTGGGCGTGGGTGGCCATGCGCGCTGCGCAGAGAAAATTCACGAATTTTCTCTGCTTGCGGATGGATGCGGGCGGCCACGTGTGCAAAGCCCATTGGATAAGAGCGTACGACGAGGTGCTGTGCCCCGCTGGTGTTCCGATTTTTTTCGGAACACCAGCGGGGCATCAGCATGGCCCCAACCAAGAATATTCCTAAGGAGCAAGACCTTTCTAGAGAAAAATCACGAATTTTCTATAGAAACCCCACAATTCCTAAAAATCTCAAATTTTAACAAAAAAAGTTTGCAAATAAGCTAAATATTAGCCTACATTTGTAGTGTACTAGTTAAGTAGTACACCGTAACACCTAAAAAGTCTAATATGATCAACTTATCTGACATCACTTTTGCATACAAGAGTGGACTATTTAATAGGAAGAAGGGCGATATGCTTTTTGACCGCTTGGATCTGCAAATGGAAGCAGGGCAGGGGCAAATATATGGTCTGCTCGGTAAAAATGGCGCAGGCAAAACGACTTTGCTCAAACTCATATCTGGATTGGTATTTCCAGATGAGGGGACTGCGGAAGTGATGGACTACACGCCCTCGGATAGGCATCCGGGTATGCTGGCAGATATCTACTATGTGCAAGAAGAGCTTTACTTACCTGAAATCAAAATCAAAGCATATGAACAATTTTATTCTCCATTTTATCCTAAGTTTTCTGGTGAACAGTTTGATTATTTTCTGAAAGAGTTTGGTATCGATAAGGAGCGCAAAATCAATAATCTGAGCCATGGCCAAAAGAAAAAGGTGATGCTGAGTTTTGGGATGGCATGCAATAGTCGACTGTTGATATTGGATGAACCTACCAACGGATTGGACATTCCTTCTAAGGCGCTGTTTAGAAAAATGATTGCCAATGCAATCTCGGATGAACGCTTGTTTATCATATCTACGCATCAGGTAAAGGATGTTGCCAACCTGATCGACCCGATAATTATTTTAGAAAATGGCAAAGTGCTATTCAATGAAAGTGTGGAAAATATTTCTAAGAAACTTTCATTTGATTTGGAGCAGGGATTGGGCGAGCCTCAAGGTGCGCTGTATAGTGAACGTATACCTGGCGGATATAAAACAGTACGACCTAACACTACAGGAAGAGAATCTGAAATAGATATGGAATCCCTGTTCAACACCATCATTCTGAATCAAGAAAATATTAATAAGCTATTCCAAAAAGAAATATACCATGAATCAAATTAAAGCATTCGATCTGAGTCGAGTCGGCTTATTGATCAAGAAAGAAATTTTTTACCAACGACGTGCCCCTTGGATTATCGTGGCGGGCGTATTTGTGTTTTTGTTGATATTCAATTTATTAATGGCTGAAGATTCAGATCAGGTAAATGATCTACCGGGCAATCAAGTTATATTTTACGTCCTTACATTATTGACTCTGGGTACTGTTTTTACGTCAGCTTCCTTCAATGAATTGAACAATAAGTCTTCTGCGCATCACTACTTGAGTATACCCGCTTCTAGTTTAGAAAAGTTAATTAGCAAGTGGTTGATCACAGGAATATTTTATGTAGTTGCTTTCAATATTTTTTATATTATTTTTTGGCTTTTTTCCGATGTCGTGACTGGAAGCTTGTTTGGAATCAAAGGAGGAGTTTTTAATCCGTTTGAAAGCAGAATAGAAATGGATCTTTACAGTCCATGGTTTTTTAGCAAACTCTATTTGGCCTTGCACACTATTTATCTGGCAGGGGCGGTGTACTTCCGCAAGTTTTCATACTTCAAAACAGCAGTAGCTCAAGGATTTATTTTCTTTACTTTATTGGGCTTGATTGCAGGTATAGGTAGTTTGTTTTTTTATGATATATGGGCTGAGGGTATGCATGTCAATGGCAATAAAATAGGTCCGATGATTGGAGAATCTGGAGGAGCCTTCTTGATGGGCCTTGGCAAGATCATGCTCTGGGTCGTTTTTCCGCTTTGGATGTTGACTTATAGTTATTTTAAACTCAAAGAAACAGAAGTATAGATTATGGATTTCACTAAAAGTCAAACTATATATATGCAGATCGCGGATCATATATCCGAACAGATTCTTGCGGGACAGTTGCAAGCTGGAGACAAGGTACTTTCTGTAAGAGAGATGGCTACCAGTATCGCAGTCAATCCCAATACCGTTATGCGCACCTACACATATCTACAAGAACAAGACATCATTTTTAACAAACGAGGCATCGGCTACTTTATATCCGAGACAGCGCTTCACAAAACCAGAGAGATGAAAAAACAAGCTTTTATAGAACAGTACTTACCCCAATTCTTTAAGAACATGGACTTGTTGAACATCAAGTTTGAAGATTTGCAGCAGATCTATGAAAACTATACTAAAAGTAAATCCAATTAAATTTCAAAAGGCGTAAATCTAGATACGATGAAAACAAGTAACAAAATTTTATTAGGTGGTTTAGCTTTTCTGTTGATTGCGGGAATCGCATTGGCAGCCTTTACAAGGTCTCAAACCGTATTTTTGACGGATGGTGATTGCAATGAGTTGCCAAGAAAAAAGAGCCAACTGGATTTTACTTTTGACGGAATCGAAGCCAGCAGCAATATTCGTGTTACGGTACTGAAAGGTGATTTTAGTGTAGAGGTAGAGAGCACGGAAGAGGTAGTTCCATTTTTGAATCACCATGTTGATGATGGGATTCTTAGGTTGGGTTTTGATAGAGGGGAGTACACACCTTGCCCTGTTAATTATACGCTACGATGTCCTAGCTTAAAAAGTGTTACTGCAAGTAGTGGCGCAAGGGTGATCGCAGAAGGCCAATTTTCTACACCGAGTATCAAGCTTAATACAAATAGTGCAGGGAGGATAGAAATAGATGTGGTAAGCGATAATGTAGAAGCGAGAGCGACTAGTGCAGGGTCGATCAAGATGAGTGGCGATATCAATTCGCTAGTATTAAACGCTTCGAGTTCTGGTAGCCTTGACGCCACTGGGGCGGAGATTGATAAGTCAACATTCAGGATGAGTAGTGCCGCAAGTGCGACGGTAAAAACAGATACGATTTTGAAAGCTAATCTTTCGAGCAGCGCCTCTCTCCGATATATCGGTAGCGCACAAATGATGGATATCAGTACCAATAGTGCGGGGTCAATCAAGAGGGTTTCGGAGAATTAATATTTTTTGGGGCCATCACGATCTTCGAGACAAGGCGATGCCATTGTCTCTCCGACGTGACCGCGTCATTCGCTATTATCCAATGGGCCCGCCCGTATCCAGTGCATCATTGGATACCGCTACTACCGCTTGTCTCTACGCATTCCATTTGTCGAGCTCCACCTATTCGGTTTCGCGAAAAATATAGAAAATAAAAAAAGGGTAGTCAGCATTCGCTGACTACCCTTTTTCTTTTATCACTGAAAGTGCTTACACCATCAAAGTGTCATTTTGCTTAAGCAAGTTGAGTAAGTATTGGCCATACCCACTCTTGATATACTTGTTGCCCAATTTTTCTAATTGCTCAGCATCTATGAATCCCATTTTGTAGGCGATCTCTTCGATGCATCCTATTTTCAATCCTTGACGTTCTTCGATGACTTCGATGAATTGTCCTGCTTGGATCAATGATTTGTGTGTACCGGTATCCAGCCAAGCCACCCCTCTGCTTAGTACACCTACTTTCAGTTTACCCGCTTCTAAGTAGTGCTTATTTACATCAGTGATTTCGTATTCTCCTCTTGGAGAAGGTTCTAGATTTTTAGCAACTTCAATTACAGAGTTGTCATAAAAGTATAATCCAGGAACCGCAAAATTTGATTTTGGATTAGCTGGCTTTTCTTCTATTGAAAGCGCTTCTTTGTTGTCGTCAAACTCAACTACACCATACCGCTCCGGATCTGATACTTGATAGGCGAATACAATACCGCCATCTGGGTTTGCGCTTTCTTGCAATAACTTGCTGAGGCCATTACCATAAAAAATATTATCCCCAAGCACCAAGGCTGCAGAGTCGTTGCCAATAAATTCTTCACCCAATACGAAAGCTTGCGCAAGTCCATTTGGATTAGGCTGTTCTTTGTATTGAATATTGCATCCTATTTCATGACCGTCACCAAGCAGCTTTTCAAAATTTGGTAAATCTTGAGGCGTTGAAATAACCAAGATGTCTTTGATCCCAGCCATCAATAATGTAGATAGCGGATAGTATATCATAGGCTTATCATAGACGGGCATCAGTTGCTTACTTACCGCCATTGTCAATGGGTAAAGTCTGGTGCCGAGTCCTCCGGCAAGAATAATTCCTTTCATAATAATGTATTAGAAATTGATAGATTAGCTATTCGCTAACTGTCGTTCTTGAAATATTTTTTTGATTCTCAAAACCAGTTCTGTTGGCTTAAAAGGCTTAGAAATAAAATCATTTGCTCCACATCTAAATGCCTCTAGGACGGTTTCTTCTTCTTCCAATGCAGAAATGATGATAACTGGGGTGTCAAGGTCTAGATCGTTTCGCATATAGTCCACCAATTGTAGGCCTGTAAGATGCGGCATCATGACATCTGCTACTAGCAAGTCAGGCTTTTCATCCTCTACCATTTGC
Source organism: uncultured Saprospiraceae bacterium (assembly GCA_938022165.1). Classification (GTDB taxonomy): domain Bacteria; phylum Bacteroidota; class Bacteroidia; order Chitinophagales; family Saprospiraceae; genus JALZVN01. Next base: position 11,713 of record CALIEI010000090.1, on the reverse strand, counting down.
AGCGCTTCCTTACCATCTTTGGCGGTTATCACAGAGAAGCCGTTTTTTCTTAACCTAAACTCTAAAGATGTAAGTAGAATTTCTTCATCCTCACATACAAGAATCCTCATACCTTTACTTATTTTTTTAAAGGTATAAGATTTTATTTAATTTGGCTAATTATAAACGGGTTAGCTCAATTTTTAACTCTGTCATTACCCTATCTAGGTTAGTTTCCAGCGTATCCATTAAGCTAGGCACATCATTTAAGCCAGTATCTTCCTTAGTGTACTTTTCAATGGTCTTGTTGGCTTCAGTCATGGTGTCATTACCTACATACGAAAGCGTTGACTTCATTTTGTGGCTAACAGACGAAAGTTCAGCCCAATTGGAGGCCTGTTCTAGAGATCTCATTTTCACTATTTCATCTGGCAGTTCTTCGATTAGCATTTCCAAAAGTACTTTTTTCATGCTGTCGTCGCCATCTGACATGAGCTCTAGGTAATCTAAATTGATGAATTGATATGCATTATTACTCACCATGTTGAATGGAATTTATAATTTAAAAATTGAGTTCACTTCGGAAACTAGCGGAGTGGACTCATAATTTGTTGTGTCTATGTATTGGATCTGTGTTTGTTACTTCTTTTCAAGGTCACGTAATGACCTATCTTGCTAAACAGTCTTTCTGGTTTGAATGGTTTTAAAACATAATCATCCATACCGTAATCTTTGAATTTATCATCTTCTGCTATGTTTGCGTGAGCAGTCATAGCCAGTATCGGTAGTTGAGCCTTTTCGGGCTCCATATTATTTCTAATGTATTGCGTTGCTTCATATCCATCCATGATAGGCATTTGTATGTCCATCAATATGATGTCAAAATCAGCTTCCTTCAATTTTTCTACACCTAGTTTTCCATTTTCGGCAACAACTAAGTTGATATTCGGGAACTGCTTCAGCAATGTTTTGGTCGCTACGATTCTGTTGATCATGTGATCTTCGCAAAGCAAAAGATCAAATCTTGTATTTGGATCAAAATCTTCATCATCAGGTTTATCTGTTTCAGGTTCTACACCTTCTTCAAAGATGAGATCAAAACTAAACTTGGATCCAACACCATGTTCACTCGAAACCCATATTTTACCGCCTTGATATTCTATAAGATTTTTAGCTATAGATAGCCCTAAACCAGTACCTTCAAATATTCTATCCTTTGATCGAATACGAGTAAATGTTTCAAAGATCACTCCAATTTTATCATCAGGAATCCCGATTCCAGTATCCTGAACTTCAAATTGAATGTGCCAACTACCATGCCCTTCATTAACAACAGAAACGGTAATAGTGACCTCTCCATTGTCTGTAAATTTAATGGCATTACCGACTAAGTTGTATAAGATTTGATTTAGTCGAAGTTGGTCTCCTTCAAGGTATTGAGGAATAGATGGATCTAAATTGAGTACAAGTTTGAGGTTTTTTTCATCAACCTTGTATTGCATTACATTGATCATGTTTTCCATTAAAGAATGGAAATCAAAGTTTGCATAGTTGAACTTCACCTTTCCTGCTTGGATAGATGAAATTTCGAGTATGTCATTTACTATTCCAAGAAGTATCTCAGAAGAGTTCTTTATATTTTTGACGTAATTGAATTGCTCTTCGTCTAACTCGGTTTTTAATACCAAGTTACTCATTCCTAAAATGGCATTCATTGGTGTTCTCATCTCGTGACTAACACTTGCAATAAACTGCTCCTTTAGTTTTGAAGTTTGATCAGCTACTTTTCTGTCTTGTCTTAATTTTTCTGCTTGCTTTCTTTCGGTGATATCTCTGATGAAGCCATTGATACCTATAAAGTTTCCGTAAACTAATTGTCCAGCAGAGATGATACAATTACGTATTGTTTCGTCCTTGCAAACGATATTCACTTCTTCTTCTACTACAAACTTGCTTTGGAAAACGCGCTCTTGGAAGGCATCCCAAAAGTTTCTATTTTCAAATAAAGCTTCTATTGGGAGTCCGAATAATTCACTGTTGTCATATCCGGTTATTACCGAAGTCGATTTGTTAAAATCAACTAGTTTGCCTTCGTAGTTGCAAACATATATGGCATCCTTAGAATTGGTAAAGATGTTTTGATACCTGGTTTGAGCTTCCTCGATTTTCTTGAGATACTTTTTTCTCTCAATAGAAAAGCGTATTGTTTTCAAGAAAACGCCGGCGTCATAATCTCCCTTAGTAAGGAAATCTTGCGCACCCATTTTTAAGGCCTTTAATCCTAGCTGGTGTTCTTGATGACCAGTAAGTACAATGACATTGTTATTTGGAAATTGCTTTAGCACTGTGCTAAGCGTATCAAAGCCAATACTATCAGGTAAACTTAAATCGAGTAGAATAGCTGCGTAGTCATCACTTTCTTCTAGTGCTTTGAGACCAGAGTTTAGAGAGTTTCTAACAATAAGTTCGCAGTGATTCATGCCTGACTCTACCAGTAGGAGCTCTACCATTCTGGCATCAGCGGCATTATCTTCGATTAGCAGAATTTTATTTATCTCGCTATTAGACAAATTCGATGTATTATTTTCACTACTTTCTGCTACCAATATAGGTTGATATTCTGAACTGCTCACTATGTACAATTTTTATTGGGGCGAACTCATTAAGAAAAGCGCTAAAAACCTAATAAATATAGGTGTTTTGTGCTATTCTATGGGTATAAATACAAATTTCGAGCCTAAATCCTCAATCACAAAAACACAGTAATAGTCTGCTGGGTCTTTATAAATTTTCCTAAACTCATTGATCCTTTCCTGTCTTATTAGTTTCTTGGTGGAAAATTCTTCTAGTGTAGAGATATACAAATTCCACTTACTTTTAATTTGTTCTGCCGTTGCTAACAAGATGCCAACACTAACTTCTTGTTGAGCGATTACAAAAATGGGATACTTAGAAATATCCTGGTTGAAAATTTCGTCACTTGCCTTTTCCATCAAGCGCGAAACACTTTGCAATTCTTTTTTGATTTTATTTAATCTTCTTTCTGTATCCATTATTTCAAAGTCAAGAGTGCTACATTTTCGATGTGATGGGTATGGGGAAACATATCCACCGCTTGCGATTTTTTTACTGAGTATAATTCTGAAAGTAAGGCCAAATCTCTTGCTTGGGTCGCAGGATTGCAACTTACATACACGATTTTTGGTACTTTTAATTGTAATAGCATATCGACCACCTTTGCATGCATTCCGGCACGTGGTGGGTCTGTAATTAATATATCTGGTTTGCCATGCTGCGTTGCAAATTCTTTGGTAAGTATATCTTTAACGTCACCTGCATAAAAAACGGTGTTGGAGATATTGTTGCGCTCCATGTTTTCTTTTGCATCTTCTATCGCAGATTCTATTTCTTCAATACCAACTACTTGTTTGCAGTTTTTTGCAATGAATAATGCAATACTGCCAATACCAGTATATAGATCGTAGACATTTTCATTACCGGTCAGGCCAGCAAATGATTCTACTACTTCAAAAAGTCTTGTAGCTTGTGCAGGATTGGTTTGAAAGAAAGACTTCGGTCCTATACGAAATGTAACATCCCTTAGCACTTCTTCGATGTATGGTTTACCATGTGCTAACTTCATTTCTAGGTCAAGGATAAAGTCATTCTTTTTATCATTGATGCAATAAAATACGGAGGTCAGTTCTGGATTCTCCTGGATTACTACATCTAAGAACTCCTTTATCTTGGTTTCATCTTTTAGGTTGATACTAAGTATCAGCATGCATTGATCAAGGGAGCTGGTTTTTACAATGATGTTTCTAAGTTCTCCTTCTTGGGTTCTAGCATCGTAAAAAGTAAGTCCAAATTCAATCCCTATGCGTTTAATAGAATTTCTAAGTTGATTAGAGATTCCTCCTTGAAGATGGCATTTATCTATATTTAAAATTTTGTCAAATGCTCCAGCTCTATGAAACCCAAGTACGTCTTCAAGGTTAGAGATTCCACTATCCATTTCTTCATTTGTGAGCCAACGCTTATTGGAAAATGAAAATTCCAATTTGTTTCGATAGTATTCTACTGCGGGAGCAGGAAGAATTGGAATTACTTCTTCAGGATAAATTTTGCCTATCCTATTGAGTACCTGGATAACATTGTTGTCTTTAAATTCTATTTGTTTTACGTAAGGTATATTTTGAATGGTACATCCGCCGCAGACTTCAAAATGCTTGCAAAGTGGTTCTATGCGTAGATCTGATTTTTTTTTGAAATTTATCGGAAATGCTTGAAGCATTGATTTTTTCTTCTTTGAAACTTGCACATCTACAATGTCTCCAGGGACTACTCTTTCGATAAATACAATTCGCCCTTCAGGGTCTTTTGCTACACCTCTTCCTTTTTCAGCAAGTTCAAAAACTTCTAAATCTTCAATGATGATTTTCTTTCTTCTCTTTCTTCCCATCTTTCTTATTATCGAGTTAATACGATGTAGTCTTTAATTAGCGTTTTTAAAAATTCTACGTTATTTTTCGGTTTGTCTTTTATCTCTAAAAGGAGGACCATTTTATTAGTCAATTTATTGATCATAGCAACATTGTTTGTGCTAGGATTGTTTCGATGCCTGAGCAGTGCATTTTTGACTACAAGCATGTCTTTTTCTTTGATGTTTTTTATATCTGGAAAGATAGGCTCATAGTTTTCGATAGTGCTAATTTTCAAAATGTCTTTTAGGTTAAACATGTTGTTTACGTTCATCTTTACGACCACTGTATTTGCTGCTCTATCTCCCATTCTCTGTCTGTTGCTACTGGTAGCGATAAAGATGGCTCCGAGTACCCCCATACTCAAGAGGAAATCGATCATTTGAAATAAAACCCTGATCAAGAAGTCGCTTAATCTGGGTTCTGACCCATCTATTTTGAGGACCTTGGTTCCCATGGTACGTTTCCCGAGGGTTTGGCCATTATTAAAAATTTCCATTGCTAGGGTATAAAAGAAAAATGCAATTACACCAAAATACTGTATTAAAGCAGATAATAGTTCGCTTTCACTTGAAAAAACGTAAGACGAGAATATGGCAAGGCAAATGTGCACTACAAAAATGACTAGAATATCAATAAGTAAACCTACGAAACGATCTCTCAAAGGAGCAAGCTCGTAATTGATAACAACATTCTGTGTAGTCCGGATATTGATGGTTTCCATTCGGTCCTTAATGTGGAAATTAGCGCATCAAAATTAAGCTATAATCGTTACTATACTTAATAATAGAGGCTTTTGTTAAATTAAAAGCTGGTTTCATATTATTTCCTAAGTATAAGCCATATTTTAGAGTAAAACAACAAGAAAGAGCTAACTGTATTTAACTAGTATGAAGGAGACTCAGTTTATAAAGCAAAACAAAGAGAAATGGCACTCATTTGAGTTGATCCTTGAGCAAGAATTTGCTACTCCTGAGCAGTTAAAAGATGTGTACATCCAAGTCACCGATGATTTGAGCTATGCGAGAACCTTCTATCCCAATCGTTCTGTTCGGGTCTACCTCAATTCACTTTCAAAAAATGTCTACAATAGGATAAATACATATAAAAAGACTAAAAAAAGCAAAATCATTTCTTTTTGGACCGATGATCTTCCTCGTCTTGTATATGAAAGTAGATCTGCTTTTCGACTGTCATTTTTTGTATTTGTAGGTGCTATGCTTATCGGTGCTTTTTCAAGTGCAATGGATCCCGAATTTGTAAGAACCATCCTTGGGGATTTTTATGTCGATATGACATTAGATAATATAAAGGATGGAGACCCCATGCGAGTGTATAAGGATAGTAAGGAATTGGGGATGAGTATAGGGATTACATTCAATAATCTAATGGTTGCTTTCTTGACTTTCTTGATGGGAATTTTCTATCTTATTGGTTCTATTGGAGTTCTTGTCTCCAATGGAGTAATGGTAGGCTCTTTTCAGTATTTCTTTTATGAGCAAGGTTTTTTGTTAGAATCCTTTCTAACGATTTGGATGCATGGAGCCTTGGAAATTTCGGCCATTGTGATTGCAGGAGCAGCAGGGATTACTATGGGGCAAGGCTTAGTTTTTCCGGGTACCTATTCAAGAATTAAAGCGTTTCAAATCTCAGCTAAACGCGGGCTAAAAATCATGGTAGGCATTACACCTATTTTTATCCTAGCAGGATTTATTGAGGGATACTTAACAAGACATACGGAAATGCCAAATATCTTAAGGGCAATTTTCATTATTGCTTGCTTTGGATTTGTGTTTTGGTATTTTTTATTCTACCCAAGAAAAAAGAACAAGGAAGGGGCTAAGAAAAATATAGATCATCTAAAGTTACAGCCTGAAAATCATTACAATTTTGAATTTTTAAAAATTAAAAATTCTGGCCAATTGTTCAATGAGGCTTTTTTGATGTATGTAGTTTTGGCAGGCAAAATAAGTTTATTGATAGCCGTTTTATCGCTATTGTTTACTTTGGTGAATACCAGTTTAATGAAGGTGAGTTTGTATGAAATATATAATTTCAAACCTACATCAGTCTTAAATTTTTTTATAGATCCATTATATAAATTAGAGGAAATTCCGCAGTTATTTTATAACGTTAATGAGCCATGGCTTTTACCATTTAACGTAGTATTGTTTTTAATTATATCATTTTTTGTGTGTCTTTTATTTGAAAGAAAAGCAATTAGTATAGGAGGAGTAGATCTTGTTGAAAGCAGTGTTATCAAAAGTGTAAATATATTTGCAGGTCTGTTAGTTGTTTGTGGATTATTTATAGGTTTGCTTGCATGGGGCAGTGGGCTTCTTTTTATTTTGATACCATTTGTATTTCCGTTTTTATTTCTTTGGTTGTATTCAATATTTAGAGGAGAGCGTAATTTTATTATGGCATTTGGAGAAGCATGGCAAATGTATTTTTCTAATTTCTCTAAAGTTATTGGATTGAGTTTTTCTCTTTGGGTACTAGGTGCTTTTTTCTACACTTTTATTCAGGCGAGTTTGTTTTGGTTTTTGATTAGTATGGTGGGCTGGAATCTTGAGCTTAGCCAAAAAGATTTGAATGCGCTGGTATATGCAATGCTGCTATTTTTCGCACATTTCAATTTTGTTTTAATCTTTGTGTTGAATCTAATAGGTTATTCATTTGCCTTTTATTCGCTGAAAGAAGAAAGTGAAGGGCTTAGTCTGGAAAAAAGTATTAATGAAATCAGTTTTGATAATAAAATTAGAGGAATAGTCAAAGAGGTATGAATATCAAGCTAAAATATTTGTTGTATTTAACATTGGTGTTTGTATGCTGCACAGAAAGTGTAGCGCAGAACCAAGAGAATTCCTATGTGCCCAAAGAGGAGTTGGTAGATGCTAGAGACAATATTGACTATTCAGACGATGTGTTCGAGAAAAGGGAAGAGAAAAAAAAGAAAGACAAGGATTCAATTAACCCGCCCAGTATTAATTTTTCTGATGTATTTGGTGTGCTTTTGATCATTGTTTTGATAGGAGTAGTTGTTGCTATTTTATATTTTGTTCTTGGCAATGAAAATATTATGACGCCAAAGTCGAGAAAAATTAAGGAGCTAAATTTACAGGCAGTAGAGAAAATTGAAGAAGATTTAGAGAACCATGATGTAGCATATTATTTAAAACAAGCTATTGATAAAAAGCAATTTAGAATAGCGATAAGGCTACATTATTTACTTATCGTCAAACAGCTTTCCGAAAATAAATTTATCAATTGGAAAAAAGACAAAACGAACAGAGATTATATTCTTGAAACATCAGCATTGCCTTTTTATGAAAAATTTCGTAGCTCTACTAGTATATTTGAGAAAGTGTGGTATGGAGAACGTAACGTTGAGGAGGGTGATTTTAATATGATCTATAAAGAGTTTGATATTTTGAGTAAGCAAATAATGGCAAATCCAGCATGAGTAAGTTTGCTACAAACATATCATTCTTTATCTGTATGATAGCTTTTCTTATGCTCATGAGCTGTGGTGCTCAAAAGTATGATTGGCGTACCATGTATAAAGATCAGAAAAACCATGCCTACGGCACTTACATTATCAAGAGATATCTCGACAATATTTCTCCAGATCAACAAAAAGAAATTACGCAAAAACTTTCAAAATATTTTGAAGAGGGAAGTCAAGTAAAAGGAAACTACTTCTTTATGGGTGATGCCATGCTTGTAGATGAATCAGATGCAGAAGCCCTTGCTAAGTTTGTCAGCAAAGGAAATAATGCATTCATTTCCACCAAAATATTTCCGAATAGCATTTCCGCTAAAATATTTACTCCTTGCCATGTTGTGACAAATGAGGATGATGAGCAAGATTATTCCGGTGACGATAGCTATACTTATGAAGAAGATGATTTTGTTGTTGATACTATACCTGTATTAGAAAAGATGGATTGGGAGTATCAAGATTTTGATCATCTTGATTTTAATGTTTTTGGAGAAGAGGTAGGGAGGCTCAAACTAGATTTAGGTCTTTACCTTTTGATCGAAACAGATAGTCTCTATACTACTATAAAAAATGGAAAGCCAAGGTATCATGATTGGTATTATTTGCATGATTCTTTGGCTTGTATAGATAGTAACAATTTAGAGGTTTTAGGCTATTTAAATGACACACTAATCAATTACTTTAAAATACCTCATGGGGAAGGATCCTTTTTTATTCATACCAATCCTTTAGTGTTTACCAATATTCATATGCTAAATGATAAAACGTCGGAATACGTCGAACTGATTACGGAGGCAAAGCCTACCAAAGATTGGCATTGGGATGACTATTCGAGAACCAGTAGAGATATGGGAAAATCTAGAAATCAAAATAATTCCTATCTTGAAAGTAAAGGGCCATTAACTTATATCTTGAAACAAGATTCCTTACGGTGGGCTTGGTATTCACTACTAGCTATGGGGGGATTTTTCCTAATGTTTAGAGCGAAGCGCAAACAACGCATAGTTCCAGTATTGGAGAAGAAAGAGAACACAAGTCTTACTTTTATTAATACTATTGGCAATCTTTACTTTAATAAAAATGATCGCAAACAACTTTGCGAAGATCAAATGCAATTATGGCTTGAAGATATAAGACATTATTATAGAATAAATACAAGCGACCTAGGAGACGATTTTGTAGGTTTGTTATCTGCAAAGACCAAAAGACCAAAAGAAGAAATTCAGGGACTATTAGATTATTATCACAATATTGAAAATAGCGACTTTGTCTCAGAAAACACCATGGTTACTTTTTATCAAAAACTAAATAAATTCTCCATTCAATCTAAATCATAAAAATGAATCCAGAAGAATTAAACGATAATAATCAGGATCCTATTCAGGAGAATAAACCATCTGATGTAAGCTCACAGGGCAGTTTAACTACTCCGCCACCTTCTAATGATGGATTAGGGCTTTGGAATCAAAATAGACTAGACTTGACGCTGGTATCGGATACTGCCAATCGATTAAAGCAAGAGTTGTCCAAAGTTATTGTAGGTCAAGAGGAGATGATCAATCTTATGCTAAGTTCTATTCTAGTAGGAGGCCACGTGTTAGTTGAAGGTGTTCCGGGAATTGCCAAGACGCTTATGGCTAAGTTGATGGCAAAAGCGTTTAGTAGTGATTTTTCGCGGATACAATTTACGCCAGACTTGATGCCAACGGATGTGGTTGGTACTAATATATTTAATGTCAAGAATTCAGAATTTGAGTTTAAGCCTGGGCCCGTTTTTTCCAATATTATTCTCATTGATGAAATCAATCGAGCACCTGCGAAAACACAGGCAGCACTGTTTGAAGTAATGGAAGAATATCAAGTGACTATTGACGGCACTACATATCCGATGGGGTATCCATTCTTTGTGATCGCTACCCAAAATCCAGTAGAGCAAGAAGGGACTTATAAGCTACCGGAAGCACAGCTAGATAGGTTTTTGTATAAACTCAATGTTCAGTATCCGACTTTGGATCAAGAGAAGGAAATATTACACCGCTTTAGAAAAGATTTTAGATTAGATAAGAAGCCAAATGTTGAAAAAGTTATCACCGCAGAATTGCTAAAACAGTGTCAAGAGCTCATTGAAAAAGTGTCTATCAAAGATTCTCTCTTGGATTATATAGCGCAGATTGTGGTATCTACTCGTAGTTCTGGAGACTTATTTTTAGGGGCGTCCCCTAGAGCCTCATTGGCATTATTGAAAGCTTCGAAAGCACTAGCGGCTATCGAGAATCGAGATTTTGTGACACCTGATGATATACAGTATGCTGCGTATCCAGTTTTGAATCATAGAATCATTCTTACTCCTGAAAGAGAAATGGAAGGTGTAGATCCTAAGGTGCTTATCAATGATATGATCAAAAAAATAGAAGTACCACGTTAGTCTAACTATGCGCAATCTTTATCTAGATAACAGATTTTTTTATGCCTTCGCTACAATAGTGATTCTATTTGTAATTGGCTTTCAGGTGTACTTCGTTTTTGCTTTAGCGAAGGTAGCTTTGGTTGCACTTTTCTGTTTTGTAGGATTGGATGTATTTTGGTTGTTTTTTAATGGAACTAAAGTTGATGCGGAAAGACATTTACCTAAGTTGCTCTCCTTGTCAGATGAGAATAAGATATCGCTTACTGTAAGAAATAAAGCTAATAGAGATCTTACTTTTGAAATTATTGATGAATTGCCTGTCCAGTTTCAAGCTAGGAATCATAGTATACATATAAAACTATCAAGTGGCGAAGAGACATCATTAGATTACTACTTAAGACCGATAGAAAGAGGAGAATATCATTTTGGCAATATCAACTTGCTTATATCATCATCGCTTAAACTGATCAATAGGAGGATAGTGGTAAAGGCAGAAGCAATGGCACCAGTATATCCATCGGTTTTGCAGATGAAAAAATATGAGCTGATGGCATTTAATAGTATTAGCTTAGATTCTGGAGTGAAAAAACTTAGACGAATCGGGAGTAGCTATGAGTTTGAGCAAATAAAAAATTATGTACCAGGCGACGATTATCGAAGTATAAACTGGAAGGCAAGTAGCCGCATGGCGCAGTTGATGGTCAATCAGTACGAAGATGAACGGTCTCAAAGTGTCTATTGCATCATTGACAAAAGTCGAAATATGCTGATGCCATTTGAGGGCTTGAGCTTGATGGACTATGCGATAAATAGCACTTTGACCATTTCAAATGTGGTCTTGCAAAAGAAAGACAAGGCAGGCCTACTCACCTTCTCAGATAAAATTGGCTCTGCTATTAAAGCGGATAGAAAAACTAATCATCTCAATAAAATATTAGCAGCGCTGTACCGGGAACAGCCCCGTGATTTAGAAGCGCGCTATGAATTACTTTATCATGCTGCGAGAAAATTGATCACAGGTCGCAGCTTACTTTTTATCTATACCAACTTTGAAAGTACTTATGCCCTCGAAAGAGTGCTGCCTATATTGAGAAAGATCAATCGACTACATTTATTAGTTGTTGTATTCTTCACCAATACAGAGGTAGAAAAATTAGCCAATCTTAAAGTAGAAGATACCAAAGGTATATATCATCAGACCGTTGCAAAGCAGTTCATATCTGAAAAAAGGACGATTGCTCAGATATTAAGACAGCATAAGATTCAAACAATATTGACCTCACCCGCAGATCTTTCGATCAATAGTATTAATAAGTATTTGGAGTTGAAAGCGAGGGGGTT
>CALIEI010000089.1 GCA_938022165.1 uncultured Saprospiraceae bacterium | reverse complement strand
AGTATTTCTATTTCCTTATACGCCTTAAGACTTTGTGCTGTATCGCCAAGCATCAATTCGGCATCCGCTATTCCTTCCTTACACAAGAGATCAAAATCTTCGGTTGATTTTGCAGCAAGACAGTCTTCAAATATTTTTATGGCTGATTCGGGACTACCCAAGCGCAAATTCAACTTCCCTATCTCATAGTTTTCATTTAATAATAAATCTATAGATTCTGATTTTCTAAATAATAGGGAAGCTTTATTTCTTCTTTCAAGAGCTAGATCTAGCTCTTGAATATCTTCATACACTTTTGCTAGTTTGGAATAACATAATCCCTGTGTTTTGTAATCATCATCTTTCTTAGCCGCATATAGTATTCTTGATATCTGATTTACTGCTTTAAATGGTTTTTTCATATCAACCTTCAATAGCGTAGCCTCACGCACGCTAGCCTGCTGATCAGACTGAGACAGAATCGAGAAACTGCAAAAAATAAAGCCTATCAAAAGAAGAATTCTACTCATAAATTAAAGATAGTAGTTTTCAAAATAAGGAAATCTGCACTAAGTCTATGAAAATACGGCTATATAAAGTCAAATTGTTTATTTATGATCTGCGACTACGCAATCATACATTCTAGCTTTTATTTAGAATAAGATTAGCTGAAATTTATTGTGACAATATTTATTTCATTTCAAAATCAAAGCATATGAATTTATTACCTAAGGGCAATCCTATTCAACCAAGAATACTATTATTAATCGCCGCTATAGTGGTATGTTTTTCTGTAATCAGTAGAAGCCAAGATGATAAGGCCCCTGAAGATCTTCATACCCAAAGTTCTACGAATAGTAAGCCTACATGGCGCTCTATAAGACCTACAGATATGTTAAATATAAAGAAGCAAAGAATACCTCTTGTCAACTTTGATCAATACGAAGCATTAGTAAAAGAAGTAAAGGAAATCAGGAAGAATAAGCTTTTAAGCTTTGACGAATTTCAACAATTCGCAAAAGAACCCAATACGGTTATTTTAGATACCAGATCTAAACAGAATTACGATAAAATTCATATAGAGGGAGCATTACATTTACCCTTTACAGAGTTTACAGAATCGAATCTTAGAAAATTAATTCCTAATGTAAATACTCGAATTTTGATTTATTGTAATAATAACTTTTATGGTAATGATACAAGCTTAATAAGCAAAGTTGCTAGACCAATAAACCCAGTACAAAAAATAGCGACACAAGCTGGGATAAAATCTTATCTGTATTTTGGGCTAATGTTGGCACTCAATACACCTACATACATTAATTTGACAGGCTATGGATACACAAATATTTATGAGTTAAATGAACACGTATCTGTGACAGATGAAAGAATCAAATGGGGAGGTCAAGCTGCAATCTATGAGGAATACGTCACTGGAGACATGAAGAAAAAGTACTAAACTTATCTTTTAGGTTATATAAAAGAATAAGTCTGACTATAATATATTACACTGGATACAGTCATCTGTTAAGTCAGTTGACTTTATTCCGTTTTATCAGCACTATTTAACCTACAACAATCCTCCCACCAAAGCCAACAACTGCACCTCAGCCAGCTTCGCATTTAGTTTTGCATTATTCAAGCTAGTCTGCGCATTGAGTAGATTGAGTTGTGCTTGACGAAACTCTAGAGAGCTCAATCTTCCAACCTTGACCTGCTCTTCGGTTCTGGTAAAGTTTTCTTGATTGGTAGTGACTGCGCTTTCTTCTACACCTAAGATATAAATCGCATTTTGATAATTGGACCAAGCATTGGTGATGTCTCTTTGGAGCTCTTGCTCTAGTCGATCATTTTGTAGTCTTAGATTGGAGAGGTTGAGTGCTGTGTTTTGCTTTCTGACATCTCGGCTGCCGTCAAATATATTCCATAGTACAGATACGTTTGCCGATAAACCCCTTGAGTTAGATTGATCGATGAATGATCCAGATGCATTGTCAGAAAAATTGAAGCCATAATTTGCTCCAGCAGAAATGACAGGCTTTTTCTCTGCTTCGATTATATTTAAATCCATTTCATTTAGTGCAAGACTTTGACGATTGATTTGAAGATTGACATTATTCTCCTTTGCATCCGCTATTAATTTATCTACATCTAAGCTTGGATCGATGGCTGTCTCCACTTGAATATCATAATCCTCATTTGACAGTCTTCCCATCGCTACGTTAAGGTCTCTCTTCCCATTGTCAACTCTGAGCAATGCGTTCAATAGATTAACACTATCTCTTTTGATGTCTACTTCTGCATTGAGTACTTCTAGTCCTGTGCCTTGTCCATATTCTAAAGCATACTTTGCTCGACGTAGCCGCTCTCTCGAAACTGCGATGGCCTCTTGCAATACTTCTACATTTTCTTTTTGCAGTGCGAGTTGATAGTAAGCATTGTACACCTGAAGTATAGACTGCTCTATAGATTGTCTCAGCTGTAAATTACTTAGTGCAAGATTCTCTTTGAGTTGATCTAGAGTCAAGTCTCTTCGTTTATCAAACAAAGTATAGTCTGCTTGCACGGATGCATTCGCACCCCAATTAAAGGCATTAGAAGTACTCGCTTCTTGTCCGTTATTAAATCGCTGAACGGCACCTCCAAAGTTACCATTCAATCCGCCAAGCGCAGATACTGTTGGCAGATATCCGTTTACACTGCGGTCCGTTTGATTCTCTGCTAGTTGAACATTATTTTTTGCAATCTTAATTCCAAAATTATTCTCTAGCGTAATACGTTTAGCTTCCTCTAAACTAAGTACACTTTGTCCATTAATTATATTCAAAGCAAATAAAAAGAATAAAGCAACTAAAATATTTTTCATAAAATTCTTATTTATGTTTTGGAAGTTACTATAACAAGGTTGCAAGTTCCAAACGATTTTTCTTTTAATAATATAGATCTAGATTGCTGTTTTTTCACGTTCTTTTTTCCCATGAATGAGTGTTGGTTACAAAAAAGATCCTGTGGATCTTTTTAGCGAAAGAACCACAAACTACGGCTTGTGGCTTCATTAATACAACAGTTTCAATACACACATTTGATCATATTTACATCGCTAGGTTTGCTTCGGCTGTCTTCTTACATAGGCTCATAGTATTAGTACTCATCCACCGCTGCCGCTTCTTCAGATTTCATTTCTATAATGGCACGTTCTACTGACTCTCTACTAGGCTTTTTACCTCTCCAAAACCAAAGCATACCCACCTTAATATTATTCTTAACAGCTAACAATAAGGGCAATAAAAATAAAGTCATAAATGTAGCGTACCCTATTCCATAGGCGACTGAAATGGCCATCGGGATCACAAACTGAGCGGAAAAACTTTTCTCAAAAATCAATGGTGCTAGTCCTGCGACGGTAGTCAAAGACGTTAAGAAAATAGCTCTAAATCTGGAACGACCTGCTTGCACCATGGCTTTATGATAGGGCAAACCATCTTTTAGCAGGATATTGAATTTTTCAATGAGTACCAGTCCATCGTTAACCAAAATCCCTACCAGCGCTACGATACCCAAACCAGAAAGTATATTGATGCTTTGTCCATGAAACCAATGCCCCCATGCAACGCCAACAAAACTGAACGGAATCAAGATAAACAGTAAAAGGGGTTGCCCATAAGATCTAAATACAAAAGCAATCACAGCATACATTAATAATAAAACAACTGGCAACACCTTACCTAGTGCCGCACCGATTCTTGCAAAGCCTCTATTCTGTCCTTCGTATAATGGACTTACAGTAGGGTACTTAGCTATAATTTCAGGCATTACATTATTGCGAATATCAGAGATGATTTCTGGTGCAGAATCTTTAGGATCTGCCAAGTCTGCTTCTACTCTGATCTCTCTTCTTCCATCCAAGTGATTGATTACCACGTCTCCTCTTTCTATAGCATAGCTAGCGATTTCAGCCAGCGGCACACGATTGCCCTGCGGCGTGACGATACGCATTTCGTCAAGATTACTGATGCTATTCCTGTTACTTTTGTCATATCTCACCCACACTCTGATCTCGTCTCGACCTCTTTGAAATCGCTGCACTGAAGCACCAAAAAAACCAGAACGCACCTGTGCCATCACGCCTTGTAAATTGAGGCCGAGCAAATACGCATTTTCTTTTAGCTCCAAGCGAATTTCCTTTATACCCGCTGGATCATTATCAATAATATCTGCAAGACGCGGATTGTCCCTAAACGCTTGCTTCAAATCATTCTTAGCCTGCTTCAGATCGTTTACGTTATTCCCGACTAAGGAAACAGAAACGGGTTTACCACCGAATGCATTTCCAGAACCGAAGACAAGTGATTCTGCCTCGTAGACTTCTCCCACTCGTTTTCTAAGATTCGTAGAAACGGTAGAAGCTGGAATACCAGGTCTATTTTCGCCAGGCAACAAATTTAGAGTCAATGAAGCAGTTGATGAGCCGGGGCCTACTCTACGCACAATGTTTTGTATTATTTGCAGAGAGTCTACCTCGGTCAATTCTTCATTGGTTTCCCAAGCAGCGTTTTCAATAACGGTGATTAAGGAATCGGTAATAGACTCATTAGTTCCTTGTGGTAAGTTCAATGAAATGTTTACACTATCCGAAGCCACCGTAGGAAAAAAGGTAAACCTTATAATTCCTCCTTGTATCGCCCCTACTGTGATCATAAGCAAGGCTATCGGAATAGCAAATCCAAAGATTTGAAAATTCAATACAAAGCGAAGAATAGGAACATAAATCTTATCTCTTATCCAGCTTATTCCTTTGTCCGCCCAGACATTCAACAAGAACGGTTTGGTGTCTTTCTTCAACGCACGGGAATGTGCCAAGTGAGCAGGCAGTATCAAAAATGCTTCTATCAAAGATATCAACAAGATGATTCCAACCACCATCGCTATCTGACCGAAAAAACTACCTAATCGCTCAGGTAAAAATAAGAAGGTAGAAAAAGCAATGATCGTCGTTAATATGGCAGCAATGATCGGTGGCCCTACCTGCAAGGTTCCATCGATGGCGGCTTGCATTTTAGTCTTTCCACTTTCATATTGATCATAGATGTTTTCAGCGATCACAATTCCATCATCTACCAATATTCCAATCACGATAATCATCCCAAAAAGAGAAATAACATTGATGGTCATAAAACTCGGACCAAAAATAAACAAGCCCAAAAAGGAAAACGGTAAACCTACCGCTACCCAAAATGCAATACTTGGCTTCAAGAAAATAGAAAGGAAAATCAAGACTAATAAAATCCCAATTAGCCCATTCTCCACCAATAAATTTTGACGATTATTCAGCGCAATAGATCTATCTACACTGATATCCAATCTCACTCCATCATTCTTTTCGTTGAAGTCGATGATGTATTTTTTCACCTTATCTATAGCACTAAGAAAATCTTCGTTATTGGTCGTACTGACATTGAGTTGTACTGCGGGATTACCATTAAAATTTATCCTATCCGGATTTTCAGACCACTTATCTCTCACCTCAGCTATATCTTTCAAGCGGACGACTTGTCCTGAAGTACTGGCCTTGACCACGATGTAGTCTAGTTCATCTCCAAAGTATGATCGATTGTTGGCGCGGATCAGGTATTCTTCAGTATCCGTCTTGATATTACCACCAGTAGTGATGAGATTAGAATTACGCACTGCAGCTGCTACTTCTGCAAAAGTCAGATTGAAAGCGATCAAATCATTTTCTCGGACGGCTATTTCTATTTCTTCAGTCGGAAATCCGCTTACTTCCAATTGCGATATTCCAGGAATAGCTCGGATATCATCTTCTATTTTTCTTGCCGTATTTTTAAGCGTCTCTAATGGTAGTCCATCTCCACTTACTGTAAAAGTAATCGCGGAGTTTAAGTTTTCTTGTTTGGAAATCACAGGAGGCTCCATATCTACAGGAAATGAAGGCACCCTATCTACGGCATTTTTTACATTAGCCAAGATGACATCTATGTCTGTCCCTTCGACTGTTTCAACAGTTATGCTAGCACTGTTTTCTCTTGATGCCGAAGTGACACGATCTATGTCTACTAAGCCTCTAAGATTATCTTCAATCTTGAGCACCACCCCTTCTTCTATCTCCGCAGGTGATGCACCTGGGTAGACAATATTGATGAAGATGAGCTTCGAATCATCTAAGGGGAAGTAAGAAGATTTTGTTTGTTGCAATCCCAAAAAACCAAAAACGGCAACACCTATAAGTATGATGTTTACCGCGACGGGATACTTTATAAAAAAGGAAAGAAAATTTTTCATATTAGCTTTAGGCTTGAATGATTAGAATGTGATTCAAATTCAAAAATTCTTTTACTTTTCAAATCGTCTTACTTGCATTCCATCGTAAGCTCCCGGGAGCATCTTATCCAATATTTCTGTACCATCTTCAAGCCCTCTTAGCACGACTGTTTTATCAGAGAAATGCACTGGCTCTATTTCAGTCAATTCTAATTTATCGTCATTTAGCACAAACACTTTAGAATTATCTACTAGCAGCTTTCTAGAAATCTCTATGGTGTTCGCTTCGTTCTTTGCTTTCAATACCGCTTCTAGATACATGCCTTCTCGCAAGCCTCTACCATTAACTTGAATAAATGCTTGTATTGTTTGTGTATTGGGATTGACTAGATTATTGATACGGGTTATTCTTCCGGTCCAATTTCTGCTCCGTTCTATATTATATAAAGTTACCGTTCCGCCAACCTTGAGTAGATCGACAAAAGCGGAGTTAATAGCTGCTTCCAATTCATACACATTTGGATTGATATACTCGCCCAACTTTTGCCCTGCACGTACTAGCGAGCCTTTATTAATATTCGCCTCGGTGAGTACTCCATTAAATGGTGCATAGATCGAGTACTTGGACAATCGTTCTTCAGTATTCTTTATCGTGTACCAAGTTGAATTTATATTTCTTCCAGCGATAAATAATTTTTCCCTATCTGAGCTTGGTGTTGGTAATGGCTTCAAGATTTGATTCACATCAAAGTTGTTTACATAGCTCTGCCATTTGTCAAATGCTTCTGGGTAGTCAAACTTCAAATCTGGAAGTATGCCTACCAGTAGATTTTGCAAATTACTTTTCTGGGATAACAAGTTGGCCCGCAACTCTTGACTATTGAGTCTGATCAGTACGTCCCCATCGGCATAACTCACCCCCGGTTTAAACGGCTTATCGCTATGCTCAAAAATGCCTTGCACCTCAGAGAAAATCTCGATTCGCTCTTTTGCCGCCAAATTACCACTGGCTGTCACCTTGATGGGGGTATCACCATTTTTTACGGTCTGCGTAAAAACAGCAGATATGGCTTTTTTAGGTTTTTCTCGCTGTGGCCTTTCCGTTGCGGCAAATTTCTCCTTTACCATATAGCCTCCACCAATGATAAGTAACCCGATTATACTGATAATAACTTGTCTCATTATGCGATTTAGCGTTTAAAGGCGCTATTTAGCCCCTCTTTAAGTACTATGCAAAGAAACAGTTTTACACTAAGTAAGTTTTAACCTTTTGGGATGTTTTTTTAATGGAAAGAGAATGTTTTGGGGGATAAATTAATTATCAATGATTGATTATCAATGATCAATGGCGATGTGATGAATCTCTTGGCTCCTATTGATACTCAGGGCAAGTATTGAATAATGAATTTGGTTTGTTATTTATTATTTTATAGATTAAGATCTTAATAAAAAATAATACGATGGGTAAAAGAGGGCCAATGCCCAGCTACAAAACAATAGATGACTACATAAATGCGCAGACTCCAGAAGCACAAAGGATCTTAAAAGAGTTGAGAAGCATCATCAAAAAAGCGGCACCTAAAGTCATAGCACTCGAGAATAAAAAAGCAGCCGTGTTTGCTCTAGTTCCTGACGCCAAACGAGATCAACAAATTATGATCTCCGCCTATAAAAATTTTGTCAGCTTCTACCCTTTTCCTGAAACGGTGGAACACTTCATTGATGAATTGCAAGACTATAAACTTGGCAAAGGAGCGATTCAGTTTCCTTTTGATGCTGCCATTCCGAAGGATCTGAT
>CALIEI010000088.1 GCA_938022165.1 uncultured Saprospiraceae bacterium | reverse complement strand
TTGGTTTAATAAAAAAAATTAGAACAGTATACGATGGCAAACTTACCTATGCTGCTAATTGGGATGAGTATCCGCATATCACTTGGTGGGATAAATTGGATTACATAGGTGTAGATGCTTACTTCCCTCTTTCTCAATCGGCAATTCCTAGTGTCGAAGAACTAGTGCAAGCATGGCAGCCCATTTCAAAAGAGCTTAGTGCATTTTCTAAAAAGATAAAACGTCCTGTACTATTTACTGAATATGGGTATATGTCAGTAGAAGGCTGTGCAGGTAGAACATGGGAGCTAGAAAAAAATAGAGCCGTACTTACTTACAATGAACAAGCACAGGCGAATGCGTTCGAGGCTCTATATCAAGTTTTCTGGCCTACTTCATTTTGGGCAGGAGGATTTGTGTGGAAGTGGTACCCCAATGAATTTTCTAGCCCTCAACGCATGAAAAAAGACTACACTCCGCAAAACAAATTAGGTATTTCAATTTTGTCTTCTTGGTATAGCAAAGAGTAAGTTTGACACTTGTTTTATTTAACTCTTAAATAATAGTTAAGCATAGCATACTTTTGTCATTACACACGTTATACACAAGTATTGCCTACCACATTGTAGACAGCAGATCCCAATATGAAAGGATTAGAATTATTTTTGAACAAAAGATATTTTGGTGCAGCATTGCCATTTGTCATCAACAGCTTGATGATGAGTACATGGTTATTATATACTCCATATGTGTTAGATAAACTCAACATTACGGAGTCCTATCTAGGCTATGCTTTTTTCTGTATGGCTCTCGGTGCAGTATCTTCTTTGTCTATTTCTAAGATTTTGATTCGCCAGTATGGTGAAGGCAGATATACATTCTTTAGTACTATTGGCTATTCTCTTTTGATTATCGGTGCAGTACTTGCTCCGAATCTACCTATGCTTTGTATAGTTCTATTTTTCACTGGTGCTTTTGCTGGCTCTATGGATGTAGGCATGAACGCATTGGCTGCGCATATCGAGAAAAAAGATAAGGTTAGATTTATTTCTGCTTGCCATGGTTTTTGGAGTTTAGGTTTTTTTCTAGGTGCTAGTATTGGATCTATTTTAATGTCCACATTGGATCACCCCTTTGTACATATGTTTCTACTAATGTGCATTGCTCAAATTGCTCATTTTTACTATGTAGGGCCACTTCGCGGGGAAAAAAGTGAAATTGAAAATACGGAGCACAAAGGTGGGTTAAGTTTATTGAAGAATAAGAGGCTTGTCAGTTTTGCCATCATAGGATTGATGGTTATGATGACTGAGGGTGCCATCATGGACTGGAGCACATTATACATGAGTATTGAAATTCAGGCGCCGGAAATATCTTGGGGCTATGCCTTAGGAATGTTTTCCTTATTCATGGCGATAGGTAGATTTATTATGGACCCCATAAGCGATACTTATGGATCCAAACTAATAGTCCAAGCTGGTTTAGTGATTGTAATTTTTGGTGTATTACTAGTACTTTCTGGAATGCTTACGCCAGTACTGTTTGGATATGGACTGATAGGCTTTGGTATATCAGGCATCGTACCTGAAGTGTATCGCTTGTCATCTCAAATTTCAGATGTAGAACCTTCGGATGGAGTAGCAACTGTTGCAGGTATGGGTTATGTAGGATTTTTGATAGGCCCAGTTCTAATGGGCAGCATTGTTGAACATTTTGGATATCCCGCTATTTTTTACTGCGTAATCATTCTAGTCATTATAGCTTTTATCAATTCTAGATTTGCTTTTAGCAAAGCCATTATGAGACTTGCCGAGCGAAGCCAACCCAACCTTAAGCATTGATCGCTTCTTTCAGTTTCTTTTTAAGAGCGGAAATTTCATCTCTATATTGAGCGGCAGTAATGAAGTCTAATTCTTTGGCCGCCTTCTGCATCTTTCTAGATGTTTCTGTGATTAGTTTTTCAAGCTGGTCTCTATTCATATAAGCAATCAAAGGATCAGCTGCTAGATCCAATTCGTCTGGTTCTATATATGGCTTCTTCTCTACACCTCTGATATCAAGTATGGATTTCTTATTCCAGATATCTTCTTTTGATTTCTTGATATTGACTGGGACGATGCCATGCTTGTCATTGTACTCCATTTGGATGGCCCTACGACGATTGGTTTCGTCAATAGCGTATTGCATAGATCCGGTAATTTTATCTGCATACATAATCACTAGCCCGTTGACATTACGAGCGGCACGACCGGCAGTCTGAGTTAGAGATCGATTATTACGCAGGAAACCTTCTTTGTCGGCATCTATTATAGCTACCAAAGAAACTTCAGGTAAATCTAATCCTTCTCTCAAGAGATTGACCCCAACCAGCACGTCAAAAGTACCTAATCTCAAATCACGCAAAATCTCAACTCTATCCATGGTGTCTACCTCAGAGTGAATATATCTCACTTTGAGATTTACTTTGGTCATATACTTAGCCAACTCTTCAGACATTCGTTTTGTAAGCGTAGTGACCAAGACACGCTCATCTGCTTTGATACGCTGATCTATTTCTTCCAATAGATCATCTATTTGGTTGATACTTGGTCGCACCTCGATTGGAGGGTCAATAATCCCTGTCGGTCGTATGATTTGTTCAACCAGCTCTCCTCCTGTTCGCTCTAGCTCGTAGTCACCTGGTGTTGCACTTACGTATACGATTTGATTAGTCAGCGCTTCAAATTCTGTAAAGTTCAGTGGTCTATTGTCCATCGCAGAAGGGAGTCTAAAACCAAAGTTGACCAAGTTCATCTTTCGCTTACGATCTCCTCCCCACATCCCTCTGATCTGAGGAACCGTTACGTGGCTTTCATCCAAAAACATCAAGTAGTCTTCTGGGAAATAATCCAATAGACAAAAAGGTCTGGTGCCTGGTCTACGTCCGTCAAAAAACCTAGAGTAGTTTTCTACTCCACTGCAATATCCTAGTTCTCGCATCATTTCGATATCAAAATTGATGCGTTCGTAGATTCTTTTGGCTTCTACAAACTTGCGTTCTTTTTCAAAATATTTTTGTTGCTCATTGAGCTCATCCTGTATTTGATGGATGATGCCGTGAATTCGATCTTTAGGAGCGACATATAGCGTAGCTGGAAAGATAGCTGCATTCTCCATCGACTCTATTCTTTTGCCACTTTCTATTTCTAGTCGATCAATATTCTCGATCTCATCTCCAAAGAAAGTCACCCGGTATCCATAGTCAACATAAGGCAGGTTGATATCAACAGTATCTCCTCTTACTCTAAAAGTAGCCCTTTTGAATTCAGCGGTAGTACGTGAGTATAAGCTTTGTACTAGTTCATATAGAAAAGTATTTCTGCTGACTACTTGTCCTTTGTGTATACGAATAATACCGTCCTTATAGTCTTCCGGATTTCCCATACCGAAGATGCAAGAGACTGATGCTACTATAATAATATCTCGACGGCCAGAAAGTAAGGATGAGGTTGCTCTCAATCTCAGCTTTTCTACTTCTTCATTGATCGACAAGTCTTTCTCGATGTAGGTATCACTGCTGGATACGTAAGCCTCCGGCTGATAGTAGTCGTAGTAGGATACAAAGTACTCGACAGCATTGTCAGGAAAAAACTCTTTGAATTCACTATAGAGTTGCGCAGTCAGTGTTTTATTGTGGGTAAGGATCAAGGTAGGTGTATTGAGCTCTTTGATCACATTGGCCATGGTGAATGTTTTTCCACTCCCTGTTACCCCAAGCAACACCTGTGATTGGTCACCGGCCTTTACGCCTGCGACTAATTTTTCGATAGCTTTTGGTTGATCGCCAGTAGGTGTGAAGGGAGAATTGAGTTGAAATTTCATAGGCTCATTTTGCTTTGACCGAAAGATAAAGATAAGGGGTTTTTTGGTTATTTGTTGATTC
>CALIEI010000087.1 GCA_938022165.1 uncultured Saprospiraceae bacterium | reverse complement strand
TCTATATAACTGATTTGTTCTGCTCCAGAATTTACATTTCCATCGTTAGGAATAGCTACCCAACGTAATTTATCCGTACCGGCCGACCAAAGTGGGTTGTTAACATCATATGGAATAACCCCAGCATTAGGGGTTAAATTTTGCAGGTTAGAGAAAATTCCAGTTTGAGATAGTCTGGTAGGAAGCGTTGAATTACCAGCGTTACTATTCGTTTGACTAATGCGATGGATTGTTCCATCACCTCTTAGCCCGCCTTGGCTTAATTTTAAAACTAGAAGTTCATTATCATTATTAAGGCCAAAAGACCCAATTCCGTGAAAAGTACCTTTAAGTCCTGGAACAGTTGCTATTTGTTCATTACTATTAAAGGTTAACCCATTGGTATGATCTAGTGCAAATACTCTTCCTGATCTAAGATCTCCCCAAACATACTTACCTCGTAAGGAAGGTATGTCGGAACCTCTATATACATATCCGCCAATTATGCAACTGGTAATGGATCGACCTACATTATCCCAAATAGGACCACGATCAATTCCAATAAAAGGACTTGGTCTGTCTCGAAACCCATCTGCAGTACCTTCCTTATAATTCCACTGAAAGTTTAAAGCGGGTTGGGTAATAACGTCTATCTCCTCTGCTTGTGCCCCACCTACATCACCAATCCAAAACTGTCCTGTAGGAGAGTCAAAGGTCATACGATAAGGTTGTCTCAAACCGATTACATAAAATTCTTCTAAAGTACCTCCGCTAGGATCTACCCATGGATTGTCATTAGGGATATAATATCCTTGGGTAAAGGAAGGTTGCAAACCTGCTGGGACATTACTATTATTGAGTTGTCTAATGATAGGATGACTGATATTCCCTCCTCGCTGATCCACATCTAATCTCCAAACACCTCCTCTAAATCGATCATCGATTCTTTGAACATGTGGCGTAGCAGATTCATTCTGCGTACCTTCATCCCCTACTGCTACATACAAGAAGCCATCATTACCAAAAGCCATTCCACTTCCATCATGTCCTCTAGTCCTATCAAATTGATTAATCATAATCAATTCACTACTTGGTCTAAAAGAAGAACCATTCCAAGTAAATCGACTTAATCGATCATAATAAGGGCCTCTACTATCAACGTCATTATTATCTGTTGGATGATGCGTGTAATACACATACATATAGTCCTTACCCTGTCCTCGACCAAATTGAGGATGGAAAACCGCATTTTGGATACCACCGTGCTTGGTGCCGGGACCATTGAAATCATAGTACCACGTAATATTTCGAATATCCATTACTAGGTTCCTAGAGCCCGTATTCTCGTTACTACTTACTCTATAAAAACGACCATCCATCTCTACGATGAGCATATCGTTGGTATTGCCAAAAGGAATAGCTACAATAGGTGATTCCCAAGTTAGATTTTGATAAACCGGAACTAGTTCAATGTCTTCATTAGCTTCTGGTGCCGTACTAGGAAAATTGTTATTGATAAAAGGGCCAATAGCTTCAGCATCGAAAAGACCTGGAGGTGGACTCCATAAGGTATTAAAGCCAAAAATGCTTATTAGAAAAAATAAGAACGGAATGAATTTCCACTGTGCTGATTTCATGCTAAATTTCGACATGTTGAAATTATTGTGTGTGTTTGTATTATATTTCTGTGCAATATATACACAGTGATTTTTAGAACTGCTGAGTAAGTCGGTTATGGGTGGATGGTTTCCTAAATTAGAAAATATTAAACTCCTAATCGATAATATCAAAGATGCATAATTGAATAGCACTTTGAGAAAATGTTTTAATATTATCCAAAATCTACAGGATTCGTGCTGCAGAATCTAGAATAATCCAATTGTAATTCTTTAGTATTTGTAAGGGGGAAGGATTGTAAAATTAGTCTAAATTAATCTGTTACGCAATTAGGAGGCCGTAAGTTTTTTTGATGTGTGACCAAATTATATAGTAATTAAATTTTAAAATATAATTCTTTTTTAGCCATGTATTTATTCATTAAAATAAAATCTTATACTTTCAATTAGAGATTAGAATTGATTGAAAAAAAATTTCTTTTTTTCAATCAACAAATACGAATCCGTAGAAACTAATATTTATTGTTATCTAGCAGACAATTGGCAAGAACCTAAAGCTCTTCATAATTCACTGTCTTTTTTCTGCTTTTTATTAAAGAAATTTAAACAGAGATACCTGTCAAACTACTTCACATCATAGCCCAATATCGAAAGCATCTGATTCACAGACTGCTCTTCTCTATACAGTGTATCTATATAATTTCCTTTGCTGTCTTTGTCGATGATCACGTATTTGGGAGAAGGAATTAGGCAATGCTTGATGCCTCCGTATCCACTGATGGCATCTTGGTAGGCTCCTGTATGAAAGAATCCCAAGTAAAGTGGCTCCTTATCTTTGGGCTTGTTGACAGGGAGAACTATCTGTTGATTTAAGTCCTCTGAATTGTAATAATCAGAGTGATCACAGCTAATACCTCCAATATTTACTCTAGCGTATTCATGATCCCATTTGTTGATGGGCAGTAAAATAAATTTTTCAAAGATAGACCAAGCATCAGGGATGGTATTCATCAAAGAATTATCTACCATATACCAAAGCTCAGCGTCGTTTTGTTGTTTTTCTTCAAGGACAGAAAATATGATGGCACCGCTTTCTCCAACGGTAAACTTTCCAAATTCAGTAAAAATATCTGGTTCTTCAATATTCTGTTCTTGACAGGCTTCTTTGATTGTAGATATGATCTGATTGATGATTCCTTCATAGTCATATTCAAAACCGAGATTGTTGCGTATCGGAAATCCACCTCCTATATTGAAGGCGCGCAAACTTTTGCACTTCTTTTTTAAACCAGCAAATATGCTTACTGCTTTCTGAAATTCTCCCCAGTAATACATATTGTCTTTGATGCCTGAATCCACAAAGAAGTGCAACATCTTCAACTCAAAACGCTTATCGTCTTTGATCTCCTTGTCATAAAAATCAAGAATCTCAGACTGCCGAATGCCGAGACGAGACGTATAATAGGCACTTTGTGGTTCTTCATTGATGGCCATGCGAATGCCAAGTTTAATCTTGATTTTTTTCTTGCGGCTAATTTTCTTTTTGACCCGTTCTAATTCATTCATTGAGTCTAAAACAATCACACTGTTTTTAAATCCTAGCGCTTGCAGCTTCAATATTTTGTCTAGGTAGGCATCTGTCTTATAGCCATTATGTACTACTATCAGATTCGTATCGATCTTCTCCTCCTTCATGAGCTGCATGATCAAATCTATATCATAGGAAGAAGACGTCTCCAAATTAACGCCTTGCTTGATGGCTTTTTTGATCACAGGGGCAAAGTGGTTGCACTTGGTGCAGTAGCAATTGTAATACACTCCACCGTACTTATTTTTTTTAATGGCTCGTCGAAAAAGGTTGCGCACTCGTTTGATCTGGTCTGCGATCTTAGGCAGATACATGATCCTGAGTGGTGTCCCATATTTATCTATAAGGTACTTCAGCGAAATGCCATTGAAATTGAGGTAGCCATCTTCTACATCGAAGCCATCCTGAGGAAAGTAATAAGATTGATCTATGAGATCAAAATAGGTGTTCTTCATCGCACAAATATAGGTAGCAGGAACTAGCCCCGCAGTAAATTAAAACTAATCCCAAAAATACAGGATAGTTCGATTAAATACTCAAAAAAAATATCTGTATAAGATTTCTTTATTTGATAAAATACAGAATACTCAGAAAAAGAAGGTAATTTAGTAAAGAGCTTTGATACTTGAACACAAAAAGACTTAATCTTTTTTTCAAGAATACTAACGCTATACCAAATGAAACTTGACTATTCTCACATTGATTTATCCAAAGGTCCTGGGCAAATTAAAAATGCCTTTGCCATTCTCAAAAGTACACCCAATTTCATTAGGCAACATAAGCTTTGGAAAGGCTTTGGAGAGCACAAATGGGTACTTATCTTCTCTATAGTTATTGCCAGTTTATTTACGCTGACCCTTTATAATGATATATACGACTACATTTTTCCAAGTATAAAAGATAGCATAGATATACCTACTGAAGGAATTGATGAAACAATTGGGACTGTAAAAAACGCTATGGCAGATATACCTGCAGACACTAAAGCAAACTTGTTAGACACAGAAGAAAAGCTAAATCAGGTAAAAGAAAGCCTCAAAGAAAAAAATAAACCGCTCTTTTCTGGAAGTCTGAAATTTCTATTACTGATATTCTTAGAGGTATTTATATTTCACTTTTCGGTGAAGACAAATAACATTCTAACCAATGAGAATAAAGTCCTAAGCTTTAAAGACTTCGTCAAAGCTCAAAAAAGAATGATTATAGTGATGGGTCGCAAATGGATCGCAGGTTTGCTCATGTTTATCTTAGTCTCTATACTCTGTGCCCTATCTGGAATGAATGCATTTAAGGATGTTATTATGTTTTTTGTTTATGGATTTTACCTAGGCTTTGCATTTTTAGATAACTACTTAGAACAGTTTGATTTCACCATAAAGAAAAGTGTAAAGTGCATACAAACACATTTCGGGGCGTCTGCTTTTTTTGGAATTCTCGCTAGCCTACTTATGAGTATTCCATTTATTGGCCCTTTGATTACGCCTATACTATTTGGAATCGCTGCCACTAGATATGGACATGCTTCAAGATTAGAGATGCAAAAATAAAATCAAAAAGGCTACTCAAAATCAAATTTGAGTAGCCTCCCTTGCACAAGTTAGAACTGAATTCATAACTCATAATTCATAACTTATAATTCCCTTTAAAGGTCAAACTTTATCCCCTGCGCCAATGGCAGTGACTTCGTATAGTTGATGGTATTCGTCTGTCTACGCATATATGCCTTCCAAGAATCAGATCCAGACTCACGTCCACCACCCGTTTCTTTTTCGCCACCAAAAGCACCTCCAATCTCAGCACCAGAAGTGCCGATATTTACATTGGCAATACCACAGTCAGATCCTGCAGCAGACAAGAACTGCTCCGCTTCTTTGACACTGTCCGTCATGATCGCAGAAGACAGTCCTTGAGGAACATTATTTTGTATCGCAATCGCTTCATCTAAAGTCTTATACTTCATGATGTACAAGATCGGTGCGAAAGTTTCCGTCTGTACGATTTGTAGTTCATTACTTGCCTCCACAATCGCAGGCTTCACATAGCAACCACTGCTGTATTTTCGTCCGCTAAGCACCTCTCCCTTAACCAAGATCTTTGCACCTTGCTTTTTAGCTTGAGCCAGTGCATTGGTGTACATTTCCACAGCAGCCTTATCGATAAGCGGCCCTACGTGATTCTTAGTATTCAATGGATCACCGATGCGCAATTGTTTGTATGCTTTTTTCAACACTCGCTTAGTCTTATCATATACATCCTCATGTACGATCAATCTACGCGTCGAAGTACAACGTTGCCCAGCAGTCCCCACTGCGCCAAATACTGCACCTGGCAATACGATCGCAGGATCAGCTGATGGTGTTACGATGATGGCATTGTTGCCACCTAGTTCTAGCAAAGTTTTACCCATACGTGCTGCTACCGTTGCCCCTACGATCTTACCCATACGGGTACTACCTGTAGCAGATACTAGCGGTATTCTATGATCATTCGTCATCATCTCCCCTACAGTGTAATCACCATTGATGATGCACGACACTCCTTCAGGCACATTATTATCCTTAAGTACTTTGTGCAAAATATTTTGACACGCTACAGAGCATAGCGGTGTCTTCTCTGAAGCTTTCCATACACATACATCACCACATATCAATGCGATCATACTGTTCCATGACCAAACCGCCACTGGAAAGTTAAATGCAGATATGATTCCTACTACCCCTAGCGGATGCCATTGCTCATACATTCTATGTCCTGGCCTTTCAGAGTGCATCGTCAGACCATACAACTGTCTTGACAAGCCTACTGCAAAATCACAAATATCGATCATCTCTTGTACTTCACCCCAGCCCTCTTGCAGACTCTTTCCCATCTCATAACTCACGAGTCGACCCAGCTCATCTTTATGCTTTCTTAGCGCCTCACCATATTGTCGTACTACCTCACCACGCTGTGGAGCAGGTACCGTACGCCATGTTTTAAAAGCGGATTGAGCCGCCTTCATTACTTTTTCATATTCCGACTTCGTAGTCACAGATACGCTTCCGATCAGCTTACCATCTACTGGTGAGTAAGAGTCGATATAGTTTTTCGAACCCGCATACGACTTCAATCCAGTCGAAGTACCATTATTCTTTTTCTTTAATCCAAGTTTTTTCAGAAATGACATATTTTGAATTTTATTTTATTGTTGCACAAAACTATTAAACTATTCTATTTATACGAGTGTATTTGATCTTTAGTTTTGGGGCATTCTCTGCGGCATGACTACCGCCACCTCCTAACCCAACATGCCTGGAGTCGGGTCGTCCGTTCCTTCCGCCAAAAAGGGCGGAACCACTTCCACCCCTAGGCCTGTAGGGCTTCCGGCTAGGACGCCTCGCCCCTTTTAATTATGAATTATGAGTGATGAATTATGAATGCAGCAGGTGATGCGTGCTTTTGAAAAAACTTCAAATTAGAATCACAAACCAAATTTAATCAAAAACTAAGGCTAGAACCTAGCACCTAGATCCTAGCCCCTTTTTAATAAATGCAGCAGGTGATGCGTGCTTTTGAAAAAACTTCAAATTAGAATCACAAACCAAATTTAACCAAAAACTAAGGCTAGAACCTAGCACCTAGATCCTAGCCCCTTTTTAATAAATGCAGTAGGTGATTCGCGCTTTTGAAAAAAATGCAAATTAGTATCACAAACCAAATTTAACCAAAAAACAAGCTAGAACCTTGTGCCTAGACCCTTGTACCTTTCCCCACTTGTACCTTGCCCATATTTCAAACCCCTCACACTTAACACAGAGGTTTTATATACAGGCTATAAAAATTATAGTCTGGGCCTGATATATCTATTCGTTTTTCATCTTAAAGTGTCTCTTCTGCGAATTTCTTCATTCTTTATTATGTAGTCTATAACTTTAAAAGGGCACCATGCTAAATCTGACTCATTTTCTATTTTCTATTCTAGTTCTTTTTAGCTTGGATATGTATGCACAAAAAGATCCTGAGTTTTCAAAATTTGAGGGTGATGTGTATGCTTTAAACTTTAGAAAAATAGCAAAAGGCTACGGATCGTATGTGTACCAAGAACAAAAAATTGGTAGCGTCTCTTGGGATGAAATAAATATACCTGAGAGAGGGACTGATGAACCCTTCCCAGATGTAGATAGAAATCGTTTGTTTGGAATGGTGCTGCATTCTACTATGACTATCTCTGAAAAGTCTTGTTATGAATTTAGCCTTAGTTCAGATGATGGGTCCAAATTGTGGATAGATGATCAAATCATAATTGACAATGATAAAAGTCATGAGATGATCCAGATCAAGAAAAAAATCAGCCTCCAACCTGGCACCTATAAAATCAAGATTTGGTATCATCAGGCCTATCCAGACAGATACGGATTCATATTCGACGCAAGTATTGCTAGTGGTCCTTGTGAACCCTATGTGGCAAAAGAGGCAACACCACCAAAACTTATGAAATTTACTTTAAGTGAAGATATTTCATTCGACAGAAACCAATACACAGTGAAAGTTGCTGCTCTCGCAAAGCTAGATTCTATCGCTCAACTCATCAATCAAAATATACCCAAGAAAGTCAATATAGTTGGTCACACGGACAACACTGGAAGTCAAGACTACAACAAAGAACTTTCCGAAAAAAGAGCATTTGCTATTCAAGAATACTTAGCCCAAAAAATGAATACACCTATCACCTTTGCTGTTAGAGCTATGGGAGAATTATTTCCTCTGGTCAGTAATGATACGGAAGAAGGTCGTGCTAAAAATCGTAGAGTAGAAATCATACTACTTCAATAGCATCACTTTGCACAAAGTGGGTTATTCAAAAATTCCCTTATTTTTTACAATTTTTAAGGTTGAAATAAAAATATTTTTTGGGATAGGGGTAGTAGCTAGCGCCCGATCGTAGTGCAGCGGAGTATCGGGTGAGTCCGCAGGACCGACTGAATAAGGAGTAGCGGATGGCCCGCCACAGCTTGAAGCTTTTCGCGAAAGCTGGGGATCCCCCACATCATAAATCTTATATTTGCCTACTGCTAGTCAATCTATAGTAAACCTAATCTTGTATCCGAACCATAAAAAGCATATCTTAATATCTAGTCTAAACTTAGAAACCTGATTATTGAGCAGAAAGCCAATATAGGTCTTTAAACAATTATTACTAGATTAGCGTGCACATGGTGAACACTTTTCCATTTTACTTACAAGCTGATGCGATGGACTGCGGGCCTACCTGTCTGCGTATGATAGCTAAGTACTATGGTAAAAATTATCCAGCGCACTTCCTTAGAGAAAAGTGCTTCATTGACAAGATGGGTGTCAGTATGCGCGGTATCGGCGAAGCGGCAGACGCTATCGGTATGCGGAGTATGGCGGTTCACATCCCACTAAAGGAGGCAGAGGATCAAGCTTCTTTGCAAGATATTCCCTTACCAGCGATACTGCATTGGGAACAAAATCACTTTGTAGTACTATATCAGATCGATAAAAAATATGCGTGGATAGCTGACCCCAAGACGGATAAGCGGAAAATCTCCATCAAGGAGCTAGAAAAAGCGTGGGCTAATCCTGAAGGGAATGGCTTGGCTATGATCTTGGAACCTACTCCGGCATTTGATGAGAAAAAAGTGGAGGTGGAAGAGTTGAAGGGCTTTGGATTACTGTCCTATTATCTTAAACCACATCGGAAATTATTTTTCCAATTGTTTATTGGATTGCTGGTTGGGACTATGATTCAACTCATACTTCCCTTCCTAACCCAGAGTTTGGTCGACATAGGGATAGATACTCGAAATCTCAACTTTATCTATATCGTATTGATTGGGCAATTGGTGCTTTTTGCCAGTAGCATGATCGTTCAGTTTATACAAAGCTGGATCGTGCTGCATATCAGTATGCGCATCAATGTAAGTTTGATTTCTGACTTTCTACTTAAACTGATGGGACTGCCCATTACTTATTTCAATTCTAAAAATACAGGTGACTTACTGCAGCGTATCGGAGATCATCAAAGAATAGAATCTTTTCTAACCAAGTCTAGTCTGGGATTTTTGCTCGCTGCTTTGAACCTGATTGTCTTTGGAATTGTCTTGGCGATATATAGTGCCAAGATCTTTTTGATTTTCTTGGTTGGATCTATTTTATATCTGCTTTGGATTTTACTGTTCATGAGGCGACGTCGTGAGGTAGATTATAAAGCCTTTGATCAGCTGTCCGATCATCAAGACAGCATACTAGAAATTATACATGGGATGCCTGAGATCAAGTTGCAAGGTTCTCAACTCAAGCGGCGACAAAAGTGGAGCGCCATCCAAGCCAAATTAT
>CALIEI010000086.1 GCA_938022165.1 uncultured Saprospiraceae bacterium | reverse complement strand
AAAATGACTCTTTTGGCGATATTTTTTTTGAAATGGTTCTAGCCAATGCAAGTTTGCATTGGTTCCTTCATTATTTTGATCTACTAGATCAAAATTGCTCCGCATCATTTAGTCACATCCAAAATAGCCTATTTTTTGCAATCCGCTACTTTCCGGAGTGGACTCAGTTATGGTTCAGTATTGTTAAGGAGAAACTCTCTGAATGATCCATTTTCCATCTTTCAGCGTAAATCTTAGCCTGTCATGCAGTCGACTTCTTCTTCCTTGCCAAAATTCTATCAATGTAGGCTTGATCTTAAATCCTCCCCAATGAGGTGGTTTGGGTAGTATATCTTGATCCTTATACTTCAGATCTAGTTCTTCCTTTGCCAATTCTAATACTTCTCTGTCTGGAATAATTTTACTTTGTGCGGATACCCAAGCTCCGATCTGACTTGACTTAGGTCGGGATTGAAAATATTTAGTTGACCGATCTTCGCCAATTTTTTCGACACTTCCCTCAATACGAACTTGTCTTTGGAGGAACAACCAGTTGAAATTGAGACTAACAAATGGATGTTTTGCGATTTGGCTGGCTTTGTCTGATTCGTAGTTGGTATAAAAGACCAACCCATCAGGGTCCATTTCTTTCACTAGAACCACTCTAGAGGATGGAGAACCATTTTTATTTATGGTAGAAAGAACCATTGCGTTGGGTTCTTTTTCTTTATGCTGGATGGCATCATTGATCCAGATTTTGATTTGCTCGATGGGGTCACTATGCACATTTGATTCTAAAAGTTCTCCCAATTCATAATTTTCTCGTAAATCTTGCAGCTTTGCCATAGTATGTTCTTTAAATCAGACTGCAAAATATAAAAAAAAAGCCCTGTCAATAAAATCGACAGGGACCTAAACAAAAAACAAACACTATGAACAAACACTAATTCTTAAAATCACTGGATTTTTGACAGATATCAAATAATACACTGTTGTACTATGATCGTCAGGGAGGGAAAATATAAAGGGAGTATATATAGGGGAGAAAAAAATTCCCCCGATACAATGCCGGGGGACAAAACAAAAAACAAAAACTATGAACAAACACTCACCCTGAGCGCAAGAGCTTTAAAAAAATGCTCTCTGGCTTCATAATTAAATTTCTTTATGGAATCTCGTTGGATATCTAACTAAATGCAAACGCGATGCCAATTTTCATTGACATCGCGTTTTTTTAAAAAGAATTCTGTACTTTATTTATTGGTACTTATTCTGCTAATTTTGGCTTAGGTTCACGCTTAAAAATCGACATAATACCTCTAGGTACTCCACTTAATTTATATTCAAGCCAGTACATAACGGGTACGACTATAAGTGTAAGGAAGGTAGCGAAAATAAGCCCATAGATAACAGTCCAAGCCATAGGGCCCCACATAGCTGTGTTGTCTCCTCCAACACTGTAGTTTGGGTTCAGGTCAGTAATAATCGTAAAGAAGTTAATATTGATACCCATAGCCAATGGAATTAATCCTAACACTGTAGTTATAGCTGTAAGCAATACTGGTCTTAGTCTAGTAGCGCCTCCTTCAACGATAGCCTTTTTAACATCTTGAGAAGATAGATCTTGTCTACTTGTTATGCCTTGCTCCTTCATAGCTTTGTTGATCAATACGTTGATATAGTCAATCAATACAATTGCATTGTTTACTACAATTCCTGCAAGCGAAATGATTCCAACTCCAGTAAAGACTATACTTATTGTTTTCCCGGTTAAGACATAACCTAAAAATACACCGATGGTAGAGAAAACTATTGACAGTACTATTATTATAGGTTGTGTTATAGAATTGAATAACGTAACCAGTATAATGAAAATGATAAACACAGCAATTAACATAGCAAACAATAAGAATGCTAAATCTTCAGCCTGTTGTTTTTGCTCCCCGGTAAATTCATATGTTAAACCTTGGGGCAGATCGTAATCTTCCATGGCATTGGTCAATTGTTCTACTATTTCGTTTGCATTATACCCATCAAGTACATTAGAAGAAATGGTCACCATACGGTCCATATTCTTTCTTTTGATACTATTATAAGTACTGCTAAATTCAGTCTTAGCAACTGCAGAAATTGGGACTTGCATGATACGCCCATTAGATTGACTTCTGAAGATAACTGACTGATTCATCAATGCATTTACATTGTTTCTATATTTTGGATCTAGTCTAACAAAAATTTCATATTCGTCTTCTCCTTGTTTAAACTTAGAAACTTCTTTTCCATAAACGGAAGTTCTGATTGCGTCTGCAATGGCAAAGGTGGATATTTCGTATCTACGCGCAGCCTCTCGATCTACATTTATGATAAGCTCCGGTTTACCCAAATCTATATCGGCTTTCAGTTCTTCGATTCCATCTATGCCAAGACTATTGAAGTAGTTCATAATGCTTTCGCTTTGCAAGGCAAGCTCATCAATTTTCTCGCCTTTCACTTCTAAGTTAATCGGCTTTCCAACTGGCGGACCGTCTGCATTTTTGTCTACTACTATCTGTACACCTGAATATCCTTTTAGTGCATCTCTAATGTCATTGAGGGCCGCTAGTGAAGATATTCCCTTTCTTTTTTGATAGGCAACAAAGGAAACAGTTACTCTTGCTTTATGTGGAGTTACACCTGGTTCTGGTGGTGCATTTGGATCAGAGGTGTTTTCTCCGATTTGAACAAGCACTTCATCAATAATGCTTTCATATGGGACCAAGACTTCTTCCAGTTTATCTTCAATCTCAACTACTGCATTATTAGTTGCTTCTATGTCTTTACCTAAAGGCAGTTCAACGAAGGCATTTACATATAATGGATCAGCAGATGGAAAAAATTCAACTGGAGGCGGGAAAACGGTCAAAAGAATTACTGATCCAAAAAGCAAACCTATAGTGCCCATAAATACCAATGGAGGGACAAAAGAATGCAGCACCCCTTTCACAAATAGGTTATAACCACGTTCCAAAGCGGGCATCAGTTTATTTTGAAAAAGTAAAGTAGCTGGTCGCAGCAAAAAGAAATTTAGTAGGATTACCGCTAGGGCTATACCAAATAGATTTCGCCACGCGAGCGCTCCACTAAGGTGGAAAGCGATAGTAAATAGCAATACAGCGAAAGCCATAAGTAAAATATTCCTTATCCTTCTCCATCTAGCATCTCTG
>CALIEI010000085.1 GCA_938022165.1 uncultured Saprospiraceae bacterium | reverse complement strand
TGAATTGCACATTGCTCATTGACTAATCGCACATTGACACATATTAACACTAGTTAAAATTCAAGCTTGACAAAATAAAAATCACCATTGTCGGTTTCTCCTTATAGAAAAACGATGCTTTAATTCCTAAGCTTCTATTGCTTTTTGAAACAAACCAACCTTAAAAGAATGAAATATCTAGTCCTTAGCCTATTTGTAGCCACTCTCCTTTTTAGCTGTAAAGATGACGAACAAGTTAACACAACACCCACTCCTATAATAGAAGAAGAGGAAACCCTTGATCTATTTCCATTAGCATTAGATAATAATTGGATATACCAAGTTGTCAAAATTGATACTCTAGGTAATGAAGAAATACTCCCAGCCAATGATACCGTGACGGTCATAGGCACTAGTCTGATTAATGGCGAAGAGTATTTCAGTTTAGAAGTAGGTAATTTTTTCGGTTTTGAGGAATTTGCGACAACTATACATGTCAGAGATTCATCTGGCTTTTTAGTTAATGACACTGGTGTAATTTTATTGTCAACAACTGATTTTGATGAGGTTGTCTTCTCGTCGGAAACTGGCCCTGCCAGATTTGAGTACACCATGGAAAGTACTCCCGAAACAGTAAGTGTCCCAGTTGGTGATTTTGAGTGCTTAAATTATTCAGGAATCGTAACCGATATACTTGACGAGAGCACTCCTCCAAGAGAACAATTCAGGTTTTATAGCGATGGAGTTGGACTCGTATCCAGCAATATTTTCTTTTTCTCTAGCAATAATTTTACCTGGGAACGCAGGCTTATAGATTTTAATCTGAATTAATTTTGAATCTATAGTTTACTGTGAACTCTCTGCGAGCTCACGTCGAACACACAAAGCTGATTCGGTTAACCACTGCAGGCACTGAAGTTCTTCTCTGACAAGAACAAGGCACTGAAGTTATTGGTATTAGAATCTCTTTGAGAGTACAACTCATATTGGTAAAGCTTAGGTGTCTCGTACAAGCAAGCTTTGCCTTCAGTGTCTACGGTGGTTTCGCCAGCGTCAGAAAAGAAATTAGAGTACATATTAAATCATGAGTCCGCTCCGAAAACTCACGAAAGCACAAAATGACTTTTTTGGCGATATTTTCCATTTTCTCAATCCACTGATGCCTGTGCGACAACTAGTTGACGTGTTCAGGCACGCCTATTTATAGTCGCACAGGCATCACTGAATTTCGAAAATAAAAAATCTCATCCAAAATAGCCTATTTTTTTGCGATCCGCTAGTTTCCGGAGTGGACTGAATCATTTATTAATCTCCTTTAATTGCTCCAGATACTCTTTCACCAGCTGTCTAGTATTTGGATTTTCCATGAAAGGAGAAGTCGTACTACAATCAAAAATTTCAGCTAAAAACTCTCCATTTAATCTTACTTCAAAACCATTGTCTAGGGTAATCATATTCCCTGCCCGAAAGTGAACATTAGAACTACTACCTACGATACCATCAGAAGAAATGAAATCTTCAGCATCATATACACCAGTGGCGATGATTCCATTGATCATCTGATCTAGCGGACAATTACAATTTGAAAAGGTAGTCGTTTCTGTTACTTGATAGATAATACCGTTAAGACTCACTGCATACAACTCGCCGCTTTCATCCTCTCCGAAGGTCGAAATATTATTCCCAGCTCCTGAGAAAAAGCCTGCAATATTTCCGCTAGCATCTAAGGCCCAAATATGATTTGTGACATAATCCGCCATGATATAATATCCATACAACATAGGATAGCTGCAACCACGATATACATATCCACCCGTCACCGAAAACCCTCCAGTCGAAGAATTGTGCGTATAGTCGAAAATCGGATCAGTATAAGATGCATCAAAACAAGAAGCGGTACCTGATGGACAATCCGTATCTATAGGATCAGAATCAAAACAAAAATTCCCCTCCATAACTTTCCAGCCATAATTTTCTCCACCTGTGCTATTTGTCAATTGTACATTTATCTCTTCTCTTTGATTTTGACCAACATCTGCAATCCAATAATCACCAGTCACACGATCAAATGAAGTACGCCAAGGATTTCTTAAACCAATAGCCCAAATCTTATCATCAAAGGAACTATTGCCGACATATGGGTTACTGGCAGGGACACCAAAGTAAGGCGCTGTGTTTACATTTTGATCGACATCGAGGCGTAAAATTTTTCCAAGTAAACCCAGTGGGTCTTGCGCTTCACAAAATGGATCACCTCCTGAGCCGCCATCACCAGTAGGTATATACAGATATCCATCAGGGCCAAAATTGAGCACTCCTGCATTATGATTATTGAAAGGCTGAGAAATATCTAATAGCACCACTTCGCTATTGGCGTCAGCCACATCAGGATTACTGGCGGATACCTCATATCTGGCAATACGAGTAAACAATTGCCCACTGATATTAATGGTGTAATTCACAAAAAAGAACCCATTACTCGCATAGTCTGGATGAAATGCCAATCCGAGCAAACCACGTTCTCCTCCTGAGGAGATCGGAGAAACCGTCAAAAAAGGTGTAGACAAAGTAATTCCATTAGCGTCTATAACCTTAATCGTACCACCGCGCTCGACCACAAATAACCTGTCACTTCCATCATCTGCATTGGTCAAGTCTACAGGATCGTTGAATCCCGAATAGGTATTCACTAAAGCTATAGAGGGACTTTGCGCATTGATATTAGCAATGCCTAAGCAAAGACATAGGGACAATAGATGGGTGTATCTTTTAATCATAATCCTATATTTTGTATCTAAATATAATGAATCATATCCTAAATATTTAATATATAGTTGACCAGCTTCCGAAATAGAACCTCGACGACTTTTAAGATCTCCCCATGAATCTTTGCAAAACATGATCTGTTCGTCTAAGATTTAAATCTATTCGTCAATACTTTTTGAAATCATAAGAGAATGTTAACATCTTTGAGAAGCGATACGTCCTGACAATAGAATGTATAGCTTTGAAAACTAAAACATTTTAATACTACGTATGAAAAACATTTTACTGGCGCTCATCATTGTAATGAGTGTACTCCCCAATTTTCACATCTCTGCTCAAGATCTTGATAACAGCATTATTGGTGTAGCTCTAGAAGAGAATGGAGATCCGTTATTGTATGCTAATATCTTGTTGCATACTAACACAGACAGCACTTTAACTAAGGCGGAGCTCACTGATGATAAGGGCAAGTATATGTTTAGAAACATCCCTGCTGGCGAGTATTTTATCAAGATCAGCTATGTTGGGCTTCCTGAGTACAATAGTCCTGTATTTAATTTAGGAGCAAATGAGCAAAAGACGATGGATGTCATAAAGATGTCTGCGCAAAGTAATGATCTAGATGAAGTAATAGTCACAGCCGAGCGTCGCATGATCGAGGTACGACCAGACAAGATCGTTTTCAATGTAGAAAATAGTATTGGTGCTGGAGGTAGCAATGCACTGGAGCTACTGCGCAAATCTCCGGGCGTAGTATTAGACAATAACGAAAATGTAACGCTGCTTGGAAAGAGTGGTGTAAGAATCTACATCAATGATAGACCAGCGCGTATGTCTGGATCAGATCTAGCCAATTTCCTTAGAACTTTGAATGCTTCAGATATCGACAACATCGAAATCATCACCAACCCTTCTGCTAAGTATGAAGCGGAAGGCACTGCCGGCATCATCAATATCAAGCTCAAGAAAAATCAAAACTTTGGCACTAACGGCTCCATAACGGCCAACTATGGAAATGGCGCCGTTGAAAACTGGAATGGACAACTCAGACTGAATCATCGTAAAAACTTTTACAACATCTTTGGCTCTTACAGTTATAATGATGACGCTAACTTCAATTTTGAAGAGCTAGACAGAGAACAGATAGGACAGTTTTATGATCAACGCTTTGACCACTTCAACAATTGGGCCGGGCACAATGTCAGATTAGGAACCGATTTCTTTATCAATAAAAATCACACTATTGGATTTTTAGTAAGTGGAAATATGGGCGATTCTGATGGCTCTGGATTCAGCAATACAGAGATTGGAAATCTTGCTACAAGAACACTAGTAGACAGTGTCCTTATTGCAGAGACTACTGAGGCTGGAAACAACAATAGATTTGACGCCAATCTCAACTATCAAATAAAGGGAGAGAAAGGTCTTTTCTTGAATTTCGATTTTAACTATGGCTCGTACAATACGCTTAGCGAAAATAATTATTTCAATTACTATAGTACTCCTGAACTTATAGATCAAAGAAATATAAATAGTAATGAAGATTTTCAAGAAACAGGGATAGATATTTTCACAGCAAAGTTCGACTATGAAAAAAATA
This sequence comes from uncultured Saprospiraceae bacterium, assembly GCA_938022165.1. Classification (GTDB taxonomy): domain Bacteria; phylum Bacteroidota; class Bacteroidia; order Chitinophagales; family Saprospiraceae; genus JALZVN01. The sequence continues at coordinate 4,463 of CALIEI010000085.1, read as the reverse complement.
TAGGCCCAGGAAAATTGGGTGCCGGACTTAAAACGGCCATTGTAGATACTGACAATGAATTTAGATTTTACAATCTCAATACTGGAACGCCAATTTTGAATGAAAGACAGAGCAATGATTACACTTATTTTGAAAATGTAAATGCGGCCTATGTCAATTATGATTGGAAAAAAGACAAATGGTCCTACAATGCCGGCTTACGTGCTGAAGCTTCGAATACCGAGGGCGTATTGACCAGAATACAAGGAGACAGTATAGTACCTAGAGATTATTTTGATCTATTCCCGTCACTTGGCGTCTCATATCAAGTCAACCAAAAGCACGCATTGGGTGTGGCATTCAGCAGAAGGATAGATAGACCCAATTATCAAAATCTAAATCCGTTTGTCTTTTTCATCAATGACAAGACGACTAGTACTGGAGATCCTTTTTTGGATCCGCAGCGAACGCTCAACCTGCAAGTATCGCATACTTTCAACTATGCTATCAATACTGTACTTAGATATTCACGAACGAGAGATTTGATGACTCGATTCTCTGAGGCGCTTGAAGTAGAAGGAGATTTACCCGGCGAACCTACAGGAGAAAGATTCTTCTGGGAAAATCTAGATAGTCAAGAAAATATAAGCCTCAATTTTAGTGCTCCCTTTACCATCACGGAATGGTGGAGCACCTTCTCTAGTATTACGGGTAGCGTAATCAGCAATCAAGGAGACTATGGCAATGGGCGCGTAGTGGATATAGTGAGACCGGCTTTCAATGCCTTTTCACAAAGTACATTCCAGCTACCTAAAGATTTTTCTTTAGAAATTTCTGGTTGGTTTAGTGGCGGTGGTGTTTGGGGTGGCAACTTTGAAACTGGACCTATGGGAGCCCTCAGTGCAGGTGTACAAAAGAAACTATTCAAAAATCAAGGTATCCTTAAAGTCAATTTTACCGATATATTCTTTACCAGTGTATGGAAAGCAGAAGTCAACTTTGGCGTACTCAGAAATACTGGTTTTGGCGGCTGGGATAGCAGAAGACTACTCCTAAGTTATACCCACAACTTTGGGAATCAAAAAGTAAAGTCGCGTAAAAGATCTACGGGATCAGAAGACGAAAGTAAGCGGATTGGAGAATAGTGTTGTTCTTAAAAGACAATACTACCTCTCCTTCCAAAACATAAATTTTAGGTTGATAACTTTTGTATCTGGCGATTCGGCAGTGTCTTCAAAAATAGGTTCTCTCCATTTGCCTCTAAATCCATTTGACATAGCGTATGGCTCCGTTGGAATCCCAAAAAAATTGAGATCTAATTCTTTATTCTTGTTGATGTCAACGAAGGCAACGATTGCTCTGCTTGAATCTGGATTGAGTCCTTCAATAAGGATAGAATCTTGACAAGCAATCACCTCCGAGTAAACAGCCTTGTCAGAATTCAAAAAATTATCTCCATTCTGAAAACAGGAAATGAGTATCTGGCCTTCACATGGCTTTGTATAATCAAAATGCACTGCTATAGTCTCCGTTTCGATTATCTCATCTTGGCAAATGACCACCAAAGGGAGTAGAAAAGCTAAACAAGTTAAGATGAACTGCATAAAATGAATTGTATTCACATAAACGTCAAAAACCTGTCCAGTGTTATCGACTAATTCACTATTTTAGGGTATGGTTTTTCTCAAAGGTCTATTCTTATTACCTTTCCTTGGAGCACTCACCATGCTACTCTCTGGGTATTTTATGCTAAAAAAGCCGCCTAAAAAAATAAATGGTATCTACGGCTATAGAACTTGGAGGTCAAAAAAGTCTCAGGAGAACTGGGATTTTGCTCAAGAATACGCCGCAAAGCATATGATCAAAGCAGGATGGGTTTGTCTACCTTGTTGTCTTTTGGCTTTCATTTATGACTGGAGTGATAGCTTAGATTTCATATTGGGTATTTCTATATTTTTGATTGTCGTCTTTTATCCCATATATAAAACGGAGAGAGCACTCAAGCAACTCAAAAGTCAGTAAGGTCTATTCGCATTAAGAGAACGCTCCATTTACTCAATTTTCGTATCAGCGATAGTAGCGAGCACGAATGGGGATAGCGGCAGTATGAATCTTAGGATCAGAGTAGCTGAGTGAGGAGCAAAGATGCTATGATCCTATAGATGAATCTGACGCTAGACACATGAGTAAAGTGGATAGCGCGGCCCCCTTTTACCGCCTTTTCGGTGGTAAAAGGGGGAGATACCAGAACAATAAAATCAACAAATCAATTGCTGTTAAAAAACCTTACTTTTGTAGTATGGAAAAAATGAGTCCGTACTTGCTGTATTCAGATGGCGAGGGAAACATATATGAAGATGAGACGCTCTATGCATTGGGGCGCAGTGGTTTATATGCGACGCCTATACCTAGTGAGGATTGGATAGAGCTGCCGATGGGGGGAAATGTGTATGAACTGGAAGGTCGTCAAGGCATTGGAATCGATGTGGAGACGGGGCAATTGAGAGCTTGTGAAAAAGGCTGGGGAACAGCTGCGTTTATCCCGCCTGCATATTCTGGGCTCTACATGGCGAGCTATGTCAACAATCCAGATGCGCCTACCTTACCTTTGTTTTCATACACCGCTGTGGGATGGCATGATGATAAATTTTATGTGCCTGCCGTGCGCATCGAGCAAGATATCCGTCAAGAGTGTGAAGGTTTTGATCCAGACAAAGTGGAGTTGGGTGTAGTGGATATGATGGAAAAATTTCCAAACAATCGTGTGGTGGAACATCTGGCGCACAACTGTGCAGTGACCTATGAGTGTCCTGCGGCACGAAATTATTTTATGGGTCGTTGGGAGTGTCCGGTGCCTACTTCACCAGCTTGTAATTCTAATTGTATCGGATGTATTTCATTTCAGCCTGAGGAGGAAGAAATTATTTCGAGTCATGATCGTTTGCAATTTAAGCCTACGGCGGGAGAGATCGTTGAGTACTGTGTTCCTCATTTGGAGTCGGCAGAGTTTCCAATTATCAGCTTTGGGCAAGGTTGTGAAGGTGAACCTCTCTTGATGTGGGAGACGCTATGTGAAGCGATTAAACAGATCAGAAAATTTACAGATAAGGGGAGCATCAATATCAACACCAATGGAAGTATGCCACACGCTGTCAAAGCGATGTGTGAGGCAGGTCTGAACAGCATACGTGTCAGCACCAACTCTGCCCAAGAGTGGTTGTACAATGCTTATTATCTTCCAAATAATTACAAGTTTGAGGATTTGTTTGAGAGTCTGAAAATCGTAAATAGCTATGGTGGCTGGACGAGCATCAACTACTTCACCATCGCAGGTGTCACGGATAGTGAAGAGGAGTATCAAGCGCTACGTCACCTCATCAAGGAGACGGGACTAAAGATGATCCAATGGAGAAACTTCAACATCGATCCTGATTGGTATTTTGAAAAAGTAGGTATCAAAGACACGCCCGAAACTATGGGCATAAAAGTGTTGATGCAAAAACTTAAGGCAGAATTCCCTGATCTAAAGTATGGATATTTTAATCCGCCAATCGAAAGAATCAAAGGAGACTACGAAAAAGACTTCGCACACTAAGCCCATGAAAACACCTAAATTAGATATCGTATATGAGGATGAACGCATCATCGTCATCAATAAAGCTGCTGGAATCATCGTAGAGGAAAATCCTTTTGAAAAGGTAAATGCTCAAGCTATGGTGCAAGCATATATCAATAAAAATAGTAAGCGAACAAAACCTCCCTACCTAGGAGTGATTCACAGACTGGATCGAGTGACATCTGGTGTTTTAATGTTTGCTAAAAAGAAAAGCCTGCTAAAAGAAATTAATGAAGATTTTCGAGAGCAAAAGGTATATAAAAAATATTGGGCACTGACCAATCAGCCTTTTGAAAATGAGTCGGGCGAAATCAAAGCATATATCAGAAAAGATCAAAAATCTAAGTCTTCGATTATAACCGATCATAAAACACGGACAGCGAAGGCTTGTGGCTTGAAGTATAATCTGATAAAGAATGATCGGAAGTTGTTTATGTACGAGATAGAACCTGGTGAAGGCAAGTTCCACCAAATCCGTGCACTGCTTTCTCATGCAGGCTCTCCGATATTAGGAGACATCAAATACGGAGACAAGGGCTTCTTTAAAAACAAAGTGGCTTTGCATGCTGCGGAGTTGGAGATTGAGCATCGGAAGATGCGGTATACGGCGGAATTGCCGTTAGAGGAGTATTGGGATAATTTTAGGTAATTATGAATTATGAGTGATGAATTATGAATTGCATTTCTTACTTGTTCCCATTCACATGATTGCAACGTAAATTTATAATTAGGGATGTTCAGAAAAGGGCAAAGCAATGCTAAGGTGATATTTTTCTAGCCACTTTTTGATTAAAATTTAGGCTGCTACAGCCTGTGATTTGCACATTCTTCTGCCAATATTTAATGCATTAGAGCAGTGGATACCAAA
>CALIEI010000084.1 GCA_938022165.1 uncultured Saprospiraceae bacterium | reverse complement strand
TTTGATATAAAAGATGAAAAAATTGTAGCCCTTGGAAGTCCAAAGGCTACTCCTGGTACAAAAAGCTTAAAGCTAGTTGTCCAATAGAATAAAGATAGAAATAATTAGTGAATTTGATTTGGTTTTACAGATAGTACCTATCTGCTATATCCCTTTGTTTTATTCCTTACCAGTCATAAAAAAAAGGGATGCCGCTGTCTATCCCTTAGCCATTAGGGCTTCCGGCTGAAACGCCTCGCCCGTTACACATACGCATTGAAAAGTAGTTTGGAATTTTTCTACTTTATCTTCTGCCCCTCTACGTCTTGATTATATTTATTGACAGAAGCAGTTTCAATAGGTGTTACTGCTTTATAAACTTTTTTGTCAATACACCCTCAGGAGTAGATAGCTGCAAAAAGTGAAGCCCATTATTTAGATGCGAAACATCCATATTTTCTGTTAGCAATAATCCGCCTTGAATTTTTTTAGAGAATAGTACTTGTCCTTGAAGACTTACTACACTTAGTTCAAGTACCTTTGCCTCGGGCATCTCTATTTGAGCATTCAATTCATTTGACACTACAGTAGACTGGAGTACGAGATCATAAGCTGTTTCCAAACTCGTATCCACTCCCGTTGTCACAAAACCAAGATGGTCAAAACTAACCTCCCCTCTTGTCCTGAAAAATTCTTCATCAAAAAGTACAACACCACTTGAAGTCGATAATTCAATGTCACCAAAAATCAATCCATCTCCATAGTTGTCTTGAATAATGAAAGTAAAACAATCGTTATTCTCTAAGGTAATGGTTTCTTCTATTTTATAAGCACCACTTATAAAGGTAACGGGTACTACCACTTCACCAACACTATTTTCTATCCACCACCTTGTACTGTCAATACTCGAAAATACATCAGGCGTAATTTTTAAATGCAATTCATTTAATACTTCTTCCGCATGCTTGTAGGTTAAGGGAAGTGTATTGTTGCTCAAAACATCATCTTCTGTCCGGATATTTAGAATAAGTTGTTGTGTATCGATATTACTAGGCAAGCTATATTCTCCTATATTTACACTAATAATACTACCTGGTTCAAAGTTCACGTCTGTAGATATAAAATCAAAAAGTGTTTCTACTCCTAAAGTGACGTCTAAGGATAATTCAGTAATTGTTTCCGTACCAGTATTTAGCAACTCAATTACGACATCTGTTGGTTTACATATTCCAATTTCACTAAAAACTGGTTTTACTATTTGCAGATCCCTGACATCAGAAATAGTATTACAAGTTTGGAAAATTTCAATGGTTTCGGCCAAATCACTTTGAAAAATATCCGCTACAATTTCACGTGTTTCTGGACATATGACATTGGTCGTAGGCACACCTTTTCCGGCAAAAATTTCCAAGAATTCAAGAGAAATTTGGTCTGGATTAAAAATTGGATAGGTTATACCTTCTGTCCAATCACCGAATGATTCATTGCCAAAAATCGAACTAAGATCTGTATTAGGATCTGCTTCTATATAAAATACTTCAAGTTGATTGGTTCCAGTTGGGCCATAAGTGCTATAAAGTCTCTCTAGTTTTTCGGATTTATTTAATTCCCAGCAATTGAAACACCAGGTAGCAAAGATTTCAACTACGACTATTTTCCCATCGTCAAGACTCTGGTATAGATTTCTTTCATTCCCATTAATATCAGTCAAAACAATATTGGGCACTTGTGAATACCCTTGGTACGACCCCAAGGAAACCAACATTGTAATGATAAATATGTACCCTCTCTGTATCAACATTAATTCTAAGTCTGTTGTAACGAATTTAAGCTCAAAACTAATGGCTATTTATCTTAAAAGCACTAAATCTCCCTTAAAATGTTCAATATGCCCATCAATAAACTCTACTTGAGAGGAATATACGTACACACCTGGGTTTGCAGGACTATTTCTAAAAGAGCCATCCCAACCAAATTGCTCGTCTCCGAGGGGCAAATTTTGTCTCTCATACACTTTATTGCCCCATCTATCAAAGATATCTAAATGAAGAATGCTGGATACATTGGCAGTCCCCATAGGCAGATAGAAATCATTCACTCCATCACCATTCGGTGAGAAGGCAGTTGGATAAAAAACTTCATAGAAAGCTAAAACTTCTATAACTACCGAGTCGACAATTTCACATCCTGAGAAATCAAAAGAGCTGAATATATAGCTAGTTGTTTCTGTGGGCTGCACTAATTGGAAAAGGCATGTATCACATATCGGTGACGAAATATTTGAACTTGTCCACATATAAGAGGCAGCATTATTCGGGTCGGAAATCACACCTCTTATGGGCGTAATTTCCCCAAGACGTATACTTTTATCCCCTTGAGCGTCAACAGAGATAAAAGATTCTAGTACTTCTAACTCAACGGTTACTACGCTATCGCAGCCTTCGACTGAAGTAAAAAATTCTGTGTAGACTCCTTCGAGATTTAAGATTTGAGTTCCTAAAATATATACTTCCCTTTCGCAGATGGTTTCCTCCAAGAAAATATCATAGGTAGGATGAACTATCAAATTAGTAATCACCGTACTATCGCAATTTAGTGCTGTAGTAAACAATTCAGAATATGTTCCGCTTTGTACGATGTCCTGATCATTTAATTGAATGGGTTCATTATCACAAATTTCTACAGTCCTGCTGGTTGTGATTTCAGGGATTTCAAAGGTATAAGGGGCAGAAATTTTGCAAACTCCTTGTCCATCATCTACAAGGATTTGATAGCTTGCTATGTCGTTTTGACTTGTTGGGATAATATAGTCTGCATTTACTTCTCCCAATATAGCAACTCCATCTTTATACCACTGATAAGTTTCTCCTGCATTTTGATCTACTAGATCTAGCGATACATTATTCATACAAGGATGGCCGCTTACGGAAGGCTGTTCTCCAAACTCAACAGTTTTTTGCAGAATCAAATTATCAAAGAAGTAATAGTGGTTAAATGGATTAGGGTCACAGTTAGGGCCTATGACTACTACATTCAAATCTCTAGATGGGCGAAAAGTAATGCTTGTATTTACCCATTCATTCTGGCCGCTTACAAAACTAGATCCTAATTGTTCATAACCGCCGGCATTCAACGGGCACCCAATTTGAGTATTATTTCCACCAAAGGGCAAATTTCCTACGCAATCTCCAGCGCCAAATATAGTAAGTTCAAATTCTGGTGATGTATTTGAATTCAAAAAGCCTACCCACATGTTGAGTGTATATAGTGTCCCTTCTTCAAGAGGTTCTGTCAAGCAGGCACCTGTGTATTCTTTAATATTTGCTTGATTACCAGGCTTACCGTTTCTAAATCCAACACAACCATCACCATCTGGCATTGGTAAAGGGACTCTTCCGCTTACTACCGGATGTTCAAGTATACCGCAGGTATGCATATAATCGGCAGAAGCTCCAGGGCTCGCTTGTTGCCATGGAATAGCCAATTCTAATTGCCTTTCACCGGTAGGACAATCAGACTGATCCTCAAAAGATGGATTTGGGATCAAAGAAGTCGGTAAGTCAATCGGGCAATTACAGTCGTTGTCATTAAGGTCTATCAAACCATCACCGTCATCATCTATGGCATTATTGCAGATTTCAGCTACTTGAGCATAAGAGTATGCAGGGCTTATCAAACTAATAACAAAGAAAAAAGGTATAAAAACCAAAAAATTGTTAACGAATGCGTTCAAAATTTATATTTTTATTTCGACAAAACTTAAATAAGCATTTTTAAGCGATCAAGTTTGAGTCCACTCCGGAAAGTAGCGGATTGCAAAAAATAGGCTATTTTGGATGAGATTTTTTATTTTCGAAATTCAGTGATGCCTGAGCATCAGTGGATTGAGAAAATGAAAAATATCGCCAAAAGAGTCATTTTGTGCTT
>CALIEI010000083.1 GCA_938022165.1 uncultured Saprospiraceae bacterium | reverse complement strand
CCGGCATTGCAATCCCAATCAAGTCCATCCCTTGCTTCAACACCTTACCTACAGTAGTAGCCAACTCAATTCTAAATTGCTTAGCATCTTCTGACTCTGCTTTCATGATACTCATGTCATGATAAAATTTATGGAATGTCTTCGCTAGAGTATAGTTATAACTAGCCACCTCAGAAGGATCATATTTGGCGGCTGCATCACTTATAACTTTTGGGAAAGAGGACAACAACATGATCAAACTCTTCTCAATTGGAGCTAGAGTAGGGTAGTTGTATGTCAAGGTGTTTCCATCTGGATTAGCCTTCCGTAAGATGGACTGTATCCGAACAAAAGCATTTTGTATATAAGGTCCGGTATCTCCCTGCATGTCCAAAGACTCCTCAGGATTGAAAACCATGCGACGAGTAGGATTCACTTTAAGTATATAATATTTCAGCGCACCGAGCGCAATACGGTGTATAATTTCTTCCTTTGCTTCGACAGTTAATACTTCTAGTTCACCACGCTCGGTAAGGCTTTTACGTGCAATAGATTTTACCTCATTAACTAAGTCATCTGCATCTACCACAGTCCCTTCACGCGACTTCATACGACCAGTAGGCAAGTCTACCATTCCGTATGCCAGATGATATAGTCCTTCCGCATATGGCACTTCCATACGCTTCAATATTTCAAACACACCCTGAAAGTGTGAGATTTGTTCATCGCCTACTACGTAGATCATCTTCTTCGCAGCGAAATCATCCCAACGCAACTGAGCTGTACCCAAATCTTGAGAAGTATATGTAGATGTCCCGTCACTCTTGATTATGGTCTTGACCGCTAAACCAATATTTTCAAGATCAATCATCACGCGCTTACCGTCTTGCGTAAGGATCTTTTTGTCTAGTCCAGCTGCGATCATGTCCTTACCTAGTAGATAAGTGTCAGACTCAAAGTACAGCTTGGTAAAGTCAACCCCCAGTGTCTCATAGGTCTCATCAAAACCACCCAGCACCCAACCATTCATCTTCTTCCATAGCTCACGCACTGCAGGATCTTCTGCTTCCCATGCAATCAGCATGTCTTTAGCTTCTGCCCCTAATGCACTATGTTTATTAAAGTAGTCGTTCTTATACTCGCTCAAAAATCCAGCTTTATCTAAGGCTTGATATTTCTTCTCCCGATTTTCAAAAGCCTCATCAGCTTCCGCAGTACCTTGCCAAGCCTCATACTCTTTTTTAAATTCACTGGCAAATTTCACATAATATTTACCTACGAAGTGATCGCCTTTCATCCCGCTGGACTCAGGCGTCTCACCATTACCAAATTTCTGCCAAGCCAACATCGAACGACAAATAGCAATACCTCGATCATTCACGATTTGTACTTTCTTCACATCATATCCATCTGCATCCAATATCTTAGACACTGACCAACCCAAAAGTATATTTCTGATATGCCCAAGGTGTAAAGGTTTATTGGTATTAGGAGAGGAGAACTCAACGACCACAGTATCTTCCTTCTTCTCATTTCTTCCAAAGTTCTCATCTGCAGCGATACCTTCCAAGACAGATAGCCAATACCCATCAGCTATAGACAAATTCAAAAATCCTTTGATCACATTATAGCTACTGATATTGGGATTGGTGGCTACCAATTTGGCACCCAATTCTTCACCAACCTCTTCCGGTTTCTTCCCAGCCAACTTAGTGAACGGAAAAACCACAATCGTATAGTCCCCATCCATATCCTTCCTCGTAGCCGAAACATTCACCTTCGCCAAATCCAATTCAGCGCCGTAAAGTTCCTTAACTACCTCCGCAGTTGCTCCCTGTATATCACTTATTATATTACTCACACCAATCTATCTTTTAAAAACTAAAACTATATCAACCAAAATACAAAGTGCCGAAGGCGCATTGTATCCCAAGAGTCAATTCATAACTCATAATTCATAACTCATAATTCTCTAAAGAAATTTTTCATTTCTTAAGCGCCGTGTATTCTGCATAAAAATAAGGAATCGTCTCAATCCCGCGATAGTAATTAAACAAACCATAGTGCTCATTAGGAGAGTGGATGTCATCGCTATCTAGACCAAAGCCCATCAACACCGTCTTGATGCCCAATACTTTTTCAAACATAGACACGATTGGAATAGACCCACCGCTACGCACAGGAATCGGATCCTTCTTATAGGTCTTCTTCATCGCAAGGTGTGCAGCCATATACTCGGGTGTATCGGTTGGCGTCAATGCAGGTTCTCCACCATGATGCGGAGTCACTTTCACTTTCACAGACTTTGGCGCTAGTGATTCAAAATGCTTCTTAAACAACTTAGTGATTTTATCAGGATCTTGATTAGGTACCAGACGCATGCTTATCTTAGCATAGGCCTTTGACGGCAATACCGTTTTAGCACCTTCGCCTATATATCCACCCCAGATACCATTCACATCTAGCGTAGGTCTGATAGAAGAACGCTCCAAGGTAGTATAGCCTTTCTCACCATGCACATCTTTTACATCCAGCGCACGCTTATATGCAGCCATACTAAATGGCGCCTTATTCATCGCCGTCCTATCTTTCTTAGATACACGCAAGACGTCATCATAAAAACCAGGAATATTAATTTTATTATTCTTGTCTTGCAACGAAGCAATCATCTTTGATAAGATATTGATTGGATTAGCCACAGCACCTCCGTACAGTCCAGAGTGCAGATCTTTCTTCGGTCCCGTTACTTCCACTTCTACATAGCTCAATCCACGCAGGCCTACCGTGATGGCAGGTTGCTTATTCGAGATGACACCCGTGTCAGAAACAAGCACCACATCACAAGCCAATTTCTTTTTATTCTTTCTACAGAATTCACCCAAGTTCACAGAACCAACTTCCTCTTCACCCTCCAGCATGAATTTTACATTACAAGGAAGCGAGTCATTTTGCACCATCGCCTCGAATGCTTTGATATGCATAAACATCTGCCCCTTATCGTCACAAGCGCCACGTGCAAAGATCGCTCCCTGAGGATGTATCTTAGTCTTCTTTATAACCGGCTCAAAAGGTGGAGAGTCCCACAGCTCAACTGGATCAGCAGGCTGTACATCATAGTGGCCATACACTAATACAGTTGGCAACTTCTTATCCACGATACGCTCCCCATACACGATCGGATGCCCCTTCGTCTTACACACCTCTACCTTCTTTGCACCCGCCTTCTTCAAAAAGTCCGCAATCATCTTCGCCGTCTTCGCCACATCTTTTTTGTATGCAGGATCCGCGCTTACCGATGGCACCTTGAGCAAGTCAATCAACTCATCCAGGTATCTCTTTTTGTTTTTCTTTATATATCCTTGTACTTCTTTCATATCATATTAATTAGAGCTGCAAAAATACACAAATACAGATGGATAAGCCTACTATTGGTTTCCTTTTTTACTTGATGTGTTATTAGCGAGAGGATGATTTGGGAGCTCCCAAAAAGACGCAAAAAAGCGTCCTCTTGGTCGGGCTGTCCAGTACTCCATGTTCATTGCGGTCCTACGCTGCGCTGCGGACTGGCTCTAACGAGCCATACTTCCCATCCCTAGCTCAAAAAAAAAATAAGAATACACCAACTTTGCCTTATAAGAACACATCAGCTTAACCATATGTGTCACTTATGTTCCTAATGTGGTTCAAAAGAAATGAATACATCACCTTAGTCTTATATGAACCTTACATGCTTCTTATATTCCTATATGGTTCAAAAAAAATCCTTAATTTTATGAAGCGCACCAAAATAAAACAAGCATGTATGAGCATAGCAATCTGTTTCAATAACAAAGACCCCAAACCATGGGCCGAAACACTCAGGAAAAAACTACCTGATGTAGAAGTTGAAATCTATCCAGACATAAAGGACTACGAAACAACCACCTTTGCCCTATGCTGGAAAGCAGACCGAGACCTACTCACGCGCTTCCCCAATCTAAAAGTAGTACAATCCGTCGGCGCATCAGTCGATCACATACTCAATTACCAAACACTATCCGAAGACATCATTTTGAGTCGCATAGTGGATGACAACCTATCTGCAGACATGTTCGAATTTGTCCTAGCAGGAATTATGTCCCACATAAAACGCTTCGACAATTACGGTCTATATGCAAAGGACCAGCAATGGCAACCAATTCCATATAAATCTATAAAGGATGTAACGATCGGGGTACTAGGCTTAGGCAAAATTGGATCCTATGTTGCCTCAAACTTAGGCGCATTAGGCTTCACAGTAAAAGGCTGGTCAAGAACTCCAAAAGAAATTGAGAATACAACATGCTACTTTGGAGAGGCAGGTCTAAGAGATGTATTACAGTCAACGGACATTCTCATAAATATTTTACCATACACCAAGCAGACTGAAGATATTCTGAATGCAAAAAATCTTAAACAACTCAATCCTGAGGCGTACCTTATCAATGTAGGAAGAGGGGAGCATCTAGTAGAAAACGACTTACTAGATTTATTAGAATCAAAATATCTGTTCGGAGCACTATTAGATGTTTTTAGAACAGAACCTCTACCAATGGATCATCCCTTTTGGCAGCACGAAAAAATAAAAACCACTCCACACATCGCAGCGATAACGAATGTAGACTCTGCATCGGAGATTGTTATATCTAATTATAGAAATCTTCAAGAAGGAAAGAAATTGCTGAATGTGGTGTCAATTGCAGATGGATATTAAAACCATCACAGAACAAAAAGATAAAACTAAGCTTATCAAAAATCCATGGCCCAATAAACTAAATACATAACCAAGGCTACTACTAACACCCATCTAGATTTTTTAAGATTCCAATTATGCCTTTTAGGCAGTTCTTTAAAATTCATGAGTGCAAATCCAGCCACAGATAAGCCTAGCGTTCTCAGACAATTTTGAATATTGCCCATAGGAGGTGGGATGTAACTAGTATGAGGTGGTATATCGAGATAGTAAAATTCTAGGTTAACTGGAATATTGCCTATAGGTATGAAAATCATAATGGCAAAAATAAAGAGCGTAAAACCATAAGCATATGGAGACTTAACATAGAGCACAAATAATAGCAGAAGGAATGGTAAGCAAAGTCCTATGGCGAAAGTGACTTCTGCACTATGTCTCATACTTATTGCAACTAGCATATCACCTATCCCATAAAAATTATCTAGTACAATTTGTGTCCATACAAAAAAGAAGGCTACAATAATTAGACTATAGCAAATTATGGTTTGTGGATTAGACATGATCTTTTTGCTAGTATTTTCTTAGCTCAACATAAGTAAGAACTTGAGCTCAAGTTCTTGGAAATAAGTTTAAGTTTCTATCACAAGCTCAGATGGTAAATATTTTACCTAACAACAGATAGCTGATGAGATTGGAATTGACCAGTTTTTTTATCTACAATCAATACAACGTAAATACCTGAATTCAATTCGCTCTTCAAACTCATTTCATTTCGACCTGATGATAGCAGTCTCTGATGGCTTTCTACAACGCGGCCATCTGCTGAAATAACTTGAATGGAAGCGTCGATAGATTCTCTTACTTCAATAAAGATGTTGCCTTGGATGTCATTATAAATATCTGCATTTAACGCTTGCAGATCCGAAACAGATGTCAAAAAGTTTTCTAGGATTCCGGTAGTCATGGTAGTAGAAACTACACCGTACAGGTCTACGTCTGTTCGATAATTTAATACCTGATTGACTAAGCTATTTTGATAAATTGACGATATCCTAACTGCTTCAGTGCCTTCTTGAATAACAGAAGTTGTCAATAAAATACAGTTTTCCAAAGTTGTATCTGGTAAAATAATAGTCCCAGTTCCATCAAAACTTATCGTTTGGTTTAATTCAAATGATGTTATAAAACTATTATCCAATGTAATATCTCCAACTACATCTCTAGATATTTCGTCACCAAAAATCATTGGGTTTATCGCCAAAAATTCTGATTCTCCCGGCTCATATATGATTTGTATCAACCCTTGCGGGCTAAAAGTCGAAATTCCGACAATTTCAAAGGTATCATTCCTTGTTGCATAAAAAATTTCTTGAAGACCTGGAATTTCAAGTCCCACTTCAGCTGTATTGAAATCTTTATATGTGCTGAGTGTATTAGGTTCAACAAAGTTTAATGAAACTGTATCCTGAGATAAACTTATTGTACTATAGTCCCATATTTGATCAGCTCCACTGGTGGGCCTACTAAAACTTTCTGGATTGCTTATGTTTATTGACTCTAATGCATCTCCTGGTGCAAAAAACCAATCACTAGTTACAGTTTGCGTAAAAGCTTGGCATAGAGAAAAAAGGAATATAATTGTCGTTAATGCTGTTCTCATAATTGATTTATCTATTTTATATGGTGACTCAAAGGTATAGTATTGCTTTAAATTATTTTAATTTTTTATCAGATGATTCGGTATTTATAATGCTGAAGGACTGAAAATTTCTTGCGGTGATTTTAAAGTTTATTTATTAGAAAGTAAAAACCTAAATTCATTGCTCAAAGTATCAGAAATCTAGTTTACTTTTGATCTCAGATAATTTATGAAAGACTATTATTTACTACTAGGAATTGACAGCAGAGCAACAAAGGCGGATATCAAAAAGAACTATCGCTTATTGGCCAATAAATTTCATCCTGATAAAAATAGTGACCCTGGGGCAGCAGAAAAATTCATAGCCATCACCGAAGCTTATGAGGTGCTGAGTGACAAGAAGAGTAGGGCGGCATTTGATTTATATAGGTGGCAACAAATAAAACAAGACCAAAAGAGTAAAGATTATGACTATGGAATCGTAGTGCCGCCAGCAGTAAGTCCAAGAATGAGGCGTACCAATTCACAAAGGGAGCGCAGTAAGGATTATCATGAAGCAGAAAGCGATCAGCAAAAATCTATTTTGTTGGCAAAAGAAAGTCTAATTGTAGTAGGAGGGTATGTTTTTCATCTGCTCGGTATTTCTATTTTTTCAGTCATTCTATTTTCTGCGGTAGTAAGTCTACCTAATGTATTTCAATTCAATTTTTTGAGAGGGTTAATAATAACTGCATTTATTGCTGGTGTTATTTATTGCGTTTATTGGATTATTCACAACGCAATCCAAAATCTTGAGGTAGACTTAAATAATGTAACTGCTTTTTATTCAGTACCTAAAAAGAGAGCAGTTAGGGTTACCTATACATTAAGTGCAGTATTTATTTTACTGCTTGTACTTTTCATCAAATTTAGATTTTGATTTTCTTCGTATCAATTGTATAGATAAATCCTAATTATTCTGCTCCATGATTTTTGGGACTCATTTATGTTTTTTAAAAGTGTAAACGACATTTTAATTAATTACAACTATTTTTTCTAAGTGCCGTTCACCATTCGAAATAAGCTCTAAGAAGTAAGATCCATTAGCTACACCTTCGATATTTATCGAATTACCGTTTAAGTTGACCGGAATACGATTTCCAATTAAATTATACAATTGAGCGCTTTCAATTGCTCGATTATGTTCTACAAATATCGTTTCAGAAACTGGATTTGGGAATACTTTTAGTCCAGCAATTCTTGCATTCGATACATTGGTATTAATAGTGACCATACAATTATTGTAAAAGCATGAATTTATGTTATCTTCTACCTCAGTATTGGTTCTTAATAATTGTAGTGTTTCATCTACTGTCATATCGCCACCGCCAATAATAGTGTGTGCTACGATAAATTCATTAACAACACCAGGATTGATAAAGCCAAGAGGCTCAAAAGCAGTAATAGTTCTTCTTTTACCTGAGCTTGTATTTTCTGAGCGTTCTGATACCTCATTAGGATTCGTAGGGTCTCCTGAAAATAGGATTCCATTGTTTCCAATAATAGTACCATCCGGCCTCATTCCATTCATTAAATTATAATAGTCGTTCTTATTGCTAGGAGCGACAATGTTTTCTTCTACGTGATCTAAGGGTAAAAATATATCAACTACAGCCTGTACTACAGTGTCTCCAGATTCTCCAGGAGGCGGGTTGATAAGTTCTCCATTTTCAGCTATTGTTTTAATAGCTAAAGGGCTTTTTACAACTTGAAAAACATGTACAGGTGGATTATTTTCGAAGCCACCATCGCAATCTGTACTATTCGCATTGTATGCATATTGAATCCCTCTTTCAGGTATACATCCGATGTAGTCATCTCCGCTACAACCAATTTCAAAGTCATTATAGATACCAATTCTAACGTTATTAAGTCGTTGAATTGCACCATTGACAAAATGGTATTTAACAAAAACAGTGTTTTGGAGCATCTCAGAGTCTCCACATTCTATGGTGAAAACACTTTGACTAACACGTATTCGAGTATTACCAAGATCGGACTCCGTATGATTGTTATTGTCTTGAAATGCAGACCAAACAAAATCACCAAATGGAGAGGGTTCAGAACATCCTCTAATGCCAGGAAAAGGATAGTCTCCTAAGCTAGGCTGATAATTAAATGGTCGTTCTATGGAATGGTCGTCAATCCAGTAATCATATCCTGTTGAATTATTGTGACTAGGCCAATCAAATAGTGGGGTATTGGTATTATCAATAACACCATTATCATTAAAATCTTCAAGATGCTGCGCTACATCTTCACTTGACACCTTCCATATGCCTTGGAATTCTGGGTTGGTCTCAAAATCTGCGTTGCCGTTTTCATTTTCGATTTGGATATTTCCTACAATATTGCCTGCTTGGTCTAATCCTGTAATCCAAATACCACTTGTCTTTAAAGTATTTAAAATAGCGTCGTTTCCGGGTAGTGATGTCTTCTTAAAATTCTTGAAAGTTGCGCCATTCGAACATACAGTAGTGTTGATGTTGTTAGCGTTTAAATCCTCTGTGAAATTTGTTTGTGCGTAAACTAATTGAGATATCAAAATTACGCTCAACATTGTGGTTAATCTTTTCATATCTTTTTTTTATTAAATGTATAGAAAAGAGAAATAAAATCTACTATGGAAACAAGTATTAGTCAGTATTCTAAAAACAGTTTTTATACTATTATTTATAAAGTGTTGTACAGTTTTTCCTGTAAAAACGATTGATTTTTCACTTTATGAAGATTGATTAGTCAGTATCCATGCACCATGTTGATAGCTACAATTTAGTTTTATAGTGTAAACCAGTATGCATTTTGATATGCTTATACCTTATAAATTATCTATCTCCATTATCAAATTACCTCTTCTTGTACTTAACTGGATTCAATAAATAGCTCACACCAATATCCAATGTTAGCCTTGCATATTTCTGTCGCAATCTATAATCAGGATTTGTCAATGGCGATAAGGCAAATTGAAATCTTGGTGCAACAACAAAATTCAATCGCTTTGAAATAGGTCTACTATATTCTCCAGAAAGCCATAAGCCATAACCCGTCCTTTTCTTAAAGAAAGAATCATAAACAGAACCATCATCTTGTTCTTCAGTAAATAGGAAGGTTCTAATTGGACTATTTCTGCTGTCTGCAAATGCACCTTTGAACTTAAATAATAGGTTGACATCAATACCTCCAAGTATTTTATATTTATTTTTTCCGTTTTTCCAAGTTGTACCTACTCCTATAGGGAGATTTACAAATCTATATTGGTTACTAATCTTTTGAGTTAAAATGGTAGTTCTTTCTAGTTCTATATTCTCTCTAGTTTCACTAACTACTTCCCCAAACTGATTTTCTATTTTTTCTGTCACTACACTTTGAGAAATTTGATCTACTCTAGTTAGTTCGGATACAAACCTTTCATTTAATTGCAAGTATTCAATTCCTGCAGCTAATAGTAGTCCATTTTTGTATTCAAAATTAAAATTCCATTTTAAAGCAAACGCCTCTAGTTGGTTTTCGTGTTCATTTCTAAAATCCAGTAAGTCTTTTGTTACAAGATTTGTATCATCTGTGTTGTTTGCACTAAGCATTTTTATCGGTAGAGTAGGACCTACTGATAGCTGAGTTTCAACAACCCACTTTTTAGGTTTTCTCTTTTTTACAATGACTTTTTTCTCTTTTTCTTTTTTGCGAAATTCTTGCTCCTTTTTCTTTTTTAATTTAACATTCTTTTTTTGAATACTATTTTGCAGTGATTTCTGCTGTTTAGCTTCCTTATTCGCTTTTCTAGCCTTATTAATGTTCGAGGATTTAATTTCGCTGTGTTTTGCGTTCTTATTTTCTTTAGTTGATCTTTTTTTCTTAATTACCTTATCTAACTTTTTGATATTCTTTTGAAAAGCTTTTTCTGTGGAACTTAGATGTTTACTTTCCTTTTTAGCTTTAGGTGCTTTAGGTGCTTTAGGTGCCTTAGGTGCTTTGCCTTGACTTTGCTTTATTTTTTTGTCACGATTACTTTTTTCCTTCTTCTTTTTTAGCTTTTCCTTCTTCTTTTGTACCGTTTTTTCTGGTGTGTTTGTATCTAGTCTTTCTTTCTCTGGTTTATTTGTCTCACTAAAATTGTAAGCTTGAATTTTTTTATTCTTTGCTATTGCAATATCTATGATATCGATTATCGGTTCTATATTTTCATTATTTGTTGGTACAATATCCTCTATAATAGCGGCCTCCGGATCTGAAGAGTACTCAGCGATAGATATAACTATATTTGGATTAGTTTGAACTTTAGTAGTTACTGGCGCTTTATTGAGTGCTAAATAATCTTGTTGAATTAGATTTGAATTCTGAGGTATGTTTTTCTCTACATATTCATTTTCAAGCTTAAAAGTATGTACCTCATTAAGAGAATTTGTACTTATGTTTTTAGAATTCTCACTTACTTGTAGTGCAGTGGTTTTGTTTAGTTTTGGCTCTATATTTTCAATTGCATTTTGACCTGAAAGAGCGTCACTAATTTGCTCTTGAATTAGATTTGGAACATCTTTTTTACTAATAATATTTTCTGAATCATCGGATACTATCACATTCGCTTCGCTTATTGTTGCACTTGATGAGTGGAGATTATTATTAATTTGTCTACCGATAAAAAATAGACTTCCTAACAAACCAAGCCAGATCCATAAGATAAACCTACGCTTCTTTTTCTTTTTCAATTTAGGCTCTATGTTGTCCCAAATTTCATCTGTATCCAATTTTGGCTCGTGGGAATGAAAGCTTTCTTTCATAATATTTTCGAATGAATTATCTTTCATGATTACTTGATTTCAGTTTGATGAATAAGTTGTTGCATCTTTTCACGAGCTCTAACCAAAAATGTTCTTGAGCTACTTTCCTCTATTTCTAAAAGAGAGGCAGCTTCTTTATGAGAAAATCCGTCCATTACAATAAGGTTAAAAACATTGCGCTGCTTTTCTGGAAGTAGTTGTAGCAAGCCAAGAATATCCTCTACATGCAGTCTACTGTGAATCTTTGGGCTTACATTGTAATTAAGATCATTTGAAGATCTTTCTTCCATCGTATAACTCTTTTTTCTACGTTTAGCTAATGCCGTATTCACAGCAATTTTTGCACACCAACTCTTGAACCCAGACTCCTCGTTCGATTTACATTTCCCGATATTGTTAAATATCAAGATTAAAGAGTCTTGCATGATGTCTTTAGCATCGTGATGATTTTCTGTGTACCTACGACAGATAGAATAGAGAAATGGTGAAAGGAGATTCACCATTTCTCTTTGTGCTTTCCTATCAAGATTGCGACAGCCTTTTATGAGTTTTTCGATTTTCATTTAGGGTAGACTTAAAATTACTTTCTAATTTTGAATTCTCCGGTAAGCGGTACATCTGCTCCCATATTATCCGTAACTGTTCCTGAAAGCGTACCGATAATATACTCATCATCGATAAAATTAACGCCTACTGTGATGTTTGGGCTTAGGATGTTAAATGATGGAATATTTGGGTCTTGAGTAAAATTTTGAGAACTGAAAATAATACTCTCTGTATAATTACCTATGCCTTGATAATCCAAAAATTCAAGCTTATAATTTCCACCGGAGTTCAGTCCTTCAAGTACATAGTGATTGCTAGTAGCATTTGTTTCCTTATACCATTTAGTTGGAGCAGTCCAATGTTCGGTCCCGTTAAAATTTAAGGAAATAAAATCGTCTAAAGGTTCACAAACATCTACTACATCTAGATTAATGTCTCCTTCCTCAGTAAATGTAAACGTTTCTGATCTAAACTGTTCTGCATGATTAAAGACTTCAATCTCAAACTCAGAGAGTACTGTGCAATTCATAGCGAGATTGACTTGTATATTGCCATCAATAAAAGGGTAAACATCTAATCTTCCTGTATTTCGAAAACTAATATGGCCATCAATATTTTCTCCATTACAATCTAAAGCCGTTCCAGTTATTTTTATTAAGAACGTTTCGATCGATAGTTCTAGAATAATATCTTCTAGTTGAGTATCACTAGCAAAGGGCCCTACCTCTGCAGTATATACAACATTGTCACAGTGATCAATTAAACTTATTTGTAGAGGTACCGCAGCAGGTACATTTCCGCAGAAAAAACCGTTGATATCAGCGTAGCCCCAGTAGATGAAATTATTGGTTAAGTCTTCAACGACTACTTGTATGTATTCTGCTGGACTAAGGCTTTCTTCTAGTACATTCCCGGAGAGACATAATGATGGACGTGATTCACCACAGTTCCAATAAACGCCACAACAAGTTATATTACATACATAAACGTTTCCATCTTTAATACACATACCATTTTGATACCATTGTTCATCGTCAAGATCATAATACCATAATGGAATTTCTTCTGGTGACCTTCCTAGCAACTCGCTTGGAATCGGAATTTTGACAGTGATATCACTTCCTTCTTTAATATTTAAAGGTTCTCCATCTGGTGATTCTAATTCAAGTGCTATCATCCCTAGGGTAGAAAGCACTTCTTGATTGCCAAGCTCATCTTTAGTCAGGAGTGCTCCGGGTATTTGTGTACCTAGGTTTTCTCCAGTAGGGTCTATGTATTTTGAAAAAGCGTCTATTTCCCCCGTGTAATCGTTTCCTAATTTATCAACTAAGGTGTTTTCGGGAATAGTAATGGAGATTCCATCTGGGTTGATAACTGGTTCACCCGAAGAGGGGTCTACTCTTAATGCTTCCCCTTTTTGTAACATAGTCACTTGCAAGAATGAACTACTCTCTGCGGCAAAATTGGAATGACTGACTCCATCAAAAAATCCATCTGACTCAGCTAGGATACTATTGCCTGATTTATTGACTTTTGCATCTTGGAATTTGAATTTGCCTTCGGCATCTGCGGTCTCCCATTCATCTCCCACTTGGACGGATGCGAATGCTACTGGATTGTCAAATTCATCTACAACTTCTCCTTGGATTTCAGTCCGTACAAGTACTACTGGCTCTGGAGCTTCTTCAATTATAATTCGTCTATCATTTTCATCTTGGCGACATGAAGAAAAGATTAAACATAAGAGAAGGCTATATATTAAAAGCGATGATTTTTTCATTTTGACTATTTTGCTAATAAAAAGAAATGATATCTGAATAGCTATTTCAATAGTAAGATGTTGCAAGTATCTCATTCGCTACATCAAGATAAATATTTTGATCTTATTTTTGTCTAATACGTTGATATATAAACATTTAATTTGTTGATTTTTTTTCTGTGAGTGATAGTAATGATGCGATCCCGTTTCCGAAAGCTTTCGGAAATAGGGTGAAGCAGATCGGCGACGATAGGAGACGAGCCGCAGCGAACGCGGAGTCATGGATAGCACGACCCCTTTGTATAGGATAGCGGGCAGGCCAAAGGGGGCACAGCCAAATATAAAACGAAATCAATATGGAATGGGAGACAATCTAGCTCGAAAGAAAAGGCTTAGATTTTGCTTAATTAAAAAACATGCCCTAGTAAATCCAGCTCTGCCTCTGGAGCCCATTTTTTGTCGGACAACATTTTTACCATCAAGCAGTTATCCAATGAACGTCGAGCAACTCCCAGACTAACATTGTTTTGGATCATCAGCCAGCGACATTTATTGTTTTGTTTGCTAAACCCATTTTTTTCATAAAAAGAAAATAGGCTAGTAAATAATATGAGTGCATCTACATTATGCTTTTGGGCAAGAGTCTCAAGCGCATTAATTAGTTTGGAGGCACATTTTTGATGCTGATAATCTGGATGAACACATAGATCAGTGATGCCAAAAATAGAGAGCGAATCTCCCTTGAGCTGAACGATGCGGTGCTCCACGGCTAAATGGCCAATCATTTTTTTCTCGTCTAGCAAGAAGTATCGAAAGCTAGGTTTTTGATGGAGAAAGTCTTGCGAATTTGGATAAGAACCAAAGCATAGCTCAAGAAGATGTTGGATCTTCTGATGTATAGCTTGTGAAATCTGAAATTCTTCTACTCGGTGTAAGACCATTTTTGCATTTATTTAGCCTATCTACTCGTAGTAAATTGATATCATTGGTTTGGTATAGCTTTATTCTTATTGGGCTCGGTAATCTTCAATGCCAAAATTGTAAAACGTAAAAGCTAGTATATCTGCTGCTTCACTAATCTTTTCTTTTGTCGATTTTCCGTCCCCATGACCTGCGCTGATACCCACTCGAATCATGACTGGTGCTTCACCAGTTTGCGCCTCTTGCAATGCCGCGGCAAACTTGAATGAGTGAGCAGGGACCACACGATCATCGTGGTCTGCGGTCGTAATAAGCGTAGCAGGGTAGTCTTGGGGCTTAGCATTGTGTACTGGCGAATATGCCTTGAGATAGCGATATGCCTTTTCCTCCTTTACAGATCCATAGTCGCTGGCCCAGGCCCATCCAATAGTGTATTGTTCATAATGCAGCATATCCAATACCCCAACGGCTGGCAATGCTACTTTGAATAAGTCAGGTCGCTGCGTCATGCAGGCGCCTATCAGCAGGCCTCCATTAGAGCGACCATAGGCTGCTAGCTTTTCGGACGAGGTATAGTTATTGTCTATCAAATATTCGGCAGCGGCAATGAAGTCATCAAAAACATTTTGCTTCCTTTCTTTAGTGCCTGCCTTGTGCCAAGCACTACCAAATTCTCCGCCGCCACGAATATTGGCTACTACAAATATGCCATCGTTTTCCATCATCATAGGTCCCAGTAAAAGTCGACTTGTATTGAAGCTAGGTAAGATAGAAATGTCAAAACCGCCATATCCATATAGCATGGTTGGTCTCTTGCCGTCCATCTTTAGTCCTTTCTTGTGCGAAATGAACATAGGTACCTCAGTGCCGTCTTTACTTTTGTATTTGACTTGCTTCGTTACATACTTGTCAGAGTCAAAAGCTACCTTAGGAATTTTGTATGGACTGAGCTTGCCAGTAGTAATATCTAGTTTGTAAATGGAGACGGGTTGATTGTATGATGTGAATGACAGAAAGGCCTCTTTGCTGTCTTTAGAGCCCGAGATGGACTGAATAGTGCCAATACTTGGGAGTTTAACCTTGTGTATAAGTTTGCCTTCTAAATCATAAATTACAAGTTTGCTTGAAGCATTTTCAATATAATTTATGACTAAGCTATTGCCATAAAGTTGTGCAAAGTCAATGACCGAATTCGCTTCCTCTACAACAGTCTTCCACTTAGGTTTTTTGGTATTGTCTACTTTTAAACTAATAATTTTTTTATTCAACGCTTCTGCATTGCTCAAGAAAAGCAATTGCTTGTCATGAGTACCTAGATATTTGAAGTCAAAATCAAAGTCAAAAATCACATCTACAAAGCCTTTTTCTTTTGCTTTATTATCTCTAATAGACAATGCATTTCCACTAGTGCTCTCCCAAGTCTCTAATATCTGATAAGCATTGTCAGGGGTAGAGTGGATTATGAAACCTCGATTTGGATTTGCACGATCCAAAAATACTTCAGTATCATTCGACGGGTCTGTACCCAACTTATGAAAATATACGGTCTGATTAGCAGCCTTGACTGTGCCTTCTGATCCTTTAGTGGGTATTGGAAAACGAGCATAGTAGAATCCATCTTCCACCCAACTCACTTCAGAAAACTTAACCCATTCTATTATTTCTTTTAATTCTTTACCTGATTCCAAATCAAGGATATGAATATTGTGCCAATCGGATCCTCCATTGGATTTTTGGTACGCCAAATATTTTCCATCTCGGCTAAAGTTTATAGCCCCTAATGAAGCAGTGCCGTCGCTAGAAAAATTATTTGGATTGAGTACTTCTTCCAATTTACCATCTCGACCTTTTTGACGATAGAGTACATCTTGGTTTTGCAGTCCGTCATTTTTTAAAAAGTAGTAGTAGTCATTCTTTTTTATCGGATTGCCATATCGTTCGTAGCCCCAAAGTTCTTCTAATCTGGATACATAAGAAGCGCGTTCTGGTATGAGGTCTATAAAGCCATAAGTCAGAGAATTTTGTTTCTCTACCCAGGCTCCCGTTTCCGCACTACGATCGTCTTCAAGCCACTTATACGGGTCAGCTACTTTTTCTCCAAAGAATACATCTTGTGTGTCTAGTTTGGTGGTAATTGGATATAGAAATGCTCCCTTTTGCATGTATTGTTTGCTTGTCTCTGATGCACAGCTTATTATCAAGCCCGATATGGCTACAAAAAATAGTAATCTCATCAATTTCTGCCTTTTCATATGTGTTTATAAGTGCTTATTGTGCAAATAAACAGTAAACTGCATAATAAATGCTAAAAATGGGTCATATAATTAAATCATGCTAATTGACTTCAAAATTTATATGTATTTTTACCTGAAGATAATTAGTTTAAAGAGCACACTGATTTTTTAGATTTACCATAAATATTACGTCTTGAATACGATCAATAAAAATCTACTTTACAAGCAAATTTTTGCATTATTCATTTTGTGTTTTGCACAGATGTCATACTTGTTTTCTCAGACTGTCAATCTTAACCACAAAGGAGAAAAGATCGTAGTCTATAATGATGGCTCTTGGAGATATTTTGATGAAGATGATGAGGAAGATCAGAAGCTTTATCTCGAAAGCGATATATATGAAGATGATAAAAAGGAGAAGAAGGATAAAGTAAAGAAAGCAAAAACAGCCAAAGTAGAAAAGCCAAAAAAAGAAAAAACAGTCAAAGCGGATAAGTCTAAATCCAAAAAAACAAAAACTCCGAAATCCAAATCTAAGAAAGCTAGCGCTTATGCTAAATCAGATAAGCCTAAAAAGAAGAAAATCAAAGAATCTGGAGAGCCTTCCTCTAGCAAAGAAAAATCTTTAGCTAATGATTTAAATTTGGAACAAAAAGTAAAAAAGGAAATCATAAGTATAAGAGATAAACAAACTGTTGCCCTTGAAAAAGAAAGAGTTGCCAACTTTGCCCTAAATAAATACGAGCGAGACTTAAAGTCGGCAAAGCGAAGAAAACTGGACAAGGAAAAAGTTGGACGAATTGAAGCCAAATACAAAGAGGCAAAATTGCAGTTGAAATCAGCACGTACTCAAAATAAAATATTGCTTAAACAAAGGAGAGCTTATGAAGCTATCCAGAAAAAAGGAGTTGCGGGTATTGCAAAAGGGTATGCTAAATTAGATCGTAAATATGATACTAACTTCAAAGTAGACCCACCTAAGAAATCAGAATCCCTCGCTATAAGAGAAAAGAAGAAAACAAAAGATAAGCTATCAAAATCCAAAAAAGATACTGCTGAAACGAATGTAGATGATGCAGATCAAGAAGATATTGTAGAATCAATACCAAGCGCTTATGCCGTGCAGTATCCAAGTACTAAACCCAATATCTCAAAAGCCTCCTTACCTGATTGTACTTTTGCATTTCAAGGAAAAGATGATTTTAGTGGAAAGAAGCGAACTGATCTTCAGTCCGGACTTTTATTCTCATACACCAGCGATAAAATGAGACGCTATTTTGAGGATGGAGATATGATTACATGTGAAGCCTATTTGAGTGGATTGTCAGGCGGATACAAATTTATTTGTGTAGAGGTTACGGTAGCTTCTGAGACTGCCCAGAAAAGTTATGGGAGTATTGAAAAGCAAGCTTTACTGTCCCTTAGATTAGTGGACGGGACTAGTATTAGTTTGTATAATAACAAAACAGACTACGGATTTTTAGATCCTATAAAAAAGACTGTGCTATACAAAGCGCAATACCTCATCCCCAATGAACATGTAAAAACGCTGTCCAAGGTAGATATGGACAAGGTTAGATTAGTATGGAGCACTGGTTATGAGGATTACACCATTTATGAAACAGATTTTCTAATCAATCAATTGAATTGCTTAGACCAATAAAAATATTTTATGTCTCAATTAACAGAAAAGGACAGTGTGCAGATGCTGGGACTCAAATTACCTACCGATCCAAGATGGGTCAACCTGGCAGAAATGAGTCTCGAAGATATATTGACAGATCATGCCTATTGTGAGCAGAAAGCGGCTACCAGTTGCATTACTCTTATTCAAAAGAATCCAGAGCGAGAGCGTATGGTAAGAGAGCTAGCGCCAATAGTAACTGAGGAGTGGGGACACTTTCGACAAGTTTTAGCGGAGTTAGACAAACGCGGCTTGAAGTTGGGTATGCAACGCAAGGATGAATATGTCAATAAGCTTTTAGCATTTCAAAAGAAAGGAGGTAAAGCAGAAGAAAGATTCATAGATCGTCTACTTATCAATGCCTTGATCGAAGCGAGATCTTGTGAGCGATTTAGACTACTATCGCTGCATTTAGAAGATGATAATCTCAAAGAATTTTACCATAAGTTTATGGTCTCAGAAGCGGGACATTATAGACTATTTTTGGACTTAGCTAAAGGGTATGGCGGAGAGGAAAAGACAATGGCTCGTTGGCAAGAGTTTTTAGATTACGAAGCTGAGATTCTGCAAGGCATTGAGGTAAGAGGGGATAGAATGCATTAAAAAAATATTGTAAATGCTAGAAAATAAACATATCAGTCTTGTTGGAATGGGGATATTCCTTTCTATTTTGACTTTGTCCTTGCTGCCTACGACGCAAAATGCAAATTCATTTCATACAGAAGAAGAAAGAAAATATTTTTCCATGGTGGCTGCTCATGGACCAGTAGATAGTTCCTTGATATTTCCTACTGCGGTAGCATGTGTAGGTTGTCATGGTCCAGATCCGATGCAGAATGCCTATATCGATAATGCAGGAAATGATGTGAATCTCTATGATGATTGGCAGGCGAGTATGATGGCCAATTCTGCAAAAGATCCATTTTGGAGAGCCAAGATTAGCCATGAGGTGGCTACTTTTCCGCAGCACAGAGTAGATACAGAAGACAAGTGTACTTCTTGTCATGCACCGCAGGGTCACTACACCAAAAATATACGAGGCTTGGGTAAATACGGCATCCATGACTTACTGATAGATACAGTTGGGATGGATGGTGTGAGTTGTGGTGCTTGTCATCAAATGTCCCGAGAAAATCTTGGCGACTTGTTTTCAGGTCAATTGGTGTATGATACGACACGAGTTATGTATGGACCATTTGAGTTTCCCTTTGCTGCGCCCATGGCAGATTTTGTTGGGTTCAAGCCAGAGTTTAGCGAGCATATCAATGATGAAGGACTATGTGCTGGATGCCACACTTTGGTTACGAACAGTTACGACGTAGATGGCAATACTACGAACAATTTTTTTGCTGAGCAGGCGACCTATCACGAGTGGCTCAATTCAACCTACGCTATAGGAGAAGGAAAACAAACTTGTCAAAATTGTCATATACCACGTATCCAAGATTCGATTGTCATTTCAGCAAATTATGCTTTCCTTGAGGGACGCTCGCCTTATGGCTTACATGAGTTAGTCGGTGGCAATGTGACTATGCTCAATCTCATGAAAGAGAACAAAGAAGCCTTAGGTATTGACGCTACTGATGAAGCATTCGATGAGACCATCGCTGCTACTAAGGATATGCTCCAACGACGTTCACTAGACTTAGATATGAGTATACCAGCTGGCGCAGATGACTCGCTACTGATAGAAGTCAAAGTGACCAACCTGGCAGGGCACAAGTTTCCTTCTGGTTATCCCAGTCGTAGAGCAGTGCTGCAGTTTGTTGCAGTCACGGAGCAAGGAGATACTTTATTCCAATCTGGTATTTTTGATGATCAGTATGAAGTGAAAAATCTTGATCCAGAATTTGAGCCGCACTACAATTTTATAACCGACGAATCTCAAGTCCAGATTTATGAGTTTGTCACTGGAGATAGTGAGGGTAAGTTTACTACGCTCTTAGAGCAAGCCTATGTTGGTCTCAAGGACAATCGTATTCCTCCCCGAGGTTTCCGCAAGAACCACAGCACTTATGATACCGTATCCATCGTCGGTAATGCTTTAGCGGATCCCAATTTTAATCTCAATGACGGTGGATTTGAAGGCACCGGTGCCGATATTATCCGCTATCAATTTCCCTTGAATAGTTATTCTGGTAGCGTCGATTTGTATGCGTCCGTTATATATCAGCCCTTGCCTCCACGTTGGCTAGCACCTATGTTTGCAACCCAGACAGAGGAGATTGCTACCTTCCAATCTATGTTTGAGGCGAACGACAATGAGCCGATCTACATGGTCAAAGATAGTATCGTAGGTCTTTTCGTCAATCAGGTTTCTACCGAGCAGTTTGCAGAAAGCCTCATCACTGTTTACCCCAATCCTACAGACGATGGCAGGTTGACATTGGATACAGACAAAAAAATTAAGCAAGTATATTGCACTACCAATGCCGGCCTCCATGTACTGTTGAAGCCTGATGGCAAATATTACACTCTGCCTAGCGCACCGGGTATATATTATCTACACATTACTTTTGATGACAAGACTAGTTTGATCAAAAAGGTTATTCATATTTAAAATAATTTGGGCGTGCCCCCTTTTTCTTATATCAAAAAATTGTACTCCACTTAGAAAATAATCTTCTTTCAGGTTTATTAATTTCTAAGTGGGCGGGGTCGGGCTTTGCGCCACTCGCTATTCACTCGGTCCCCTGCAATCCCTCCAAGCTCTGCACGGACTAAATGGCTACTATCCCTCACGCGGATTTTGTTGATTTGTTGATTAGTTAATCTGTTAATTTGTTGATTTGCTAATCTGTTGATCTGTTGATCTGTTGATTTGTTAATTTGGTTATTTGTTGATTCGTTAATTTGTTAATTTGTTAATTTGTTAATCTGTTAATCTGTTAATCTGTTAATCTGTTGATTCGTTAATTCGTTAATTTGTTATTTTTCGAACCTCTTGTTCTTACCTCTTGCTGCTGACTTGGCTCTTGCTCAAACCTCTTGCTCTTGCTGACTTAGCTCTTGCTCAAAACTGACTTAGCTCTTGCTCAAACCTCTTGCTCACGACTCTTGCTCTTGCTCAAACCTCTTGCTCACGACTCTTGCTCTTGCTGACTTAGCTCTTGCTCAAAACTGATTTTGCTCTTGCTCACGACTCTTGCTCTTGCTCAAACCTCTTGCTCGAAACTGAATGCCTCTTACTGACTTTGCTCTTGCTCTAAACTGTTACGCTCAAACTGATTCGCTCAAACTGATTTTATTTCTCCAAAAATTAAGTACCTTGGAACTACTCATATATAGATTATGCAAAAGCTTTTATCGATTGCCCTAATTTTAGGACTTACCTTTGGACTATTTTCTCAGACCAATGAAGAGAAAATTCTTGAAATCGTCAAAGAAGGGGTGATACATCATGATAGTAGAGAATATACCAAAGCCATCCAAAAGTACACTGAAGCATTAGCCATTGATAAAAAATCCACCTTGGCCAATTACGAATTGGCGATAACCTATTCTGAAATAGGAGAATTTAAAAATGCTATCAAATACGCCAACAAAGTAATCAAGCAAAATAAAGACAATTTGGTCGCTGCCTATATGGTCAAAGGCAATGTATTGGACGAGCAAGGAAAAACCAATAAATCTATAAAACTGTTTAAGAAGGCCATTGCCGAAACGGATGGACATTATTTGCTTCACTACAATCTCGGCATCAATTATTTCAAAAAAGGCAAGGTAAACTTGGCCTCTGGAGAAATGATCAATGCCATCAAACTAAATCCACTGCATGCAAGTAGTCATTTATATTTAGCGCTTGCAGAAAAACGAAAAGAAGAACAAATCAAATCATTGCTGCCTGTTTACTACTTTTTATTGTTAGAGCCAACCAGCGATCGAGCAACGAATGCTTATACACTATTACAGTCCAATCTGAAAGGAGACGTGTCCTTAGATGCGATAGACGATAGTCAGGTGAATATTGTAATCGATGATTCTGCTGAGAATCCATTTACCAGCGCAGAGTTGATGATCAGTATGTTGACCGCCAGTCGCTATATGGATGATATGAAAAAGCTCAACGACGATCAGTTTTTCACCCTTACCACTACCGGCTTATTTGAGCTGCTAGGGAATATGAATTTGCCACAGCAAGACATTTGGTCTTCCTTTTACATCCCATTCTTTGACAAGCTTCAGAAGAGTAAACATTTAGAGACTTTCTGTCAATACATCATCCAAGGTAATAGCGACGCCGCTACACAGTGGGTGGCCTTCCATCCTGATGAGATAGAAGAATTTTTTGTGTGGTTGAATAAGAAGTAGATATTAGTAATAGTCAACTCAGCTCATCTCAGAACACTCTGTAAAAAGCACCATCTTTTTTGACATCGTGGAAGGCAATATTTTGATCTACCAATTCATCAATCCAAACATTTTTAGTGGCATTGGAAATATTG
>CALIEI010000082.1 GCA_938022165.1 uncultured Saprospiraceae bacterium | reverse complement strand
TCGCCAGGATATACTCTAGCGTCTTCTCCAGCAGCTAAGGTCTTTCTTAAAGCTAAATCAAATACTTCAACCATTATATCTTCTGGATCAGCATCATCTTCGTCTCCTTCTCCAGCAGGACTACAACAGCCTTGATTGATTTCATCATCAGTAGGGCCATTTACCTCTCCACCGTCGTCATTATTTTGGTTTGAATCTGCAACAGAATCTACATCTGTATTATTAAACCCATCTGGTGCATCTGCACCTGAAATTTCAGCTTCGTTTACAATAGCTCCTTCAAACTGTTGCGTTACAGTAAAAGTAATTTCAACCATAGTCATTACACCTGGAGCTAAAGTACCAGGTAAAGTCAATACAGCATTTCCGCCAGCTTGAGACCAAGCAGGGTCATTAAGTGCAAGACCATCAGGAATATAATCTGTAATTTCAATATTAGAAGCTGTCAAAGTACCTTGATTATGTACTTCAATTTTGAAAGTTATATCTTCTCCAGGGTAAACTCTTTCATCTTCCCCAGGAGCTAAAATTGTTCTAAGGGCAAGGTCAAACTGCTCAACAGTAACTGTTGCTTGACATGCATCTTGGTTACCACATTCGTCAGTAACTGTTAAGGTTACCGTATTGTTCCCAACATCAGAGATACACGTAAACTCTGTGATGTCTAACTCAAGGTTAGCAATATCACCACATACATCAGAACTACCATTGTCAATATCTTCTGGTGTGATGCTTGCAAAACAATTTCCATCTAATTGGATAGTAATATCTTGGCAAACAGGATCTGGTGCAGTTGTATCTTCGATAGTGAATGTAGCAGTTGTTGTAGAAAAGTTTCCACAATCATCTGTTGCAGTCCAAACTGCAGTAGCCGTTCCGGTAGCACCACAATCATCAGTTAATGGTGATACTTCGAAAGTCCATACTACATCACTACATTCATCAGTAGCTATTGCTCCTCCATTATTATTTAACCAAGCTTCAAATTCTGCTTCATTTCCTTGACCATCACACTCTACTACTAAGTCATCAGCTTCATCCGTGATAGTTGGATTGGTAGTGTCTTCAATAGTGAATGTAGCAGTTGTTTGAGAAAAGTTCTCACAGTCGTCTGTAGCAGTGAAAACAACTGTAACTGAACCAGTAGCACCACATTCGTCAGAAAGTACTGCTGGATTTGGTTCAAATGTCCAAACTATACCACTACACACATCTGATCCTGTAGCTCCACCATTATTAGCTAACCAAGCAGCAAGCTGTGCCTGATTACCATCTCCATCGCATTCAACTACCATATCTGATGCGGCAGTAATAGTTGGATTTGTTGTATCTTCGATTGTAAATATTGCAGTTGTTTCAGAGAAATTACCGCAATCATCTGTAGCTCTAAATGTGACAGTTACATCACCTGTTGCACCACACTCGTCACTAATAATTGCTGGATTCGGACTGAAGGTCCATACTACACCACTACATACATCTGTGGCAACAGCTCCTCCATTATTTGCTAACCAAGCGTCCAATTCTTGCTGGTTACCAGAGCCATTACATTCCACCACCATGTTTTGAGCTTCTAACTCAATAGTAGGGTTAGTTGTATCTTCTATCGTGATGGTTGCAGTTGTAGTACTTGCATTTCCACATTCATCCGTCACAGTGAAAGTCACTGTAGCTGTTCCAGTTGCTCCACAATCATCAGATAATGAATTAGGTGTGTAATCATTGGTCCAAGTGAATCCACCACAAATATCAGAAGCAGTTGCTCCACCATTATTGTTTAACCAGGCATTAATAGCACCAGTATTTCCATTTCCATCACATTCCAATACTTCATCCTCTGCTTGGGTAAGTATTGCAGGAGGCGTTATATCTTGAATAGTAAAAGTCGCAGTAGTACTTGAAGAATTTAAACATTCGTCAGTAGCTGTAAATATTACTGTTACTGTTCCAGTAGCAGCACAATCATCACTAAGTGTTTGGAAATTATTTGTCCAAACAACATTACTACAAGCATCTATTGCTTCTGCTCCACCATTGGTATTAAGCCAAGCTTCTAACTCACCTTGGTTGCCATCACCATCACACTCAACAGTTAGATCATCAGCCTCTTCAGTAATGTTTGGATTAGTCGTATCTACAATTGTAAAAGTGGCAGTTGTAGTACTGAAATTGTCACAATCATCTGTAGCTCTAAATATTACAGTCGCTTGTCCAGTAGCTCCGCACGCATCAGATAATGATGTAAAATTATTTGTCCAAACTACACCACTACAAATATCAGAAGCTTGTGCTCCACCATTATTATTCAACCATGCATTTAGTTGGGCGTTGTTTCCAGTTCCATCACACTCCACCTCCATGTTACTAGCTTGGGTAGTTATATTTGGATCCGTTGTATCTTCAATTGTAAATGTTGCAGTCGTTTCACTAAAATTACCACAATCATCTGTAGCTCTAAATGTTACCGTTACATCTCCAGTTTCACCGCAATCATTACTAATAACTGCTGGATTTGGAGAAAAAGTCCATACTACGTCACCACAAACATCAGAAGATGTAGCGCCACCATTATTATTTAACCATGCATTTAATTGCTGGGTATTTCCACTACCATTACATTCAACAGTCATATCAGATGCAGAAGTAATTGTTGGATCGCCAGTATCTTCAATTGTAAATGTTGCTGTAGTTTCACTAAAATTCCCACAGTCATCTGTAGCTCTAAAAGTTACAGTAACATCACCTGTCGTACCGCATCCATTACTTATTATAGCAGGGTTAGGTGAGAATGTCCACACTACACCACTACAAACATCTGAAGCAGTAGCACCACCATTGTTGTTTAACCAAGCATTTAATTGCTGAGAATTACCGCTTCCATTACATTCAACAGTCATATCTGACGCAGGGGTAATGGTTGGATCAACGGTATCTCGAATTGTAAATGTCGCCGTCGTTCTAGAAGTATTGCCACATTCATCTGAAGCAGTAAAGACAACAGTCACTGCACCAGTTTCGCCACATAAATTGGATAAATTATTATTGTTTCCAAAGTTATTTGAGAAAGTAACGGTGGGGTCACAATTATCGCTTGCTTGAGCACCACCATTATTTGATAACCAAGCATTTAATTGATCAGTATTTCCATTTCCATCGCACTCTACTGTCATATTTTGTGCTCCTCTCGTTATCTCTGGTGCTGTTCTATCTCTTACCGTTATTACTTGCGTTCTTGAAGTTGTGTTTCCACAGTTGTCCTCTGCTGTCCAAGATCTGGTAATAACATAATCATAGTCAGTACAAGAACCGTTATTTGTTTGTGTACTAGTAAAACTAGGAGTAATTGTTACGTTATTATCACAATTATCTGTTGCAGAAGGATTGGCAGGTGCAGGAACATTTTCACATTCAACTGTTCTATTATTTGGAACACCAGTCAAATTAGGAGATTGAGTATCTCTTACCGTCACTTTTTGTGTGTGTCTTAGAGAGTTTCCACAATTATCTACAGCTGTCCAAGTTCTGTTTATAACAAAATTATCTTCGCAATTGCCATCAACTCGAGGAGCACTTAGTGTTACCTCAACATTTTGGTCACAATTATCAGATGCTGTAACATTTGGTGCATTTGGAATAGCATCACATTCTACAGTTATATCTCCAGGTCTGTTGTCAAAAGTAGGACGTTCATCATCTTGAACTGTTATCTTGAAAGTAGCTCTATCACAACATTGTGTGCCACAATCTCCGATATTGCAAATTTCATAAACAATATTCTCAACACCACAAAAATGGAGGTTTGATGTATAGTCTATAGCTCCAACTATACCATTATAGTTAAGCACTGCATTTCCGTTATTCGGACCTCTTACAATTTTTACATTGAAATTGCCATTTTGTACATGATCATCATTATCTGCAACATTTAACCATACTTTCTCGCCAGGGCAAGCTGTAAGGTGATCATCATTAGCTTTAGGAGTCGTGTTTACTCCTTTAACTACTGGAGATGTAAAGATGTAATCTGTACAAGGCTGGAATCTTGCCCCTCTTCTATATTCCATAGTTCGCGTAATAGGGCCAGGATTATACGCAGTTCCATTTGCCCCATTGACTGTAGACCACGATCCACCTGGTCTTCTTTGCTGCCAGATAAATTCAGCTACAAATGGGGTATGGAAATTAACTCGTCCAGTAGGACTTTCTAAATTTGTTATATTGGCAGGATCATATCCTCCACATCTGCATTCATCTGCGCCAATCCTACCCGGATTGGTAAAATTCTTAGTTATATGTATATCTATTACATTACTATTTTCAAAATTACCGCAAGGTGCGCATCTTGCCTGTCTACGATACCATCTTGTATCATTTAGGCGAGGTGGGTTATATGACTTACCATTAGCTCCTGGAACAACCAGCCAGTCCCCTCCTACAAGGACAGTTTTAAACTGCCATCTATATTCTATGTTGCCACCGTAGCATCCACTAGCATCCTTGACAGATGTAAGCGTATTTGCATCACCAGATTCACAAAAGAATTGGCTTTCACCAATTTCACCAGGTTCAAAGTTAGAAGCGTCACATGCTGGGCAGAATGAAGGATTAACACTAAAGTTCCTTCCATGACATCCATTAAATTTTTGCTCTTCTAATGGACCTGAAAAGTTGTTAAATGTTTGAACCCATCTAACTTTTTCTCCTTCATAAAATCTAAACCCATCGTTTTCGCCTGGGTGTAAAGAACCAAGAAAAACATCACCAGTAGGCAACCATTTATACAAGAATATTTTGCAGGTACCAGAATTGATTATATTGACACCAAAGTTGCAATTTGGGTTTGGACAAAAGTGAGGATCTACTTCAAAAAGCCTATCATGACACCCTGTGAAAGTTTGATCTTCTGAAGGGCCAGAAAAGTTTCCTTTTTGTTTTAGGAATCTAGCAGTTTCACCATTCTCAAACTCAGCACTCCTTTGGTGGCCAGGTTGAATAGTAAACAAAAAGATATCACCATTGGTCAGCCATTTGTAAACATGAATGGGACAAGTACCTTGATTAAGGAAATTTACTTGGAAAGTACATGATTCGTCTGACTCTTTGTCTAAATCAAAAATATCGACCGAAGAAGAAGATTTATCGAGAAGATTCATCGAAAATTCGGAAGCCTTTAGACTAAATGAAGTAAAACAGAACAAAATCGAGAGTAAAACGACCGAAGCCAATCTATTTGAATTAACAAATGATTGGCACTGCTCAGAGTGTAAGAAAAGTTGCATAGTTCCTTTTTATAAAAGTTTCAACATTAAAATTTAGTCATGATTTGAAATTTTGATTTTTTTGTTAAGATTTCAAATATGTGACTAAAACATCTATCATCAAACCGACAATTATCAAGCCAAAAACGACGAAATAATCGACGGGAAAAAATTTTTTCTATTAATTTTCAATTACTTCAATATATTATAAAAATATATTTATATAAAATTCATCAATTCAGTATATTATTTGGGTCAAATAATTTGATTAGTGACATAGAAAAATATGCACTAATTATATGAATTTAAATAATTGAGTAATCGACTTATAACATTTTCAAAATATTGAAGAATAAGTATGCAGATAATGGGGGGAGGTCTGCAAAATATTCAACTTTGATACAATCGAGCTCGCGACAAGCTCAATCAAATGTAATTAGTAGTCTTTAAATAGATAGATTGTATTTGGTAAGGTTTATTAGAGCCTGTACAAAAATAGCAATAAAAACAGGATCGAAAAAATAATGTTAGACATTATTACACATATTTATTTTTCCCTTTTATCCTCTTCTCCTTTAAGGCTAGATTCAATTTCTTCCATTTTGATGTAGTCAATTGATTCTGAAACAGTTGGGATAATTGTCAATACCGTATCAAGTCTAGAAATCGAAATTAATTTCTTTACATTTTCATTCTCTATTCCTGTAACGATAAACATACCTGAATCAGCCCATAGTCTATTGGCAGTAAGTATTGCACTTAAGCCTGAGCTGTCGATGAATTTTACTTTCTCAAGATTCAATACCAGATGCTTTGCTCCTTCATTCTTAATAATCACAAACTCTGATTTAAGATGAGGTGCAATAATCGAGTTGATATTGTCTTCTTCAACTGTCAATAAACAGTAATTTTCATTCTTGTCGGCTGTATACTTCATAATATGAGCGCAAGATATTTAATTATTGCAAATTAATAGAGCATTATGCGCTAAACATGGTAAGTTTAGTTGCCAAACTTTCACAGTGGTTATCACGTTATAATATTATATGTTAAGAGCAAGCATTCATCAAAATTGAACGTTATTATAGTAGTGGCATAGTTTTGCTGCAAGTTAAAATACTTTAAAGCACGAGATTCGTCCAAAACCAAGCTGCTATTGATGTCAAATACGTAATAATATGGTATTATTGAATCAATTTTGCAAAAGGCATAAAATCTCAGATTAAAAATTTAGATATAAAATGAGTAGAAAATTTTCTCCAATTGTTAAGCAGGTTATCACGACCAGTAGAGAAGAGGCTATAAGACTAGGTCATGATTACATCGGGACTGAACATTTACTTTTAGGTCTAGTGAAAGAAAAGAAAAGTTTAGCTGTCAAAGTACTGAAATCTCTTGATGTAGACTTAAACTTATTGAAGTCAAGTATAGAAGAATCGATCCAATCTAGATCTGGTTCTACAGCAAGTATGAATGTAGGTGAATTACCACTGAATAAGCAAGTTGAAAAAGTATTAAAAGTTACTTTCCTTGAAGCTAAAATGCTTAAAAGTGATGAAATAAGTCCTGAGCATTTGATGCTATCTATTTTAAAGCATAAGGACAATCTTGCTAGTAGAATTCTTAGACAGTTTGATGTTGATTACGAGATATATAAGACTGAGATGGACTATGTCAAGCAAGAGCAAGAGTTTACCTATCCTGATGTATTTAATAGTGCTTCTGAATCTGATGATTCATTTGAGGAAGAGCAATCCGGTAAATTTCAAAGAAAAGGAAATTCAAAATCAAGAACTCCAGTATTGGACAACTTCGGTCGAGATATAACGAAGTTAGCAGAAGAAGGAAAACTTGACCCTATCATAGGGCGAGAAACTGAAATAGAAAGAGTTTCTCAGATATTAAGTAGAAGAAAGAAAAACAATCCTATTCTTATAGGTGAACCTGGAGTGGGTAAAACTGCTATTGTAGAAGGCTTGGCTTTAAGAATTAATCAAAAGAAGGTCTCTAGAACACTTTTTAATAAGAGATTAGTAATGCTTGATCTTGCTGCCCTAGTAGCTGGCACAAAGTACAGAGGTCAATTTGAAGAGCGGATGAAAGCTATTATGAATGAGCTTGAAAAGAGTAGAGATGTGATTTTGTTTATTGATGAAATCCATACTATCGTAGGTGCAGGTGGAGCAACAGGATCTCTAGATGCATCTAATATCTTTAAGCCAGCACTTGCAAGAGGAGAATTGCAATGTATCGGTGCTTCTACTTTGGATGAATATAGACAGCATATAGAAAAGGATGGCGCTCTCGATAGAAGATTTCAAAAGGTTCTTGTAGAACCACCATCAGCTGAAGAAGCTGTTCATATTCTAAATAATATTAAAGGTAAATACGAAGAGTTTCATAATGTGAACTATTCTGATGATGCTATTGAAGCTTGTGTAAAGCTAAGTGATAGGTATATAAGTGATCGCTTTTTGCCAGATAAAGCCATAGATGTATTGGATGAAGTCGGTGCAAGAGTACATTTAAAAAATATTCATGTACCAAAGCATGTAGAGGAATTAGAGAAAAAGATTGAGGATCTAAAAGATCTGAAAAATCAAGCAGTTAAGAATCAACAGTATGAAAGAGCTGCGGACCTAAGAGATGATGAAAGCAAACTAGTAAGACAACTTGAGTTTGCCAAGGTAGAGTGGGAAGAAGAGTCTAAGACAAAAAGATACCCAGTAGATGGTGAAGATATAGCCGAGGTGGTTGCTATGATGACTGGAATACCAGTAAGAAGAGTGGCTCAAAGTGAATCTTCGAAGCTGGTAAAGATGTCTGATGATCTTGCTGGATATATCATAGGTCAAGATGATGCAATCGAAAAGGTAACAAAGGCTATCCAAAGAAATAGGATTGGACTTAAAGATCCTTCTAAGCCAATCGGCTCATTTATATTCTTGGGACCTACCGGAGTAGGTAAAACAGAATTGGCAAAAGCACTGGCTAAATATATCTTCGACTCGGAAGAAGCGCTGATTAGAATAGATATGAGTGAATATATGGAGAAGTTCTCTGTCAGTAGACTTATAGGAGCGCCTCCAGGATATGTGGGATATGAAGAAGGAGGTCAGCTGACTGAAAAGGTTAGAAGAAAGCCTTACTCAGTAATTCTATTAGATGAGATAGAAAAAGCACATAGAGATATATTTAGTATCCTCCTGCAAGTGATGGATGATGGGCAGCTTACCGATGGTATGGGCAGAAAGGTAGATTTCAAAAACTGCCTTATTATAATGACTGCTAACATTGGTATCAGAGAAATGGAAAGGTCAATCAAATTTGGTATGACAGATAAAGCCAAAGATGAGCATGATCAAACTTACCTACAAAGTGCAATCAAGAAAGTATTTGCTCCAGAATTTCTGAATAGAATAGATGATATCGTAATCTTCAAAAAACTAATGAAGGAGCATATCTTCAAGATAATCGATATCACTCTGAAAGATCTATATGAAAGACTTGAAGGAATGGGCTACACGTTAAAATTAACTGCTGATGCTAAAGATTTTGTGGCAGAGAAAGGATTTGATCCGCAGTTTGGTGCTAGACCACTTAGTAGAGCTATTCAAAAGTACATTGAAGATCCATTAGCAGAGTATATATTGAACAATAATCCTGCTGAAGGAGCAGCGTTAAAGGCTACTCTGGATAAGAAAGAAAATAAATTGAAAATCACTTCTTCTAACGACAAATCGAAAAAATCGGAGTCAAAGAAGTAAAATTCAATTAAAATACATGAAAGTACACCCATATCTCTTGTATTTGGGTGTACTTTTTATATTTTATCATATATTTAGTCTACTAAGTCGGGACAGAAAATATATTCGACTAATTTTAAAATAATTCATAACTAAAAAAATAACATTTGGCTAATAGAAGATCAAGATCCTTTGTCAGAAAACCAGAACACAATTACAAGATTAACAAATACATCCAAGCTCCTAAAATCAGACTTGTAGGTGATAATCTAGAAGAGCTTAGCGCAGAAATCGGCGTAAAAATCGAACCAGACATATATAATTCTAGACAAGCCTTAGAATGGGCTGAATCTGTTGGGCTAGATTTAGTTTTAATTTCGCCAAAAGCAAATCCACCAGTTGCAAGAATAATTGATTTCAAAAAATTTCTTTACCAAAAGAAAAAGAAAGAAAAAGAAATCAAAGCAAAAACACAAAAAACAGTAATCAAAGAAATCAGGTTTGGCCCTAATACGGATGATCATGACTTTGAATTCAAACTAAGACATGCGCACCGATTTTTAGAAGAGGGGGCGAAAGTCAAAGCATATGTTCACTTTAGAGGTAGAACGATTGTATTTAAAGATAGGGGTGAGCTTCTGTTGTTGAGATTCTTAAAAGAATTGGAAGAAGTAGGGGTAGCTGAAGCACTACCTAAAATGGAAGGAAGAAGAATGATCGTTATTATTTCTCCTAAGAAGAAAAAGAAATAGATCGTAAAATATAAAATAGATAAGCCAGTCTTTGAAAAAGGACTGGCTTTTTTAGTTGTATCGCGTGGTGCGCAAGCACCTAAGCTCGAGTAAGCGGAGCGCGCTAGGGACAAGGGACTGAAGTGGTATATCCCGATTTTTTTTCGGGATGTAGGAACGAAAGGCCCGACCACCCGCTAGGTGTGGATGGCCCCAAAAGAAAAATTTACTTCAAGAAAACCTCTGTAGCACCCCAACCATATTGTCCATGAAATTCATTTTTGAAATTCATAACATCATGATGCGATTTGAGCATAATCGCAAGTTCATCTTTGAGTCTCCCCTTGCCTACTCCATGCAATAAATAGACCTTTTCGATGCCTAACATAACAGCTTCCTCTAGGTATTCTCTTGCTTTAAAAATTTGATATTGCAGTTTCTCATGGCTGTTCATAGACTGCGGGTCTGGCGCTATCATCTCAATATGCAAATCGATAAAGGTTTGAAAATTAGCCTTTTCTTGAATATTGCCCTGATAATCAACCTGTATATTCTCTCTTACCGGTTGAGGTTCCTTGTTTGCTAGAGTATAGTTTTTCAAGGATTCCGTTTCTTTAGTTTTTGAGGTCTTCTCCATCTTCTCCAAGGTCAATACATAATACACTTCTTGCGTATAGCTATCCACTTTCTTTTGCTTGAAAAAGGATTTGGGCTTAAGCTTGAGATGATACTGCTGTTTTGGACCAGTGCCCTTGGCTATTTTCTCCCAAAAAGTCGCTTCATATAAAGGAGTCTCATTGAGATGGTCAAATTTGAGATAATTCAAGCTCTTGGTATCAAAAGAAAGAATCTGCGAAGAAAATCGCTGAGGGGACTGGCGGTGAGATGAATAGACTATATCATATATATAATCATGTTCAAAGTCATTGATCAATTTGGCTTGAAAGCCGTCAACATCGTTTTCAGCATTTTTATATGGATAAAAATATAGTTTAAACATTTACATTTACGTTCTAAGCGACAAATATAGATTGTCGAAGAATAGAACACGAGAAAAGTATACTTGTTTTTGCAAGTAAGGCTTATTCAAAGTGAATTATGGCTAAGAAATACAATATCAAAGAAATATACTATACCCTCCAAGGTGAGGGTCATCATACAGGTAAGCCTGCTGTGTTTTGCCGTTTTGCAGGGTGCAATCTGTGGAATGGCCTTGAAGAAGATAGGCATAAAGCTATCTGTCAGTTTTGTGATACAGATTTTTGGGGTACTGATGGTGTGAATGGAGGAAAATATATTGCAAAAGACTTGGCCGAAATGATTGCCTCATTGTGGCCAGATGCCAACAAGTCAGATTGCTACGTAGTATTTACGGGTGGAGAACCATTGCTTCAACTGGATGAAGATCTAACCGCAAGTGTACATAAGGTAGGCTTCGAGATAGCTATAGAAACAAATGGTACCATCGAATTGCCTATAGGGGTAGATTGGGTATGCGTCAGCCCAAAAGCAAATACCGATATCTTACTAAAAAATGGTAACGAACTCAAACTAGTGTATCCACAACTGGGTATGGATCCTGCGGATTTTGTTGACTGGGATTTTGACTACCATTACCTGCAACCTATGGATAATGCGTATCTTAGTAAAAATACGGAAGCTTGTGTGGGCTACTGCAAAGATAATCCCAAATGGAATCTCAGTATTCAAACACATAAACTGATAAACATACCTTAAAAAAAACCTAAATCAATTAATGAAAGTAGGCATCACAGGAAATATAGGATCTGGTAAAACTACTATTTGCAAAATATTTGAGACCCTAGACATACCTATATACTACGCTGATGATCAAGCCAAGCTCTTGATGGTGGAAGATCAAAATGTGCGGGAAAAAATCAAACTTCTATTTGGAATAAAAGCTTACCAAGATGATGGCACTCTAGATAGAGCGTATATCGGCAGTATCGTTTTCAACAATCCTCAAATGCTAAGCCGGCTAAATTACATAGTGCATCCAGCAGTACGAGCACACAGCGCTAAATGGGCTAAGCTAAATAGTAAAGCACCTTATGTACTAAAGGAAGCTGCTCTGATGGTCGAAAGTGAAAACTACAAAGACCTAGATAAGCTGATCGTTGTATCTGCTCCTTTGGAGCTAAGGATACAAAGAGTAATGAAAAGAGATGGGGTCGATAAAGAAGCGGTCATGGCAAGAGAAAACAAGCAAATGGCTGAGGCTGAAAAGATCGAGCTTGCAGACTATATCATAATCAATGACGGGGATCAAGCCTTGATACCTCAAGTGCAAAAAATTCATAAATCATTATTGAGTTTAATATAGGGATGTTCATGAGAAGCACAAGTCATTGATTCTGTTAGGTATCCATCTAAAATTACTTATAAAATTACCTTATTTTTGCTGCAATAGCGTAAAAAACGGAGTAAGGCAATACATTTTTATTGGACTAGAATATGATTCAGATATTTAAAATCTATGCCTGCTCTTACATTTACTTTTTTCCCGCAAAAAAGTAACAAAAAGCTCTCGGCTGTAAAGATTCTTAACGCTTACGAAAGCTAAAAAGTCTACAAGCTTAAAACTCGCCTCTTACTGACTTTTTTATGCCTTGTGCTTTCCCCTAC
>CALIEI010000081.1 GCA_938022165.1 uncultured Saprospiraceae bacterium | reverse complement strand
TAGTAGGAATGTAAGAAATGAGATAAAGAAGAGTAAGAAAATATTCTTTTATGATAACGGTATCCGAAATATGATTATTGGTAACTTCAATAGTCTCGAAATGCGCAGTGACAAAGGTGGGCTTTGGGAGAATTTTTTAATCTCTGAAAGGATTAAACAATTGAAATATAAACAAGGTTTGGCTAAATCCTACTTTTGGAGGACTACTCAGCAACAAGAAATAGACTACGTCGAAGAGGAAGGAGGAGTAATTAGCGGATATGAATTTAAGTGGAGTCTAGCTAAGAAACCAAAATTCCCAAAAACGTTTGTTGAAAAATATAATGCTGAAGCGCACATAATCAATAGGGGAAATTTTAGAAGTTTCGTGA
Organism: uncultured Saprospiraceae bacterium; assembly: GCA_938022165.1. GTDB lineage: Bacteria > Bacteroidota > Bacteroidia > Chitinophagales > Saprospiraceae > JALZVN01. Next base: position 4,394 of record CALIEI010000081.1, on the reverse strand, counting down.
TGGGTTGAGTGCTTTCTTTCATGATGACCATTTTAAGAGAAGAAGATGGAGGATTTTGTTTAGTGTCAAAATTACTTCAATTTAAGATCCAGGAAAACACCCACGAAGAAAGTCATCTTTCTACAAGATTTAGTTCTTTACTTGAGATAGCATAAAAAGTGTTTTCGCGATTCCAAACATATGAATGTTGGCAAATGTGTTCTGGATATAGAGTCTTATGTATTGGTCTTTTGTTTAATTAATTCATTTCTTTTAGAAACTGATGATTCATCATAAATACTACAAAGATTTCTTAGCTCTATCATATAGTCACTTATTTCTAAAATATTCTCATTATATAAGCTCAAAAAGTCATCAAAGGTCGACTCTGAACTAATCCTTTGCAATAGTATCTCAGATGCGTAGAATGTCAATTCCAATACTTTTGCTACGTCGATTTCTCTATTGAACTCTTTTAGCTCTAAATTGAAATAAAACGCAGTAATATCAATCGTGTATCCTATTCTAAATACAGGGTGAGGATGACTCTTTCGCCTCAAGTAAAATCCTTGATTGGGATTAATGAATGAATGGAAAAAGAGGAAAATAGAACTTAGAGATAATGAAAGAAAATTAATAATATCTCTATCTTGAAAATTCGAAAGACCTATTTTTTTAACAAGCCTAAATAAATAGTTTCCTGTTTTAATACAAGCAAAAAAATCAGCATCAAACTCATGTATATGTTTTTTAATATCAAAGTCGGTTGAGTTTTTTATAGCCTCTCTCTTAATTCTATCATTGCCATCATTATTAAACTGAATTAAATGTGCTATTTCATGTTGGCAGATATAATTGAGAACTACATTGTATAAAGATTTCCCTAGATCATCAAAAATTTTATCTAAATAAAAAAATTCACAAAGACTTGGAAAAGTATTAATTGAAAAATACAAAGAGAATTTTGAAATTAAATCTTTAACTAAGCCTTCACTTAGTGAAATGATATAACACGATTTATATTTAGAAGCGTACGCTTCAATTGAGCTGTCTTTTTTAAAATAGAAATAATAAGAATCTATTCCAAATACGCCATAGCCATTTAATTCTTTCATATAAACTTGGAAGATCTCATCAAAAAAATCAAATTCTGGACTGTCTTTGTAATATAAAATATCCTTTTTATTAATGTCAGTGATACTAAGTAATACGCCAACATGATCTTGATAATCTACTTCCAATTGTTGAGTTTTAGGATCGTGTATTTTTGTGTTTTATAAAATTAGTATTTTCTTACCTTCTATCTCCACATTTGCTCATCAATCTCCATCAAGTCTTTATCGTCTAGGTGAAAGTCTAGATTAATCGTAAGCAAATCTTTTATGAAGAGTATTCCTTTGATACATATTGCAGCTATCCCTACACTTATAGCCAGTTTTACATTTATATATGCCAAGGCTAAGGCGATGATTAGAACGCAGAGCACTTTTAGTAAACCAGATTGAAATTTAATAAGGGGTACTCTATTACCTGTTGAGTTGATAGATTTGTTTAAGATTTGGCCTAATGAGTTATTCATAATATTGTTTTTAATTGGTTAATATGAAAACAAAGTAACGGCAAATCAAAACTGGATATGCTACACATTAGGGTAGTTTGTGTGGATAATAGAGAAATTTGGATGGGGTATTTGGATGAGTATGGGTAAACTATAGTCTATGTGCTAGTTTAGCAATCTAGAGTGCCTAGTGTTTAATTCTTGATCTTTACCTATTAAAGTGTATGATCTGTATTCCATGGTCCTAGCCTGTTGTTTCGAGCTTCTCTTTCTGCGGCTATTCTTGCTGCCTCTTCTTGTGCGCGTTGCAGCTTGGTTTTCTCGAATATATCTGGAGGGAGAAAGAGCTTCGTTTTGTCTGTGTTTTCATTTGCATAAATATCTCTCATGCTTTCTACTTCGATGTCTTCTAGTTCATCTTTGAAATAGAAGGACGTGAAGATGCCCATGATGGCCCCTAGTAGATGTCCTTCCCAGGATACATTTCCTTGTTCTGGATTGGGAGCGATACCTGCAAAATAGCCACTATATAAAACGGTCACTACTAAAGCAATTACAATGGATTGAAGGGACCTCCTAAAGATACCACTCCAAAATAGAAAAGCTAGCAAACCATAGACTACTCCACTAGCCCCAATATGAGGCAAATAGCAAGTTCTATTGAATTCTGTGCCACAGAAAAAAAGATTACCTAAAAACCATAGCGCAACACCACTCAAAAAGTAGATCATGATAAAACTACGGATAGCCACCTTTTCATAAAAGTAAAAAAGCGAAGTGCTAAGCACTACAAATGGAATAGAGTTGGAAACAATATGGTCTAGATTCCCATGCAACAAAGGTGAAAAGAGAATACCCCACAGGCCCTTGAACTCACGAGGTAGTACACCAAGTCTCCCTGGAGAGAAGTCCATTAAATTTTGGAAAAGGAAAATAAACCAAATCAACCCTAAAAAGGCCAAAGGCACAAAGAGGTGGTCTATCAGTTTTTTTTCTTGCAAAGTGAAATGTATATGTTCTTATAGTGGATAAAACACCTAGTAAAGCAAATCGTTATACCAAACTACTTATATCTTCTTCTAACGAGGTTGATTAGCTGCTTAGCGCGTTCCAATTTTTGACCTTCATTCCATTTGAATACTGTGATCATATTGCGCATCATGTAATCCTTTGCTTCTTCAAAGCTACCTAGATTGTTAAGCTGAGCTAGAGAATTATTGAATGCATGGTGATCATCATTAAATAGTTCTTTGATCATGGAAATCTTATCATTCAAGCCGATAGACTTGCTGATGTCTTGTATAGCAGTCGAGCCCCATTTTCCTGCCGCTTCATTCGCATGCTGTTCATCAAATAATGAATGAATGTCATTTATATTGATAGTGCCCGTATTTGCATGACCTGTTACTGGTGCCACATTTACCACAGGTTCCACTACTGGTTGTTGTACAGGAGTAGGATTAGGGGCTGGCGGCGGTGGAGGAGTTACCTTAGCAGTTGGAGTTGTCGATTGAGGTGCATTGCTTGAATTGTCAAGGTGCTTTATAGAGTCTGGTATCACAACCATTTTTGGTGCGCTAATATTGGTATTAGCTGTTGACTTCTCAGGTTTATTAAATCTATCATTAAAGGTTTTGTTCACACTCTTGTCTGCCAATCGGTCATTAAGACTTTTAGCTTGTGGATTCGCAAGTTTGTCGGCTACCGTTTTAGTGTTAGCAGCTATACGATCATTCAAATCTTGCAATTTATTTTGAACCGCTGGCTCAGGGTTTACTACTGGTTCAGGAGTTGCTACCGGAGTAGGCTCTACGATAGGAGCGGTTGGTTCCACCACTTGTTGTACAGGTTGCTCTACCACTTGTTGCGCAGGCTGCTGTACGGGTTGTTGTATGGCTTGCTCAATAGGAGTTGGGCTAGGCGTACTTTGCACTGGAGTAGGAGGTGTAACCACGGCCTCTACATTTGGAGTTTGAGGAGCTGTGTCGATACTGTCATCATTAACACAAGCCTCATATAATTGGCTCACATAGGCTTTCATCAAATCCTTTTCAATGCTTGATATTTTGCCGTCCATGCTGATATTCTTATCCAGCGCATTGATCTTTTGTAGTATAATTTGAAACTGTGCTAAATTCATTAATTTCGATTTTGTCCGTGATTTGAATGTGTCTAATAGATATATACGTCGAATGACTGAAAATTATTCAAAAATCGGCTACTTTTTACTTGAACTACCTATTAATCGCAGTAAATTTAAAGTTTATATAACTTAATCGATAAAATTATAGATGTTTTTAGAACCACACTTTAAAGGGCAGCGCAGCGGATGGATAGAAGTGATCTGTGGATCCATGTTTTCAGGTAAAACTGAAGAACTGATCCGTAGACTTAAAAGAGCCCGAATCGCCAACCAAGTGGTGGAAATCTATAAGCCCAAGGTCGATACTAGGTATGATGAGGAGAAAGTAGTTTCTCATGACTCTAATTATATACAATCTATTCCTGTCAGCAGGGCAAAGGATATTCTCCAAGTTTCTGAGCATGTCAATGTAGTCGGGATAGATGAAGCCCAGTTCTTTGATAATGAACTTCCAGAAGTTTGCCAGGAATTAGCACTAAGAGGTATCAGGGTGATTTTGTCAGGATTGGATATGGATTATTTAGGTAAGCCTTTCGATCCTATGCCTGCCTTGTTGAGTATGGCGGAGTATATTACCAAGCTGCACGCCATTTGTTCGCATTGTGGAAATTTAGCAACGCATTCCTATCGATTGGTCCCTGATGAAGAGAAGGTGGTACTAGGAGAAAAAGAGTCTTATGAGGCTCGCTGCAGAACTTGTTATGCAATGGGTAA